>NZ_JBSGCE010000020.1:0-164775 GCF_053601695.1 Nonomuraea sp. NPDC004702
CGGGGAGCCGCGCGAGCCGGGGAGCCGCGCGAGCCGGGGAGCCGCGCGAGCCGGGGAGCCGCGCGAGCCGGGGAGCCGCGCGAGCCGGGGAGCCGGAGCGACCCCAAGGCCGCGGCCCGGCCAGCCATTGCGCTCCAGCCGCATGCCGCACCCACGACGCAGCCCTGCGGACACACCCACAACACGAAGAAGGACCAACGCAGACGAACAGAGAAGAGGAGAGAGAGAAGAGAGGAGAACCGTAGAGAAGAGAGAAGCGAAGAACGAAGGAAGGGGTTTCACGTGAAACAGCGAGTGGTTTCACGTGAAACAGGCAAGGTCAGTCCTCGCGCTCCCGCATCGCCCGTGCCGCCTCAGGCGCCATCGTCCCGATGATGCGCTCAAGGTCGTCGATCGTCGCGAACTCCACCACGATCCGCCCCTTACGCCGCCCCAGGTCGACCTTGACCTTCGTCTCGAAGTGGTCGGAGAGCCGGTCCGCCAGATGGGTCAGACCAGGAGCCGTAGGCTTGGGCGCCTGCCGCTCACGCGGCGCCTTCTGCGCGGCCTTCGCGCTGCCCATGGCGACGATCTCCTCCACCGCCCTCACGGACAGCAGCTCCGCCACGATGCGCTTGGCCAACTCAACCTGCTCCTCCGCACTGCTCAGGCCGAGCAGGGCGCGAGCGTGCCCGGCGCTGATGGTGCCGGCGGCCACGCGGAGCTGAACCTCCGGCGGGAGGTTGAGCAGCCGGAGCGTGTTGGTGATGTGGGATCGAGAGCGCCCCACCTTGCTGGCCAACTGCTCGTGGGTCGCCTGGAAGTCGTCCAGCAACTGCTGGTAGGCGGCCGCTTCTTCGAGGGCGTTCAGCTGCTCGCGCTGGAGGTTCTCGATGAGCGCGTCCCGGAGGAGGTCGGTGTCCTGGGTGTTCCGGACGATCGCCGGGACCGGGTCAAGACCGACCTGCTGGCACGCCCGCCAGCGCCGCTCTCCCATGATCAGCTCGTACTGGCCGCCACCCACGGAGCGCACCACGATCGGCTGCAGAAGGCCGACCTCGCGAATGGAGTCGGCGAGCTCCTGGAGGCGCTCGTCGTCGAACACCTCACGCGGCTGACGAGGGTTGGGCACGATCGCGGTCAGCGCGACCTCTTTGAAGTACGCTCCAGCGATCGGCTTCGGACCTGCCTCGACCGTGGCACCGTTCGAGGGAGCGGGCGCCGTACCCGGGCCGTCAACGATGGGTCCGGTCGGGATGAGCGCCCCGAGTCCCTTGCCCAATCCCCGCCGCTGCTGACTCACTGCGTCTCCTCATCCAGCCGGTCGATTCCGGTCACTCCAGGAGAGGTTACCGTTGCGGGCCCAGCGGGGTGCCCCCACGCCACACACAGTCCCGTGGGACTTACGCCGACACGGTTACAAATCTGCCCAACTCACGACTCGCGCCGAACGATACCGCTCCCCGCCGGCGTCCACCGCCGACGTCCACCGCGCCGACCCGGCGCAGGCACACCGGAGCACGGGCATGACAGCCCACCCCCTCAGGCCGTACCCGAGAGACCCACGAGCGACCAGCCGTCAGGCCACGGTGGCGCGGTGGGCGATCTCCCGGGCCGCGTCCATGTAGGCCATAGCCCCGCTCGACCCCGGATCGTACGTCATGACCGACTGCCCATAGCTGGGCGCCTCCGACAGCCGGACGCTGCGCGGGATGACCGTCTTCAGCACCGTCTCCCCGAAGTGCGAGCGCACCTCGTCGGCGACCTGTGAAGCCAGCCGGGTACGCCCGTCGTACATCGTCAGGACGATCGTGGAGAGCCGCAGAGCCGGGTTGAGGTGCGCCTTGATGAGGTCGACGTTCCTGAGGAGCTGCCCCAGGCCCTCCAGCGCGTAGTACTCGCACTGGATCGGGATCATGACCTCCTCCGCCGCGACCAGGGCGTTGACCGTCAGCAGGCCGAGGGACGGCGGGCAGTCGATGACGATGTAGTCGAACTCCGCCTCGTACGCCGCCAGCGCCCGCCGGAGCCGGGCCTCCCGCGCCACCAGCGAGACGAGCTCGATCTCCGCGCCGGCCAGGTCGATCGTGGCGGGCGCGCAGTAGAGGTTCGGCATCTCGGGGACCTGCTTGACGATCTCCACCATGGGCAGATCGTCGACGAGCACCTGGTACACATCCGGTACGTCACCACGATGCTCGGTGGCCAGCGCTGTCGAGGCGTTGCCCTGCGGGTCGAGGTCCACCACGAGGACGCGCTGGCCGTGCATCGACAGGGCCGCGGCAATGTTCACCGAGGTGGTGGTCTTGCCGACGCCGCCCTTCTGGTTGGCCACCGCGATCACTCTGCACTTCGCCGGCCGAGGCCAGGAGTTGTCGCCGTCGCCGCTGGTGCCACCCCTCTGGGTGGCGGCGGGCTGCTCGGTGGCTGGCTGAGGGGCGGCCGGTTGGGTGGTGGCAGGTGTTTCACGTGAAACCACTGAACTGAGCGCCTCTCGTACCAACGGCGAATCACCGGGGTTCAGGGGGGTCTGGGTCACGTTGGCCATCCTTTCAACCAGTGGTGTGCCGGTGCCGGGAATTTGCTGTTGCGACACGCCCATTTCGGGCCATCCAACCCCGGTTGGGCTCTCGGACAGACGGCTGTCCGGCCAGCCAAGACCGCAAGACGCGACTGGCACAACCGTCACCTCCTTCGTCGCCGCCTGGCTCGCTCCGGCGCGCGACCCGCTACCACCCGAACCAATGTTGCAGGCGGCTCGACCTTACCGTGCCCGACGGTCACAAGCTCGGCCGTTCGGGCCCCGCAGGCCCGCAATTGGGACTCCGCCTCGGCGAGCTCGCCGGCGGCTCGCTCCCCCTTCATGGCTATCAGCTCGCCGCCCTCACGCAGAAGAGGCATGGCCCATTTCAGCAGCCGGTCGAGTGGCGCGACCGCCCGAGCACTGGCGACGTCGAACTCCCGCTCCCCCGCCAGATCCTCGGCCCGCCCGCGCAGCACCTCGACGTTGTCCAGCTTGAGCGCCTCGACGCACTCCTCCAGGAACACCGTACGGCGAAGCAACGGCTCCAGCAGCGTGACCTCGATGTCCTGGCGGACGATGGCCAGCACCAGCCCCGGCAGCCCCGCCCCCGAGCCGATGTCCACGAGCCGCACCTCCGGCGGCACGGCCTCGGCGACCACAGCGCAGTTGAGCAGGTGGCGATCCCAGATACGCGGCACCTCACGCGGCCCCAGCAATCCCCGGACGACGCCGGGGCCCGCCAGCAGCGCGGCGAACGCGTTCGCACGGTCCCATGCCTCCCCGGCGAAGACGTCCCGCGCTATGTCCGGCGGCGCCGGAAGCTCTTCGCTCACTGGATGCTGGCCCTTTCTCGGTCTCAGGTGGTGTTCGTACTCAGGTTGCCTGCTCGGCGGTGATGCCGGTGGGCGTTCGACGGTGGGTGTCTCGACGTTCTAGGGGCGGTGTCCACCCAAGGCTAGATGTGAGATCACACTGGAAGACTAGCGGGCTGGCATGTGGGTGACGGTCGAGCACGCCGCCGCGCGCCCCTCCCGATCCACCCTCGACACCAAATCCCTTACAAACGACATAGAGCGCATATCACCCGAAAGAAACACTCAGAGACACTTTTCGGGACGAACAACAAGGTCAACGCACAAAACCGCGCGCTCCCCCGCTAACAGCGCCGAACTCCAACGCCAGAGCACAAAGACGCCGGACAACTCACCAACAGCAAGGAACAGGGATCGAGCCGCACAAGCACGGAGGCCAGCCCGCAAACCCGCCAGCGGCCCACATAGGCCCCGCATCCCGTACGTACAGCTATAGATACGGAAACGGCCGCCCATCAGCGCACCCAAGCGCGGACAGACGGCCGAACCGGCTCACCATGCACGTTTCAGGTGGGAAGGACCACCACGTACCGCTGCGGCTCCTCACCCTCGGACTCGCTGCGCAGCCCGGCGGCCGCCACCGCGTCGTGGACGATCTTCCGCTCGAACGGCGTCATCGGGTGCAGCGCCTTCGGCTCACCCTTGTCCTTGACCTGGTTGGCGACCTCGGTGCCGAGCTTGCTCAGCTCGGCCCGGCGCCGCTCGCGGTAACCGGCGACGTCGAGCATGAGCCGCGACCGCTCCCCGGTCTGCCGGTGGACGGCCAGCCGGGTCAGCTCCTGCAGCGCCTCCAGGACCTCGCCGGCGGGCCCGACCAGCTCGTTGCCCTTGAGCCCCACGACGGAGACCATGGCGCGGTCGCCCTCGACGTCCATGTCGATGTCGCCGTCGATGTCGGCGATGTCGAGAAGGCCCTCGACGTAGTCGGCAGCGATCTCGCCTTCCTGCTCAAGCGCGTTGAGATCAGGAGCCTTCTCCTGCTCGGCCTCGGTCATGGCCGGCCTCTCCTTCGTGTTCAAGACTTCTTGCTGCCGGTGCGCTTGCTGCGGGACTGGCGGCTGGGCTGCTGCCTAATGATCTTAGGCTCCGGCGGGGCGGGAGGGGCCTCCTCTTCCGGAGTGGTCTTGCGCATCTTTGCCACCAGGCCGGGCTTGGGCGTCACGGGGATGGCGTTGCCCTTGGCGTCGAACTGCGGCATCGGGTGCCGGCTGTAGAACCAGTGCTGCTGGCCCAGCGTCCACAGGTTGGTGGTGACCCAGTAGAGGATCAGGCCCAGCGGGAAGTTGAGGCTGAAGAAGGCGAACAGCGGCGAGATGTACATCAGGATCTTCTGCTGCTGCGCCATGGGGTTGTCCGGCATCTGCGCCATCGAGCGGGTCACGCTCTGCCGGACGGTGAGGAACGTGGTGAGCGAGCTGATCGCCACGAAGAAGCCGATGACGACCTTCTGGGCGATGTCAGGGGCCTCGAAGAACGTGGCGGGCAGGGGAGCGTTGATGATCAGCGCGTGCTTGGCGCTGTCGACCAGCTCCTGCGACATGCCGAACTTGGCCTGGTCGGCGGCGATGGCCCGCAGCACGGTGAACATCGAGATGAAGATCGGGAACTGCGCCACGACGGGGAGGCAGCCACCGAGGGGGTTGGCGCCCGCGCCCTGGTACAGCGCCATGACCTCCTGGTTCATGCGCTGCTTGTCGTTCTTGTAGCGCTTGCGGAGCTCCTGGACCTTCGGTGCCAGCTCCTGCATCTTCCGCGACGACCGCATCTGCTTGAGGAACAGCGGGAAGATGAGGATCCGCATGCAGACGGTCAGCGTGACGATGGTCAGCGCCCAGGTCAACCCGCTGTTGGGGTCGAGGAAAGTGCTGTAGACCTGGTGGATCCAGGTGATGACTTGGGCGACGGCCGTGTACAGCCAATTGAGCCAGGACAGCTCCACCGAGCTAGCTCCCTTGCGTTTCGTGGGACCGGACCGGGCGTGGGGGCACCGGGTCTATACCTCCGGGATGGAATGGGTGGCACCGCCCGATGCGCCGGACAGTCAGCCATGTGCCGCGCAATGCCCCATGTACGGCAATCGCCTCGAGCCCATACGCGCTGCACGACGGGTAGAACCGGCAGCGTGGACCGAGCATCGGGCTGATGAACGCCCGGTAGAACCGAATGGGGATGATCAGCGCCCGGGCGGCGAGGCCCGGCATCCCTTGCGGCTGCTCCGTCATCTGTGTCCACCCGTCGAGGACTCGCGCCGCCTGAGCAAACGATCCAGCGCGGCGTCGAGATCGGCGGCCAGTTGCTCGACGCACGCGGACGCGGCCGGTGGATTGGCGCGTACCACCAGCAGGCTACCTCGCGGCAGCCGGTCGAGACGGTCGCGCATCAGGTGTCGGAGCCGTCGTTTGACCTTGTTCCGGGTCACCGCGCCACCAACGGCCTTGCTCACCACGAAACCAACCAGAGGTGTCTCTTCCCCAGAAAGGTTGAGATGCACCACCAAAGTGGGGCGTCCGGCGCGTTTGCCGCGTCGGACCGCCGCTTCGAACTCGTCCCCGCGCCGCATGCGGGATTGACGGGACAGCACCGTATACGCCTAACGCCCGTCGGCGAGGTACACCGACGGGCCGGACTTCGGGCGCGGGTCGATCAGGCCGACAGCTTCTCGCGGCCCTTGCGGCGACGGGCGGCGAGGATGGCGCGACCGGCCCGGGTGCGCATCCGCAGCCGGAAGCCGTGGGTCTTCGCGCGGCGACGGTTGTTCGGCTGGAAAGTACGCTTGCTCACGGGTGGGCTCCAGGCTTGAAGGTGCGCCCAGGGGCGCTTATACACACATGGCTGGCCTGCCGTGGGAGCGAGGGCACGCGAAATAGCCGTCGCGTGGCAAGCCGACCGTCGTACGTTACGGGCCAACGGCGTCCCAGGTCAAACTGAACGGGTTATCCACTGATCCACAGGCGACTTTTCCACCGCCGGGCCCACGTCCACAGTTTGTGCATCCAGGTGCCACTACGCTGTGGACAACGTCTTGAACACAGCTGTGCACATGGATACTGTCGGCCCTTCTGGACCACCGGAAACACCGTGCACAGCCTGTGGATCTCCTGTGGAGGACCTGGGTACGAAGCCCTGCCGCCACGCTGTGGACGAAGGGGTCGCCGACCGCTCGGGGCGACCACGGTCATGTGGATAAACGATCGCGGGGGGCCGCGAGAGGAAGGAGGGGAGCCGCACCATGAGTGGTGTCGACCTCGGCACGGTATGGGCGAGGGCCCTGGGCAACTTCCTCAACGAGAACGTGCCCATCCAGCAGCGCACCTGGCTGTCGATGGTCCGTCCGATCGCTCTCGCGGACGACACGATCGTGCTCGGCGTCCCCAACGACTTCCTCAAGGACCTCATCGAGGGCAAGTTGCGCCCGCTGGTGGCCCACGCGCTGTCCCAGGAGCTGGGGATGACGATGCGGCTGGCCGTGATGATCGACACCACGGCTCCGGAACAGCCTTTGCCGGACGTCCATCAACAGCCTGTGAATGTGCCTTATCCCCAGAGTGTGGATAGCCAGCCGCGTTACACACAGCCGGTGCAACCCCAGCACTACCAGGCATCCGAGCCCCCGCAGTTCTATTCTCCACAGCCCGAGCAGCCTCCGGCGTCCACCGAATATCCACAGCCTTCGTTCTCTTTTGAACAGGTGCAGCCGTACACACCGCCTGTGGAGAAAGCGCCGGAGCCGGCACCGAATCGCTGGGAAGCGAAGAGCAACAAGCCCAGCGAGCCGGCCAGACTCAACCAGAAGTACACATTTGAGACATTCGTCATCGGCGCCAGCAACCGGTTCGCGCACGCCGCGGCCGTGGCGGTGGCCGAATCCCCCGCGAAGGCGTACAACCCGCTCTTCATTTACGGCGACTCCGGCCTGGGGAAGACCCACCTGCTGCACGCGATCGGGCATTACGCGCAGAGCCTGTACGACGGCGCCCGGGTGAGATACGTGAGCTCGGAGGAGTTCACCAACGACTTCATCAACAGCATCCGCGACCACAAGGCCGACGGCTTCCGCGGCCGCTACCGCGCGATCGACATCCTGCTTGTGGACGACATCCAGTTCCTGGAGGGCAAGGAGCAGACGCAGGAGGAGTTCTTCCACACCTTCAACACCCTGCACAACGCCAACAAGCAGATCGTCATCTCCAGCGACCGCGCGCCCAAGCAGCTCATCACGCTGGAGGACCGGCTGCGCAACCGGTTCGAGTGGGGCCTGATCACCGACGTCCAGCCGCCCGAGCTGGAGACCCGCATCGCGATCCTGCGGAAGAAGGCCATCCAGGAGGGCCTGGCCGCGCCGCCCGAGGTGCTGGAGTACATCGCGAGCCGGATCTCCACCAACATCCGCGAGCTGGAGGGCGCCCTGATCAGGGTGACCGCGTTCGCCAGCCTCAACAGGCAGGGTGTGGACCTGCAGCTCGCCGAGGTCGTGCTGAAGGACCTGATCACCTCGGAGTCCGACACCGAGATCACGATCGCGGCCATCATGACCGAGACCGCCAACTACTTCGGCATCAGCATCGAAGACCTGTGCGGCACCTCGCGCAGCCGCGCGCTCGTCAACGCCCGGCAGATCGCCATGTACCTGGCGCGCGAGCTGACCGAGCTGTCGCTGCCGAAGATCGGCCAGCAGTTCGGCGGCCGCGACCACACCACCGTGATGCACGCCGAGCGCAAGATCCGGTCGCTCATCGCCGAGCGCAGGTCGATGTACAACCAGGTCAACGAGCTGACAATGCGTATCAAACAGAGCAAGCGTGGATCTTGATGCTCGTACACAGCCTGTGGAAAACACTGTGGACCAGCGGAAACGCAAAATTGGCGCGTCGGTACGACCGCCAATGCCGGGAAAAATCCACCCACAAGGGCTGGGGACGAATCTGGGGACATCCTGAGGAGAACCTGGGGATGACTCGTGGATAACGTGTGGACGGCCTGTGAACAGTCGATCTGGGACTCCAGAAGGCCCCCTCTTACCCCGTGGACAACCTGTGGAAACCTCGTGGATAACCGGTGGATGAACACCCCATGATCTGGGGACGGCCTGTGGGCGACGAATCTCCATCCCCAGGCGGCGAAGTTTCCCCCAGGCGTCACCCACACCCTCGGTGGATGAAAACAGGGGCACTGAGCTGCGAGGACATCAGTTGTCCACAGTTCCCACAGCCCCTAGTGTGATGACCTCTTATCTCTCTTACTAAGAAAATCAAAGACCCATAGAGGGGTTCTCCCCGAACCGCGGTGCGGGAGAGTGAACACTTGAATCAACGACGAACCCAGGAGGCTGATCACCGTGATGTTCCGAATCGAGCGAGACGTCCTCGCTGAGGCGGTGGCATGGACGGCACGCAGTCTCCCGGCGCGCCCGTCGGTGCCCGTGCTCGCCGGCATGCGCCTGGAGGTGACGGAGGGCCAGCAGCTCAAGCTGTCGGGGTTCGACTACGAGGTCTCCGCCGAGGTCACGCTCGAACTCCACACCGGTGAGGCGGGCGTCGTCCTGGTCTCGGGCAAGCTGCTCGCCGAGATCACGCGCGCGCTTCCCGCACAGCCTGTGGACTTCGTGGTGGAAGGCGCCAAGGCCGTCGTCACGTGCGGCAGCGCCCGGTTCACCCTGCTGACCATGCCTGTGGAGGACTACCCGTCGCTCCCGGCCATGCCGCCGGCCGCCGGGCGGGTGGGCAGCGACGTGTTCGCCTCCGCCGTCAGCCAGGTCGCCGTCGCGGCGGGCCGGGACGACACGCTGCCGATGCTCACGGGCGTGCGCATGGAGATCGAGGGCGACACCGTCACCCTCGCCGCCACCGACCGCTACCGGCTCGCCGTGCGCGAGCTCAAGTGGCAGCCGGGCCAGCCCGACTTCGCCGCGATCGCGATGATCCCCGGCAAGACGCTCGCCGACACCGCCAAGGCCCTCGGCACCACCGGCGCCGAGGTGGAGATCGCGCTCAGCTCGGCCGGCGGCACCGGCGAGGGCATGATCGGCTTCTCCAGCGCGGGCCGGCGCACCACGACGCGGCTGCTCGACCCCGAGTTCCCCAAGTACCGCTCGCTGCTGCCCACGGAGTTCTCCGCGCGCGCCGACCTGTCCACAGGCCCGTTCGTCGAGGCGGTCAAGCGCGTGGCCCTGGTCGCCGAGCGCAACACCCCCGTACGCCTGGCGTTCAAGAGCGGCGAGGTCGTGCTGGAGGCCGGCAGCGGCGACGAGGCGCAGGCCGTCGAGGCACTGCCTGTGGATTACGAGGGCGAGGAGATGAACATCGCCTTCAACCACCAGTTCCTGCTGGAGGGGCTCGGCGCGATCGACTCCGACGTGGCGCGCCTGCAGATGACGACCTCGACCAAACCGGCCATCCTCACAGGGGGCAAGCCTGTGGACGAAGGCGCAGGTACGGACTACCGTTACCTGATCATGCCCATCCGCCTGTCGGGCTGATCCCGTCATCGGAGATGATGGAAGCCTGACAAGGGGGTAGAGGAGCGTCATGCAGATCGGCATGGTGGGACTGGGCAAGATGGGCGGCAACATGGCCGAGCGGCTGCGCCGCGGCGGCCAGGAGGTGGTCGGTTACGACCGCGACCCCGGCATCAGCGACGTGGCCAGCCTGAAGGAGCTGGTCGAACGGCTGTCCGCGCCGCGCGCGGTCTGGGTCATGGTTCCCGCGGGCAAGCCCACCCAGCAGACGATCGACGAGCTCGGCGAGCTGCTCGACGAGGGCGACATCGTCGTCGACGGCGGCAATTCACACTATGTGGACGACCAGAAGCACGCCGCCGAGCTGCGCGAGAAGGGCATCGGCTTCGTCGACTGCGGCGTGAGCGGCGGCGTGTGGGGGCTCCAGAACGGCTACGCCCTCATGTGCGGCGGCGAGCAGACCGACGTCGACCGGCTCATGCCGATCTTCGAGACGCTCAAGCCTGAGGGCGAGGACGGCTTCGTCCACGCCGGTGACGTCGGTGCCGGCCACTTCGCGAAGATGGTCCACAACGGCATCGAGTACGGCATGATGCAGGCGTTCGCGGAGGGCTGGGAGCTTCTGGAGGCGTCCGACGTCGTCAAGGACGTCAGGGGCTCCTTCAGCAGCTGGCGCACCGGCACCGTCATCCGCTCCTGGCTGCTCGACCTGATGGTGCGGGCGCTCGACGACGACGAGCACCTCGACCAGCTCCGCGGTTACGCCCAGGACTCCGGCGAGGGCCGCTGGACGGTCCAGGCGGCCGTCGACCACGCCGTGCCGCTGCCGGTGATCACCGCCGCCCTGTACGCGCGGTTCGCCTCGCGCCAGGACGACTCCCCCGCGATGAAGGTCGTCGCCGCGCTGCGCAACCAGTTCGGCGGCCACGCGATCACCTCGACCGAGGGCAGCACCGGCAAGGGCGCCGACTCGCCCGGCGCCGACGTGGCCCCGCCGCGCGAAGCCGAGTAACCCGGCCGAGCAGCCCAGCCGGGGTCCGGCCGGTCGGGCCGGCCGGTGGTCCACAGGCCGGCCGGGGAAGCCCGAGGTTTTCCACAGGACGGCAAGCCGGTGACACGGGCGGCCCCCGCGGCGGACTAACCTTCGTGGGGTGCATGTCGCCCACCTCTCGCTGACCGACTTCAGGTCCTACGCGTCCGTGGAGCTCGGTCTGGAACCGGGCGTCACGGCTCTCGTCGGGCCCAACGGCCAGGGCAAGACCAACCTGGTCGAGGCCCTCGGCTATGTCGCGACGCACTCCAGCCACCGCGTGGCCAACGACGCGCCGCTGGTGCGGCAGGGGGCCGCGCGGGCCATCGTGCGCTGCGCCGTCCACAGGGACGACCGGCGGGCGCTGGTGGAGCTGGAGATCAACCCGGGCAAGGCCAACCGGGCGCGGCTCAACCGCTCCCCCGTGTCCAGGCCGCGCGACGTCATCGGGCTGCTGCGCACGGTGCTGTTCGCGCCGGAGGACCTGGCGCTGTCCAAGGGCGACCCGTCGGAGCGCCGCCGTTTTCTCGACGACCTGCTCGTGGCCAGGGCCCCGAGGTTCGCCGGGGTCCGGGCCGACTACGACCGGGTGCTGAAGCAGCGCGGCGCCCTGCTGCGCACGGCCGCGCAGGCCCGCAGAGGCAGCAGGAGCGGCCGGCGGGCCGAGAGCGACACCGCGTTCGCCGCCGCGGGCGCCGGCGACGTCCTGAGCACGCTGGAGGTGTGGGACGCCCACCTCGCCAGGCACGGCGCGGAGCTGTTGCGGGCGCGGCTGGAGCTCATCGAGGCGCTGCGCCCGCTGGTGGCCGGGGCCTACGCCGCGCTGGCCCCCACGAGCGCCCCCGCGACGCTGGCCTACCGCAGCACGTTGTCCACAGGTGGGGACGGCGCGGAGGACGAAGTCGCCGGTGAGCGGGGATCTCCCGATGCGCAGACGTTATCCACAGACTTGGGGAAAACCCTTGAACAGCAGCTCCGCGACCGGCTCACGGAGGTCCGCCAGGCCGAGCTGGAACGGGGCGTCACGCTGGTCGGCCCACACCGCGACGACCTGATCCTGGGCCTCGGCGACCTGCCCGCCCGCGGCTATGCCAGCCATGGCGAGTCGTGGTCGTTCGCGCTGGCGCTGCGGCTGGCCGCCTACGACCTGCTGCGGGCCGACGGCGGCGACCCGGTGCTGATCCTCGACGACGTGTTCGCCGAGCTCGACAGCCAGCGCAGGCGCAGGCTGGCCGAGATCGTCGCGCCGGCCGAACAGGTGCTGATCACCGCCGCCGTGCCCGACGACGTGCCGAAGGAGCTGGCGGGGGCCCGTTTCGACGTCGCTGAGGGGAGCGTGACCCGTGTCCGATGAGCAGCACAACGCGGCGGCCAGGGGGGCCGCCATGGCGAGGGAGAAGCTCGCGCAGGCGAAGGCCGACGCGGCCAAGCGCGGCCAGCTCCCGCGCCGCGAGCCCAGGCGCAAGGCCGGCCCGCGCAGGGAGGCCGGCGATCCCCAGCTCTTCGGCCGGGCCATCGCCGACCTGCTGGCCGACCGCGGCTGGGAGCGCTCGGCGGCCGTCGGCGCGGTGTTCGGCCGGTGGAAGGAGATCGTCGGCCCCGACCTGGCCGCCCACACCCGGCCGGAGTCCTTCGACGAGGGCGAGGTGCTCATCGCGGCCGATTCCACGGCCTGGGCGACGCAGGTCAGGCTGCTCGCGCGCACCCTCATCCGCAGGCTCAACGAGGAGCTGGGTGACGGTTCCGTGACAAAGGTCAAGGTCAGGGGGCCGCAGAACGCGCCCCGGCCCACAGGGGGTTTGCGGGTGACCGGAAGTAGAGGGCCCGGCGACACCTATGGTTAGGCGCCGGGGGCGATCAGACAGCCGCAGACGCGATAAGCCCCCTTTCCGAAGGGGGGATGCTTGAGTGGGGGGCAAATCGAGCTAGGGCGCATCACAGGCGCGTGTATTGCCACCACGGGCTCCGGGAAGCGGTAGAATGAAAAAGGATTCCGGACACGTCCGCTTGCGTGTCACCCCGGCAGTAAGCCGACTCCCCCGGGTGACCGCGCATCGGGGCACTCACGACGGTGACGGGCACGGTAGGGGCAGCATGAAGTTGACGGCCTCCCCCGCCGCGTGTCCGCGGCAGGAGGATTTCGCAGTTGTCCTACGACGCTAGCTCAATCACCGTACTCGAAGGACTTGAGGCGGTTCGCAAACGCCCGGGTATGTATATCGGCTCCACCGGTGAGCGCGGCCTGCACCACCTCGTCTACGAGATCGTGGACAACGCGGTGGACGAGGCGCTGGCCGGTTTCGCCACCAGGATCGACATCTCGCTGCTGGCCGACGGCGGCGTGCGCGTCGTCGACAACGGCCGCGGCATCCCCACGGGCATCCACCCTGTGGAGAAGCGCTCGGCCGTCGAGGTCGTGCTGACCACGCTCCACGCGGGCGGCAAGTTCGACAGCCAGTCCTACGCGGTCTCCGGCGGCCTGCACGGCGTCGGCTCGGCCGTCGTCAACGCGCTGTCCACCGCCATGGACGTCGAGGTCAAGCAGAACGGCCACTACTGGCGGCAGCGCTACGAGCACTCCAAGCCCACCGCGCCGCTGGCCCAGGGCGAGGAGACCGACGAGACCGGCACGACGATCACGTTCTGGCCCGATCCCGACGTCTTCGAGACCACCACCTGGAACTACGAGACGCTCTCGCGCCGGTTCCAGGAGACGGCCTTCCTCAACAAGGGCCTGACGATCACGTTCACCGACGAGCGGCCCGACCACGTCAACGGCGAGCCGCACACGGTCGAATACCACTACGAGGGCGGCCTGGCCGACTTCGTCAAGCACCTCAACGCCAAGAAGGAGGCGGCGCACGCGTCGATCGTCTCCTTCGAGGAGGAGGGCGACGGCATCGCGGTCGACATCGCCATGCAGTGGAACAACTCCTACTCGGAGTCGGTCTACACGTTCGCCAACATGATCAACACGGCTGAGGGCGGCACCCACGAGGAGGGCTTCCGCGCGGCGCTGACGACCATCGTCAACCGCTACGCGCGCGAGCAGAAGTTCCTCAAGGAGGGCAAGGACGACAACCTCTCCGGCGAGGACGTCCGCGAGGGCCTGACCGCGATCATCTCGGTCAAGCTGTCCGACCCGCAGTTCGAGGGCCAGACCAAGACCAAGCTGGGCAACACCGAGGCCAAGTCGTTCGTGCAGAAGGCCTGCAACGACCACCTGCGCGACTGGTTCGAGCGCAACCCCGGCGAGGCCAAGGACATCATCAACAAGTCGCTGCAGGCCAGCCGCGCCCGCCTGGCGGCCCGCCAGGCCCGCGACCTGACCCGGCGCAAGTCGCTCCTGGAGTCCGGCAGCGGCCTTCCCGGCAAGCTGGCCGACTGCCAGTGGAACGACCCGGAGAAGTGCGAGCTGTTCATCGTCGAGGGCGACTCGGCCGGCGGCTCGGCCAAGGGCGGCCGCGACTCGCGCTTCCAGGCGATCCTGCCCATCCGCGGCAAGATCCTCAACGTCGAGAAGGCGCGGATCGACAAGGTCCTGAAGAACAACGAGGTCCAGGCGCTCATCACCGCCCTGGGCACCGGCGTGCACGACGAGTTCGACATCGCCAAGCTGCGTTACCACAAGGTGATCCTGATGGCCGACGCCGACGTCGACGGCCAGCACATCAACACCCTGCTGCTGACGCTGCTGTTCAGGTTCATGCGGCCGCTGATCGAGGCCGGGCACGTCTACCTGTCGTGCCCGCCGCTCTACAAGATCAAGTGGGACCGGAAGGGCGAGGACGCCTCCTACGCCTACTCCGACGCCGAGCGCGACGCGGTCATCAACGACGGCATCGCGCAGGGCAAGGCAGACCCGCGCCCGCGGGACAACGTCCAGCGGTTCAAGGGCCTCGGCGAGATGAACGCCGGCCAGCTCTGGGAGACCACCATGAACCCGGCGACGCGACTGCTGCGCCTGGTCACGCTCGACGACGCGGCCCAGGCCGACGACCTGTTCAGCGTGCTCATGGGCGAGGACGTCGAGGCGCGGCGCGACTTCATCATCCGCAACGCGCGCGACGTTCGCTTCCTCGACGTTTAAGAAGGACCTAAACCTGTGACGGACGTGAACACCACTCCCCCGGCTGACCGCATCGAACCGGTGGACATCCAGTCCGAGATGCAGCGCAGTTACATGGACTACGCGATGTCCGTCATCGTGTCCAGGGCGCTGCCTGACGTGCGCGACGGTCTCAAACCGGTGCACCGACGGGTGCTCTACGCGATGTACGACGGTGGCTACCGTCCCGACCGCGGCTACTTCAAGTGCGCCCGCGTCGTCGGTGACGTGATGGGCACCTACCACCCCCACGGCGACACCTCGA
Source organism: Nonomuraea sp. NPDC004702 (assembly GCF_053601695.1). Lineage (NCBI taxonomy): Bacteria > Bacillati > Actinomycetota > Actinomycetes > Streptosporangiales > Streptosporangiaceae > Nonomuraea > Nonomuraea sp. NPDC004702. The sequence goes on from NZ_JBSGCE010000020.1 coordinate 15,233, forward strand.
TCTACGACGCGCTGGTCCGCCTGGCCCAGCCGTGGTCGCTGCGCTATCCGCTGGTCGACGGGCAGGGCAACTTCGGCTCGCCGGGCAACGACCCGGCGGCCGCGATGCGGTACACCGAGTGCAAGCTCGCGCCCATCGCCATGGAGATGCTGCGCGACATCGACAAGGACACCGTCGACTTCCGCCCGAACTACGACGGAAAGTCGCAGGAGCCCGACGTCCTGCCGGCGCGGTTCCCGCAGCTGCTGGTCAACGGCTCGGGCGGCATCGCGGTCGGCATGGCCACCAACATCCCGCCGCACAACCTGCGCGAGGTCTCGGCCGCCGTCCGGTGGTACCTGGAGAACCCCGAGGCCGACGACGAGGAGCTGCTGGAAGCCTCGATCAGGCTGGTCAAGGGGCCCGACTTCCCGACCAAGGCGCTGATCGTCGGACGCCGGGGCATCGAGGACGCGTACCGCACCGGGCGCGGCTCGATCACCATGCGCGCGGTCGTCGAGGTCGAGGAGGACAAGGGCCGGCAGGCGCTCGTCGTCACCGAGCTGCCGTACCAGGTCAACCCGGACAACCTGGCGTTGAAGATCGCCGAGCTGGTGCGCGAGGGCAAGCTCTCGGGCATCGCCGACGTACGCGACGAGAGCTCCTCGCGGGTCGGGCAGCGCCTGGTGATCGTGCTCAAGCGCGACGCGGTCGCCAAGGTCGTGCTCAACAACCTGTACAAGCACACCCAGCTCCAGGACACCTTCGGCGCCAACATGCTGGCGCTGGTCGACGGCGTGCCGCGCACGCTGCGGCTCGACCAGTTCATCCGCCACTACGTGGCCCACCAGGTCGAGGTCATCGTCCGCCGGACGCGTTACCTGCTGCGCAAGGCCGAGGAGCGCGCGCACATCCTGCGCGGGCTGCTGAGGGCCCTTGAGCGGCTCGACGACGTCATCGCCCTCATCCGGGCCTCGGAGTCGGCCTCGCACGCCCAGCAGGGCCTCATGGGGCTTCTGGAGATCGACGAGATCCAGGCGCAGGCCATCCTGGACATGCAGCTGCGCAAGCTGGCCGCCCTGGAGCGGCAGGCCATCCAGGACGAGTACGACGGCCTGATGGCCCAGATCGCCGAGTACAACTCGATCCTGGCCAGCGAGGCCCGCCAGCGCGAGATCATCGGCGACGAGCTGACCGAGGTCGTCAACCGCTACGGCGACGAGCGCAAGACCGAGATCGTCGCCTACGACGGCGACATGTCGATCGAGGACCTCATCGCCGAGGAGGAGATCGTCGTCACGATCACCCGCGGCGGTTATGCCAAGCGGACTCGTACCGACCTCTACCGGGCGCAGAAGCGGGGCGGCAAGGGCGTGCGCGGCGCCCAGCTGCGCCAGGACGACATCGTCGACCACTTCTTCGTCACCACGACGCACCACTGGCTGCTGTTCTTCACGAACAAGGGCCGGGTGTACCGGGTCAAGGCGTACGAGCTGCCTGACGCCGGGCGTGACGCCCGTGGCATGCATCTCGCGAACCTTTTGGCCATGCAGCCCGACGAAACAGTCATGGAAGTTCTCGACCTCCGCGACTACGACGTCGCCCCCTACCTGGTGCTCGCCACGCGCAGCGGCCTGGTCAAGAAGACGCGCCTGTCCGAGTACGACTCCCCCAGGTCGGGCGGTCTGATCGCGATCAACCTGCGCGAGGACGACGAGGTCATCGGCGCCCGCCTGGTCTCCGAGACCGATGATCTGCTGCTCGTCTCCAAGGGCGCGCAGTCGATCAGGTTCACCGCCTCCGACGAGGCGCTGCGGCCCATGGGCCGCGCGACCAGCGGTGTCATCGGCATGAGGTTCCTCGAAGGAGACGAACTTCTCGCCATGAATCGGATCGCCGACGGTCAAGATGTGCTTATCGCCACGAAGGCTGGGTACGCAAAACGGACGCCAGTGGAGCAGTATCCAGTTCAAGGACGTGGCGGTAGGGGCGTGCTGACTGCGAAAATCGTGAGTTCCCGTGGCAAGCTGGTCGGAGCCGTCATGGTCAACCCAGAGGACGAGGTCTTCGCGATCACGTCCGCCGGCGGGGTGATCCGGACGAGTGCCGGCGAGATCAAGCAGTCCGGCCGCCAGACCATGGGAGTGCGATTGATGAACCTCGCCGAAGGCGACAGCGTGGTTGCCCTCGCCCGGAACGCGGAGTCGATGGAGACTCCGGTGGAGAATGAGGAAGACGGGGGAGGAGAGTAAATCATGAGCGCCCAGGGTGGCACTGCCAGAGCCCAGGCGGCGTCGGGTAACGGACAGCAGCCGAAGAAGTCCACTGAGCCGGAAATCTTCAATTCGGTCGACGGCGAGCAGGACAGGACGCCCGCGAAGGGCGCCGCCGCTCAGCCCCGCTCCAAGGACGAGCCGCAGGCGGAGGGCAACGAGACGGTGCGCCTCCGTCCGTCGCTCACCAGTGAGGCACCTCCGCCCGTCGAGATGCCCAAGAAGAAGTCGTCGAACAACGCGGGGTCCAGGCTGCCCCGCAAGGCACACCTGGTGTTGCGCCGCATCGAGCCGTGGTCGGCCATGAAGTTCAGCTTCGTGGTGTCCCTGGTCTGCTTCGTGGTGCTCTTCGTGGCAGTGGCCGTCCTGTACGGCGTGCTGTCGGCCCTGGGGGTGTTCGACTCACTCGTCGACCTGGTCAACCAGCTCGGCAAGGGTGAGCAGGGACAGAGCTCGATCCCGATCAACATCGCCTCGTGGTTCGAGCCGGTGCGCATCCTCGGGTACACCGCGCTGATCGGCGCCGTGAACGTGGTGCTGATCACCGCTCTGTCCACGCTGGGCGCGGTCATCTACAACATCGCTTCCGACCTGGTCGGGGGCGTTGAGGTGACGTTCAGCGAGGCCGAATAGCAGGTTCGGGCGGGGGCTCGTGCCGTACCGGGGTGGCTGGTACGGCACGAGCAGCCCGTCGGACACGGTAAGCTTTTCTCGTCCGAACAACTGGTTCGCCTCCAAGAGGCGAATGCGATACCGTTCGGTGTGCGGGGCTATAGCTCAGACGGTTAGAGCGCTTCCCTGATAAGGAAGAGGTCCCAGGTTCAAGTCCTGGTAGCCCCACAGTTTCTCAATGCAGAGGCCGTTTCCCGGAGATCGGGGGACGGCCTTTTGAGTGTTTGCCATCAATGTGCCGCCACGAGCGTCAGCCATCAGGTGACAGAGGTCGATTCGCATTGACATCAGCTGGGGGCGCGGCGGCGCTGGGCGAGGTCGAATGATGGGCGGGCGAACGATCCGCCGGCGGGCCCATCACTCGATCCTCTCTGACCACTGACCCGGCTGAGGGCCTGCTCGTCCCGGGCGGAACGGCGGGAGTGCGCGGGCTCGCCTCCTACTTGCGGTACTTCGTGCGCGTCACGTCCGGGCATGCGGCGTTCCTGTACATGCCGGCGTCGATCGGGATGGCCTCGTCGACGACATCTGTGTAGGCGCCGGAAGGCACGCCGTCGGGATGAGCCGCCACGATGGTCCGGCCCGGCGCGTAGTACCTGGCCTCACCGATCGCCGCGGCCAGGTCGGAGTCCGAGCTCACCACCAGCGCCGCCTCGCACACTTCGGTGCACAGGTCACCGACCAAGTGAGCCGCCAGCGGCACGTCGACCTGCTTCTCCTGAAAGCTGCCGGTCTTGTCGTCGTACTTGGTCTTCCCCATGAACGGCTGGAACTGCTTGCCGTAGACGCGGAAGGTGTCCTGGCCGAACTGCTTCTGATTCACTCCGGCCTGACCGCTCAGCGCCGTGGTGAAGTACTTCACCCTGATCAGCTGCCGTTGTACGCCTTCCCGTAGTGGAGGTTGGCCGCGTCGATGTAGGCGATCCATCTGCTGTCGCTGTTCAGGATTGCCTCGGCCGCTCCATATGAGGTAGCTGACGCCCAGCAGGCTACGGAGCGGGGCTGCCGTAGCATTGGCGCGACCTGATCAGCGGAGGGGTGATATGCGCAGATACGTTGCGGTCATTACCATCGTCTCGTCGCTCCTGGCCGGTTGTGCAATTTCGTTTTCAGGACAGGAAGGGGAATCGCCGCCTCGCTTCTCGATCGATCCGCCCCCTGTCGATCGCGCGCTCGCGGATCTTACGAAAAGCGCCAAAGGCAAGGTGTTGCTTCATCATGTCGATGAGCAGGGGCGGACTGACCGCTGGACCACGAAGCTCAAGATGGGAGCATCGTTTCGCCTTGAGGTGGATTGCGTTGGAGCGAGCGGGACGATAATCGTCCGCGTAGGCAGAACTCAGCTCCCTCATCGGTGCTCCATCGAGCCTGGCGGTGTGCGCGTCAGCATGATCCCCGACGACGCGGCTGTCCGGAGCGTCAAGGTCGAGGCGCCCGAGGGTGCCAAATGGGCGATTCTCATGTGGCAGCTGCCGCAGAGTTAGCAAGGCGCGCTGGTGATCAGCGATCGCGCTGATGAGGAAAGGCCCCAGATTCGGGTCGATGAGGCTGGGGCGGTCCGCAGGGCGTTCGTAGGATCGGGCGCATGGGGATGTTCGTCTCGGTCAGAGGGTGGCTTGAGCTGGGGTTCGCTCAGAAGCCGGACGCCGAGCGCGTCATCGCGGACGACGACCCCTACTCCGGCGGCTGGGCGTGGCCGGCGAAGCCCTTCAACTGGACGCTCTACCTGTTCTACGGGGGCGACGTCAGAGAGGGCGCGCTGCACGAGATCCGGGCCAAGGTCGAGCGACTGGCCGCACTGCCGCCGGTGGACGAGGACGGAGACCGGCCGCGGGGAGTCTTCGTGGTCACCGACGAGCGCGGCCGGGCGCGATGCTGGCACGTCCGTGAAGGGGCGGTCCTCGACGTCCCGGCGCCGGACTTCGGGTGGTTGGCGAGCTAGTACCGGAACCGGCCTTCGCCACCGGCGCGCGGTGGCAGAATGTCGCGGATGTCGAGGGCGGGGTCGTTGTGGCGGCAGCGGGATTTCGTGCTCCTGTGGGGCAGCCAGACCACCAGTTCGCTCGGGAACGAGATCTCCTATCTGGCGTTACCCCTGGTCGCGGGGCTCGTGCTGGACGCCTCGCCGGTGGAGCTCGGGCTGCTGACGGCGGCGCGGCGGTTGCCGGTGCTGTTCGCGTCGTTGCCGGCGGGGGCCCTGAGCGATCGGTGGCGCAAGCGGCCGGTGATGATCGTCGCGTTCCTGGTGTCCGGGTGTGCGATGGGAACGGTGCCCTTGGCGGCCGTGGCCGGAGGGCTCACGCTCGGGCAGCTCTACGCCGTGGCGCTGGTGGTCGCGACGTGTGAGGTGTTCTTCACGCCCGCCTACCAGACGTACCCGCTGACGTTGCTCGGGCCTGAGCGGTTGATGGAAGGGAACGCCAAGCTCACCAGCACGGTCACGGTGGCGGGGATGGCGGGGCAGCCGGTCGGCGGGGTGTTGATCTCGCTGTTCGGGCCGGCCAAGGCGGTGCTCGCCGACGCGCTGTCCTATCTGGTGGGCGCGCTCGCGCTGGCGCTGATCCGGTCGCCGGAGGCCAGGCCGGAGCCGAAGGAGCGGGCCCCTCGGCTGCGCGAGCAGATCGCGGAGGGGCTGCGGTACGTCGTCCGCCATCGTGTGATCGGGCCGCTGGTGCTCTACATGGCCACGGTCAGCTTCTGCATCGCCGGGCTGAGCGCGCTGGAGGTCAACTACGTCGTACGGGAGCTCGGCTGGTCGGGCCTGGCGACCGGCCTGGTGTTCGGGGTGAGCATGGCCGGCGGGCTGGCGGCCGGGGCGATCGCGGGGCCGCTCACCGACCGGTACGGCATGCCGCGCGTGCTGCTCGGGGCCGCCTTCGCGTACCCGTTGTGCAGCGGGTCGATCGGGCTGGTGGGGCCCGGACTGGCCGGGCAGCTCGTGGTGGGCGTCTCGTGGACGTTGATGATCATCGTCACGCTCGTCTTCCAGAGCACCCAGCGCAGTCTGCGGCAGCTCCTGACGCCCAAGGAGATGCAGGGGCGGCTGGCGGCCACGTCCCGCTGGCTCACCTGGGCCGCCACGCCGGTCGGCGCGGTCCTCGCGGGGGCGCTGGCCGGCGGGATCGGCATGCGCGGCACGCTTGTCGTGTTCTCGGCCGGGATGCTGGCCGGTCCGGTGGTCATGTGGTTCTCGCCGCTGCGCGCGTCCCGGCGGGAGATCGAGCGGGACGTACGGACGGCGACGGCGGGGTAGCTCCGGGATCGCCGGGTCACACGGCGAAGAGCAGGGCGGCGTTGACGAGGAGGGCGACGGCGGTCGCGAAGTGCACGCCGAAGGCGACCGCCTTGGTGCCGCCGTTGCGGAGCACGATCAGGGTGTCGCCCAGGGGCAGCAGCGCGACGATCAGCATGAACCAGGCTTCGGCCTGGGCGCCGACGAAGGCCAGCAGGGCCAGGCCGAGCAGCCCGTACGTGCCGTCGCGCAGCCCCTTGATGGTCAGGTAGGCGCGGTCGCCGTCCTGCTTGGCGGGGACGCCGTAACCGGCGGCCGCGGCGACCGGGACGAACAGGAAGCGTGCGCCGATGAACACGACCAGCAGGTTGAGGGCGATGGCGAGGCCGTAGGCAAGGGTGGTGAGCATGTCCGTCTCCAAGAGCTAGCGTTGCTAGGAACGAGGACGACGCTAGCAGAACGATGACAGAAGCGCTAGCGGTGCTAGAATCAAGAGCATGTCGATACAGGCGCGCCGGGAGCGCGAACGTGCGGAACGCGAGAAGCTGATCATCACGGCCGCCTGCGAGCTGGCCGAGGCCGAGGGCTGGGAGGCGGTGACGACGCGGCGGCTGGCCGAGCGCATCGAGTACAGCCAGCCGGTGCTCTACAGTCACTTCAAGGGCAAGGGCGCGATCATGGCGGCCGTGGCCGTGGAGGGATGCGCGATCCTCGCGGACGAGCTGCGCGCGGCCCGTACCGCCGCTCCGGACGCCGGCAGCGCCCTCGCGGCCGTCGGCGCGGCCTACACGGCGTTCGCCGAGCGGCGTCCGGCGCTCTACGACGTCATCTTCAGCCAGAACGTCGACCTGCCGTTCGCCACGCCGGAGGCTCCGGCGGCCCTGCACGCGGCCTTCGGCGAGCTGGTCGAGGGGCTGCGCCCGCACGCCGGCGAGGGGGAGGACCTGGGCCTGCTCACCGAGACCTACTGGGCGGCCCTGCACGGGCTGGTCACGCTCATGCGCGGCAAGCGACTGCCGGCCGAGCAGCACGAACGCAGGCTGGAGCTGCTGCTGAAGCGGTTCGCGGCCTGACGGTCCGACGGTTTGACCTTGTCACCGGCGTCAACGTCTACCCTCGTTGCCCGCACATCGACGAGAACGGACGACCCCCGTGAGCACCCACCGCACCACCCTGGTCGAGCTGGACCAGAGCTTCTTCGACGCCCTGGTGGCCAACGACCACGACCGCCTGAAGGACCTGCTGGCGGACGACTTCGTCCTGGTGGGGGTCGAGGACGGCGCGGTCGCCGGCAAGGACGTCCTGCTCGACCTGGTGACGTCGGGCAGCCTGCGGTTCCCGACGATCGACTCGTTCCCCGACGAGGCCATCGTGCGGGTGATCGGGGACGTCGGGATCGTCGTGGGGCGTACGGGGATGAACTTCACGAACCCCGACGGCAGCACGTTCAGTGCCGGCAGCCGGTACACGCACGTGTACGCCATCGGCCCCGACGGAGGCTGGCGGCTGGTCTCGGCGCAGGGCACGGCCATCAAGGCGTGACCTGATCACGCCTCGACGGAAGGCCGGGTCAGCCGCCTTCCGGTTTCCGCCATTCCGCGGTGACCTTGAGGTGGGCCTCCCCTGTCGATTCGGCGACGACCACGCCGGCCTTGGCGGTCAGCTTCATCCCGAACTCGACCGCGACCACGTCCGGCGGCTCGGGGCATGACCGCATGCGGCGCAGGACGTCGGTGGCGAAGGTCTGGACGCGCTGGAGGCCCGCGCCCAGCGCCTCCGGCATGCGTTCGACGGCAGCGCGGGTCCGTCCGGCGGGAAGCGGCTCGTCGCCGGGCCGCTCGTTGACCTCCACGAGCACGATGCCGCCGTCGTCGAGGGGGACCTCAAGGAAGTAGCGCACGGTTGCCTCCTGTCCTGGGACAGGTGCAAGCATGGTGGACGGGCCCGCCCGGTGCGGGCTGTTTCGCCGCAGCGATGCGCCACGCCCGGGGAAGGGGTTCCCGTTGACAGCCCCAGAGGGCGCGAAGTTATCCACAGGTTGGGGACGGTTGTCCACAGTGGTGGACAAGTCTGAAATCATTGACACGATGTCTGGATTGTTTTACCTTCCCTGCTTGTGATGTCGTACGAGGAAAAGGGCGCCTGGGTCTATCTCGTGGCGACGGCCGGCGCCTACGTGGCCTACGTCATCGTCATCCTGAGCCGGGCCGGCGACGGCCCGCTCAGCGCCGTCCCCTATGTCGCGCCGATGGTGTGGGCGATCGGGATCAGCATCGTCCTGTCGATCGTGGGCCGTATCGTGGTCGAGATCGTGAAGCCCAGCGAGAGTCACAAGAGCGACGTGCGAGACAGGGAAATCAACCGTTCCGCCCAACATGTCGGAGGCGTCGTGCTCGCCGCCTCCATGGTGGTCCCCCTTGGCCTGACCATGGCGGAAGCCGACCATTTCTGGATCGCCAACGCCATTTACGCCGCGCTCGTCCTGTCCACTCTGGTGGCCACCCCGCTGCGGCTGCTCGCCTACCGGAGGGGCCTGTAGGCATGGGCAAACCGACCAAGGTGACCAACTCCATCAGGGCCCTGCGGTTCGCGCACGGGGAGATGACGCAGGCCGAGCTGGCCCAGCGGGTCGGCGTCACGCGGCAGACCGTCATCGCCATCGAGCAGGGCCGCTATTCACCCTCTCTTGAGGTGGCCTTTCAGATCGCCCGGGTGTTCCGGGTGCCCCTGGACGACGTCTTCCAGTATCCGGACGCCGACGGCTAGTTATCCACAGGCGCGTCGGTTTTCCACAGGCTGTCGAGAGCGGTGGCGACGGCCGCGATGGAGTCGTGCGCGGAGCGAATGCGGGCGGTCTGGGTCTCGTCCGTCCAGCCGAGTCGCAGGCCCTCCTCGGCCAGCGCGTCGAAGGCCGTGAACGCGGCCAGTTTCTGGCGCAGGACCTTCGACCAGGCGTCGTCCTCGATCCGGTAGTAGACGTTGCGCTCCCCCGGCCTTCGCAGCTTGTGGACGAGCCGGATCGACGTCAGCAGCTGCATGGTCGTCGTCAGCGACGCGCGGCTCGCGCCGATGGCGTCGGCGATGTCGGAGGCCGTCTGCGCGGGCGGGTCGCAGACCATCAGCCAGCCCAGGACGCGGCCGGTGATCGGGGCCAGCCCCCACTCCTCGGAGACGAAGTCCGCCACCCGCTCGACCCAGTCGAGCACCTGCTCCCGGCCCGGACCGTCCGGCGACTGCATGTGGGACCCTCTCCATCGACATCGCTCTGTGTGAGTCGTCAAATACTAGGAGCAACGAGGGGTGGGCTGCTAATGCTGGATCCATGATCGTCGTCATGTGGCCGCTGCTGCTCCTCCCCCTGGTCCTGCCCGAGCCGACCTCGGTCGTCCGCGCCCGGAGCGAGTTGCGGGAGCTGGTCGTCGCCGAGGCCCGTTCGCTGAGGGGGTACTCGCACGAGCGGTTCATGCCGTCCTGGACCGAGGCGGAGGGCGCGTGCGACACGCGGGAGGTCGTCCTGCGGCGTGACGCCGTGTCCGTGACGACCGACCTCGACTGCGAAGCCGTCCACGGCACCTGGTTCAGCGAGTACGACGGCCTGACCCTGCACAGCGAGGAGCAGATCGACGTCGACCACCTCGTGCCGCTGGCCAACGCCTGGGTATCCGGCGCGAACGCCTGGACCGACGAGCAGCGGCAGGCGTTCGCCAACGATCTCACCAGGCCCGAGCTCATCGCCGTCAGCGAGTCGGTCAACCTGGACAAGGCCGGCGGCAGCCCGGCGACGTGGCGGCCACCGCGCAGGTCGTACTGGTGCACGTACGCGCGGGCCTGGATCACGGTGAAACACCACTACGGGCTGACCGTCACCCACCGGGAGAAACGGGCCCTCATCCGCATGTTGCGCACCTGCCTCAGCGGTCGGCCATCCGCCTGAGCTGCTGCTCCCTGGCCCCGGCGTCGCCCGGCAGGCCGCGCTCGGCCAGCAGCCCGGCGACGCGCTCGCGCACCTCGACGGGATGGCGGCCGTCGTACTTGAACTTGGCGCGCGCCTCCACCACCGCCAGCCGCAGCCCGCGCAGGCCGGACAGCTGCCGGTGGTAGGGCCCCTCGCCGGCCGCCACGACGCCGTGCGCGCCGTCGGGCTGGAAGTGGGCGAGCTGGCGGCGCAGGATCTCGGCCTTGCCCTCGGGGTCGTCCACCACCTCGGCCCGGCAAATGAGCTGGACGGAGGCGTAATAGCTGGTGGGCACGCCGGTCTCGGGGTCGCCCGTCCGCCATCCGCCGGGGATGTAGGCGTAGTCGTCGTGCACGCTCAGCAGGACCGCCGGATCGCGCTCGATCGCCGCCCACACCGGGTTGGGCCTGGCCAGGTGGAGCAGCACCTCCCCGGCGGCGGCGTCGAAGAGGAAGTGGGTGGGGACGACGACGGGCGGGCCGCCGTCGGGGGCGTTCGCGGCCAGCTGGCCGAAGTCGCGGGTGGCCAGCCAGGTGTGCCACTCGTCGTCGTCCCGTGCCGCGTCCCAGGGATGAATGAGCACGTGAAAGCCTCCCGCCCAGCTTTGTATTAGTACATAATGTACTTTGTGTCAGAAACATACAGGATCGTCGGTGGGACGGCCAGCGAGATCGCGGCGGGCGTCGAGGCCGCCGTGTCCGCGGGCCTGCTGCCTCCCGGGACGCACCTGCCGCCCGTGCGCGAGGTGGCCGCCACGGCCGAGGTCAGCCCGAACACCGCCGCGGCCGCGTACCGGCTGCTGCGGGAGCGCGGGATCGTCGAGACGGCGGGCCGGCGCGGCACGCGGGTCCGGCCGCGCCCGGCCACCACGACCCGCGAGGAGATCCGCATCGAGGTGCCGCCGGGCGTGCGCGACCTGTCGCACGGCAACCCCGACCCGGCCCTGCTGCCACCGCTGCACGAGGCGCTCGCCGCCGCCGCAAGGGCGCACGAGCAGCGTCCGGCCATGTACGGCACGGGCGACGATGAGGAGCTGCTCTCGCTGGCCGCCGCCCGTCTGCGCGCGGACGGCGTGCCCGCCGCGCCGCTGGCGATCACCTCCGGCACCCTCGACGCGGTGGAACGCGTCCTGAACGCCCACCTTCGTCCCGGCGACGCGATCGGTGTCGAGGATCCCGGCTGGACGGCCCTGCTCGACCTGGTCGCCGCCCTGGGGCTGCGGCCGGTCCCGATGCGGCTGGACGACGAGGGCCCGCTGCCGGACGAGCTCGACCGGGCGTTGCGGGCGGGCGTACGAGCGGTGGTGATCACCGCCCGCGCCCAGAACCCCACCGGCGCGGCCGTCACCGCCCGGCGGGCCGCGGACCTGCGTGCCCTGCTCGCCACCCGTCCCGACGTGGTGCTGATCGAGGACGATCACGGCGCGAGCCTGGTGGACCTCCCCCTCCACCCCCTGGCCGGCGTGACCACCCGCTGGCTGCTCACCCGCTCGACGGCCAAGGCGTTCGGCCCCGACCTGCGGCTGGCGCTGGTCACCGGCGATCCCGTCACGCTCGACCGGCTGCGCGGGCGGCAGCGGCTGGCCGCCGGCTGGGTCAGCCATCTGCTGCAGCGCGCGGTCGCCCACCTGTGGCGTGCACAGGCTGTGGACACCGCGGCCGTGGCCGCCGCGTACGCCGGGCGCCGGGACGGCCTGATCGACGCGCTGGCCGCGCGTGGCCTGCGGGCGCACGGCCGCAGCGGGCTCAACGTCTGGGTCCCGGTCGCCGACGAGACCACCGCCGTCACCCGGCTGCTGGCCCTCGGCTGGGCGGCCGCGCCCGGCGCCCGCAACCGCGTCCGCACGCCGCCCGCGCTGCGGCTGACGGTCTCCACACTGCGGCCCGACGAGCTGCCGCGCCTGGCCGGCGACCTGGCCGCCGCCCTGCGCCCGCCCACGGCCGGCCGGTACGGCTGACGTCCTGGACGGGCCCCGCGATCAGCGGTTCGGCTCCAGGGACATCGCCGGGCACGGCTCGGGGCGGCGGGGGCGGCGCGGGCGGCGTACCGAGTGGGCCAGGACGCCCAGCGCGCCCACGATGAGCACGAGCAGGGCCGCCCTGGTGGCCGCGGGCCAGCCGGCGTCCAGGGAGCCGAAGAACACCGCGCCGGTGATCGTGCCGCCGAGCACGCCGCCGGTCTCCTGGACGGTCCCCAGCACCCCGGCCGCCGCGCCCGCCCGCTCCCGGCGTACGGACGCGAGGACCGACGACAGCAGCGGCGACATGACCAGCCCCATCCCCGCGCCCACGACCAGCAGCGCGCCCGCCACCAGGTACGGCGACTCCCCCGCCTGGAGGAGCAGCCCGAGCCCGAGCAGCAGCGCCAGCGGTCCGGCCGGGCGCGGCACCCGGGCCGCGCGCGGCGAGGCCAGGAAGAAGCCCGCGTTCAGCGCCGTGCACACCGCCCCGGCGGCCAGGGGACCGAGGCCGAGGCCGTCCTGGAGGTGGAGGGCGAGCACGAACGACAGGCCCGCGGACGTGCCGAACAGCAGCGCGACCGCCGCCAGCCCGGACGTGAACCCCTTCTCGCCGAACACCGCCAGGTCCAGCAGCGGTTCGCGGCCGGTCGCCGCCAGCCGCCGCTGCCGCCGGACGAACGCCGCCAGCATGAGCGCCGCGCCGCCCAGGCACGGCCACGTCCACTGCGGCCAGCCCTCCTCGCGGCCCTGGACCAGCGGCAGCACGACGCCTGCCAGCCCCGCCGCGACCAGCGCCGCCCCCGGCAGGTCCAGCCCCGCACGCGACCCGGCCCCGGCGACGCGGGGGACCAGCCGCCCGGTCAGCGCCAGCGCCGCCAGGCCGATCGGCACGTTGACCAGGAAGCACGCCCGCCAGCCGAGCCCGAGGGGATCGGCCGCCACCACCAGCCCGCCCACGACCTGGCCGCTCATCCCGGCCAGGCCCACCACCGTGCCGTACCAGCCGAACGCCCTGGCCCGGCCCGCGCCCGGGAACAGCGTCCCGATCAGCGTCAGGACCTGCGGCGCGAGCAGCGCCGCCGCGACGCCCTGCGCCACCCGGGCGAGCACCAGCGCGGCGGCGTCCGGCGCGCCGCCGCAGGCCGCCGAGGCGAGCGTGAACAGGGCCAGCCCGGCGGCGAAGAGGCGGCGCGGCCCGTACAGGTCGCCGAGCCGCCCCGAGACGATCAGGCCCGCCGCGTACGCCAGCCCGTACCCGGCGACCACGAACTGGCTCGCCGCGTCGCCCGCTCCCAGGTCGGCGCGGATCGAGGGCACGGCCACGTTCGCGACGAAGAAGTCGAGCGTGGTCATGAACACCGCGACCAGCACCACGGGCAGGGCCGCCCAGCGAGGACGGAGGGACATCAGGGACTCCAGGGGAGTGAGGAACCGGGCGGTGGAAGAACACCGGCGGACGCCGGCCGGTTGACCTCACCCTGGAGCCAGGCGATTACGGTTTTCTGCTGATGGGCTACGGATTGAGCGCCATAATGACGCTCAATGCCGAAATTTCAGGGGTTGGGGGAGTTTGCCGCGGCGATCGCCCCCGTCATCGACGCGGCCCACGTCGACGTGCACGCCGCCGCCCGCAGAGCCGTCCTGGACCTGACCGAGCGCTCCGGCCTGACCAGCGGCCTCCTCAACGACCTGCGCTTCGTGCTCCCCCTGCGCCCGGTGACCACGGCCGCGCTCGCCGCCGTCCACCGGTACGGCGACGTCACCGAAGGCGTCGGCGTCCACCTGCGCGAGGGCGCGCTCGAACGGGACGCCGCCGGGGCGTTGCGGCTCACCCCCGAGGGGCGGGCGTTCGTGGACGGCCTGTACGCCGCGCACGCCGAGGCGGCCGGCCGCGTCTGGGCGGGCCGCGACGTGGCCGGTCTCGCCGTGGCGGTGGGCGGGGTGCTCGACCGGGCCGTACGCGTGCCGGGCGGCGCCCTGGAGGTGATGGCGCCGCCGTACGAGCCGGACGCCGCCCCCGCCGGCCTGCTGCTGTTCAACCGGCTCGCCGCGCTGCGCTACCACCGGGCCGACGCGCACGCCGAGTCCTGGTGCGCGGCCGGGCTGACCGCGGACGGGATCGTCGCGCTGAAGGACGGTCCCGTCCGGGCCGCGATCGAGGCCGAGACGAACCGGCGGGCCGCCGCCCCGTACCGGGCCATGACGGACGACGACCGCCAGGCCCTGTACGCCGGCCTCCTGAGCCTTGTCTAGAGCGCCGCGAGCCTTGTCTAAAGCGCCGCGAGCCATGTCTAGAGCGCCGCGAGCAGGCGGCCCACCTGCGTGCGGTCGTTGACCCCCAGCTTCTCGTAGGCCGCCTGGAGATGGTTGGCCGCGGTCCGGGTGGACAGCGTCAGCCGGTCGGCGATCTGCCGGTTCGTCAGCCCGGCCGCCGCCAGCTTGACGATCTCCCGCTGGCGCGGCGTGAGCTCCGGCGTGGCCAGCTCGACCAGCGCGGGCGTGGAGACCCCCGGGCACCGCCTGGCCAGCGCCCACGCCCTGGTCTGCGCCCCCTTGGCTAGCGTGCCGCGGCCGTCCCGGCGGTGGGCCGCCGACTCCTGGGCGAGGGCCTCGGCGGCGTACAGGATCAGGCCGAGCTGTTCGAACTCGGCGGCGACGTCCCGCAGCTCGGCGGGGTCGCCCGCGGCCCGCGCGTGCCGGGCGAACAGTCCGGCCAGCGGCCCGTCCACCCGTTCGGCGAGCGCGGCCAGCCGCCGGGCCGCCAGGGCGGGCGCGCCCAGCCGCACCAGGTCGTGCAGCGCGAACATCAGGTACCCGGACTGCTCGTGCCGCTCGGCCAGCCCGGCGGCCGTCAGGCACAGGCTCACCGCCTGGTCCAGGTCGCCCGCCGAGGCCGTCACCCAGACCGCGGCCTGCAACACCGGCTGCCGGGTGAACGCCCACCGCGAGGCCGGCCCCTCGGCCTCGGCCAGCGCGGACCGCGCCGCCGCCGTCTCCCCCAGCAGCGCCCGCGCGTGGGCCAGCTCGGCCAGGCAGCGCCCCCGGTACGGCGTCCCGGGCGGCAGCCGGGCCGCGTCCTGCCTGGCCCAGCGGGCCGCGCCGGCCGCGTCGCCGCGCAGCCTGCCGACCATCGCCCGGTACGCCCCGAACCCCGACACCGACAGCTCGGCCGCCGCCGGTTCCATGGCCTCCGCGGCCGTCCGCGCCGCCGCGTCCAGGCGGCCGGAGAACACCTGGGCGGCGCAGCGCGCGTCCAGCAGCGCCGGCAGTGCGTACGGGGCGTCGTCGTCCCAGTCGTCCCGGCCCGCGAGGGCCCGTCCGGCCACGGCGAGCGCGCTCTCCGTACGCCCGGAGTAGGCGTCGGTCCAGGACTCCAGCGCGGCCGCGTGCGCCGCGCCGCGCACGGTCGCCGGCCCGCACGCGCGCGCCCGCGCCAGGGCGTCCGCGGCCCCGGTCAGCCGGCCGGCGAAGAAGTCGGCGACGCCCCGGTAGACGTGCGCCTCCTGCCGCCAGGCCGGCTCGGTCAGCGACCCGGCGGCCAGGTCGAGCACCCGGCACGCCTCGGCGTCCGCGCCCGCCCAGGCGAGGTTCATGCCCAGGCTGAAGGCGTGCTGGGCGCGCTCGCCCTCGGTGACGGCGTTCCTGGCCGCCTGCCGCAGCGCCGCCAGCGCCGCGTCCTGGTCGCCCAGCACCATCAGCACCTGGCCGAGCAGCGCGACCGCCGCCACGCCCGCGCCCGCCTCGATCGCGGCCCTGGCCAGCCGGGCGGCCAGCCTGGGGTCACGCCTGGCCCAGGCCAGGCCCGCGGCCGACAACAACAGCTCCGGCGCGGCGGCCGACCCGCTGTCCAGCCGCCAGACGGCCGCGCGCAGCTCGTCCTCGCGCCGTCGCAGGCCGCCGGCCTCCAGGGCCTCGGCCAGCGTCCGCAGCCGCCGCCTGGCCCGCAGGGTGCCGCAGTCGCCGCGGACCACCTCGCCGTACAGGGGGTGGCCGAGGCGTACCTGCTCGCGCCTGCCGTCGCCGGCGACCGTGACCAGGCCGCGGGCCTCGACCCGCTCCACCGCGCGCGGTGAGGTCAGCGCGACCAGCAGCTCCGCGCCCACCGGCTCGCCGTACGCCACCAGCTCCAGCACCTCCCGCTCGTCCTGGTCCAGGTGGCCGATCCGGGCGCCGACCAGCTCGCGCAGCCGGGTCGTCATCGACAGCTCGCCCCGCCAGCGCCACTCGCCGCCGCTCTCGGCCAGGCAGCCGGACGTGCGCCCGGCATGGACGACCTCGCGCAGGTAGAGCACGTTCCCGCCGGTGACGGCCGACAGATGCCGTACGGTCCCCTCCGCCACCTCGCCGCCGAGCGCGCCCGCCAGCACCTGGCCGACCTCGTCGCGGCCGAGCGGCGGCAGCTCGACCCTGGTCAGCAGCTCGTCCTTCCACAGCGCGGCCACCGGCGCGGGCAGCGGACCGCCCGTACGCACCGTGACCAGCACCCTGGCCTCCCCACCCGCGGCCAGGTAGTGCACCAGCGCCGCCGACGCCGCGTCCAGCCGGTGGGCGTCGTCCACGCTCACCAGCAGTTCTCCCTCTCCCCTGTGCAGGTGCCGCGCGGCCCAGCGCAGCAGGTTCTCGCCGCCCCGCGGCGGCCCCGTCAACACATGGGCGAACGCCCCGAACGGGATCATCGACGCGGACTCCGTGCCCAGCACGCGCACGACCTCGTACCCGTCGAGACCGGCCAGCGCCTGCGCGGCCAGCCTGCTCTTGCCGACGCCCGCCTCACCGGCGATCATCGCGCCCGCTCCCGACCGCAGCGCCGCGCGCACGGTCGCGATCGATCCCCCTCGCCCGACGAACGGCCATCCACTCCCCAGTTGCTCGCTCATCGTGCCTCCTCTCACCACAGATGGTGGCGAGCCGAGGTTCGCGCGAGGTTCAGGCAGGATCGCGGTTCAGGCCGGCCGCGTTCAGCAACAGGGTGATCACGGCGTCGGCGCCGCTGAACGGCACCGGCTCGCCCCCCACCTCTTCGAGCAGCCCGCGGAGCTGGCCGCCGGATTGCTCGGGCTCGACCAGCCGTACGATGACCGTCCTCATCTGATCACCATCGCCCCGGACGGTTCAGGTCTGGTTCAGGTGGGGTAGGGCGCGGGCTCGACCTCCAGCTCCCGCATGCGCTCGGCGTAGAGGTGGTAGCGCCTGCGGGCGTCGCCGCGCCGGCCCGCCAGGTCGAGCACGCGCACCAGGCCCAGGTGGGCGCGTTCGTCATAGCCGTCGCGCTCCAGCAGGCGCAGCCAGTAGCGGGCGGCCTCGTCGTAGCGCCGCTCGCGGGTGCGCGCCGCGGCCAGCCGGGCGGCCGCCTGCACGTAGGCCAGCCGCGCCTGTTCGCGCAGGCCCACCGCCCAGTCGGCGTAGGGGTCCTCCTCGCAGAACTCGCCGCCGTACGCGCTCTCGGCCGCCGTCCACCGCTCCAGCGCCTCGGCGGCGCGGCCGGCCTGCTCCAGCCGTACGGCTCCGGCGGTCAGGTCGAGGAAGCGCTCCACATCGACGTCGGCGTGCGCCAGGTCCAGGCGCAGCGCGCCCTCCTCGGAGACCACGACGTCGTCGGCGGGCCGCTCGTGGGCCGGGTCGAGCACCGCGCGCAGCGTGGAGACCATGACGTTGAGCCGCCGCAGCCCGACCGCGTCGTCGCGCTGCTCGGGCCACAGGATCTCCACCAGCCGTTCCCTGCTGATCGCGCCGCCCCGGCGGCTGACCAGGATCTTCAGCAGGTCGCGGGCCTTGCGCGACTGCCAGGCCGTACGCGGGACCGGGACCGCGCCGCGCAGCACCCGGAACGTTCCCATGGTCTCGATCACCACCGCCGCCCCCGGCGCGGGCGCCGCGCGGGCGATCAGCTCGTCGATCCGGTCGTCCAGCGCCCGGCAGCCGATCGCGTGCATCCGCTCGCGCACCCGTACGGCCACCTCGCCCCCGCTCACCGGGTCGGACAGGGCCGCCCGCACCAGCTCGGCCCTGGCCCGTCCGATCGGGTCGCCGAGCGCCGCCCACCGGCGCACCGCCTCGTCGGCCTGCGCGGGATCGCCGTCGAGCCGGGCGCGCAGCTCGTGCAGCACGGCCTGGGCCGCGTGGTCCCTGCGTTCCACGGCGATCGGCTCGGTCTCGCCGACCAGCCGGGCGGCCTCGTCGCGACGGCCGGCGGCCAGGGCCACGTGCGCCGCGGCCACCCGCGCGGAGACCCCGGCGATGCCGCCGGCGTACGCCAGCGCCTGCTGGGCCACCTGGGCCGCCTCCTCGGGATCGTCCTCGGCCAGCAGCTCGGCCAGCGCGTTGAGCGCGTTGGAGCGGGTCTGCACCTCGCCCAGCGGCCCGGTCTCGGCGATCACCCGGCGGTAGACGGCGGCCGCCTGCCCGCGGTCGCCGCGCAGCGCGTGGATCTCGCCCAGCCGGACCAGCCCGACGCTGACCAGCCGCGACCCCATCGCCTCCCACCTGGCCACCGCGTCGGCGGCGTCGATCGCCGACTCCTCCAGCCGGCCGAGCCCGACCAGCGCCTTGGCCCGGTTGGCCACGTTGAGCGCGGCGTACGGCGCGAACGACACCAGGTCGCAGAGCCTGCTCGCGGCCTCCGTCTCGGCCAGCGCCTCGGCGTAGGCGCCCTCGTCCAGATGGCGGGAGGCCCGGTTGGCCCGGATCCTGATGAGCTGGACGACGTCGCCGGCGCGTTCGGCGTACTCCAGGGCGCGCAGGTAGTAGGCGTCGTTGGCGCGGCGGTCGCCGTCGAGCGCGGCGAGCATGGCCAGCACCGTGTTGGCCATCGCCAGCGCGCCGGGGTCGCCGAGGCCGCCGGCCTGCTCCAGCGCCCGGTCGGCCAGCTCGGCGCAGCCCGCCCGGTCGCCCTTCAGCCACAGCACCGAGGCCATGGAGGCGGCGCACATGGCGGCGTCGGCGGGCGGCGAGCCGTAGGCGTGGCCCTTGGCGTACATCGTCATGGCGGCGTCGAGGTCGCCGCGCAGGTGGTCGATGAAGCCGAGCCGCCTGGCCACGAACGCGTCGAAGGCGTGGCCGTCGGCGACGCGGGCCAGCAGGTCGCGGGCGCGGGTCCAGTGGCCGCGGTTCTGCTCGGCGATGCCGGCCAGCCTGAGCATCGGCGGCGACCCTCTGGCCTGCTCGGGCAGCAGGTCGAGGGCCGCGATCACGTCGCCGCGCTCGGCCAGGCGGGGGCCGTGGGAGTTGAGCAGCGCCGCGGCGAGGTCGGGGTGGGCGGTCGCGACGGCGGCGCGCAGGGCCAGCTCGGGCTGGTCGTGCTCGACGTACCAGCGGGCGGCGACGGCGGCCACGTCGTGGGCCTCGTGCCGGTCGAGCGGGGCGTGCCTGGCCAGGACGTGCCTGCTGGTCGAGGTCAGCCGGTGGCCGTCCTGGTCGGCCTCGATGAACAGGCCGCGGCTGGTCAGGGCCGCGAGCGTGTCGGGCGGCGCGCCGAGCGTGGCGGCCAGGCCGGACGTCAGCACCGGCAGGACGGTCGCCGCGCGCAGCAGCTCTCGCATGCCCGCCGGCAGGTCCTTGAACGCGGCGAGCGTCAGGTGTTCGAGCGTGGCCGAGTTGGCGGCCAGGCTCGCCGCGGTGCGCGGCCAGCTCGCCGGCTCCTCGCGGGCCAGCGCGTCGAGGGCGGCCTGGACGGCGGCCGGCCAGCCCGCGCACGCCTCGTGCAGCCTGGCGGCGATGTCCGCTCCCTGCTCGCCCAGCCGCTCCCTGGCCCAGGCGCCGGTCTCGGACGCGGTGAGCGCGAGGTCGGTGGCGTCGAGGTCGAGCACCTCGTGGTCCTGGCGCAGCCGGGCCGTCGGGAACGGCAGCGGCGCCCGCGAGGCGGTGACCAGGTGCAGGTGCCGGGGCGCGGCGCGGACCAGCGTCTCGACGTAACGCACCGAGCCGGGCGCGCCGATGATCGCGTCGACGCCGTCGAAGACCAGCGCCAGCCCTCTGGTCAGCCGCCGGGCCAGCGCCTCGGCCAGCGCGCCCGCCAGCGCGGCGGCCCTGGACAGCTCGTCGGCGTCGGGCCCGAGCGGCGCCCCGGCCGCGGCCAGCAGGTCGGCGGGCAACCCCGGGACGGCCTGGGCCAGCGACGACGCCACCGAGCCCGCCAGCGTCGGCAGGTCGCGGTCGGCGGGCCCGAGCAGGTGCAGGACGCCGCCCACGGCGTGGCTCCAACCGGCGAGCGCGATCGACTTCCCGTAGCCTGTAGAGGCCACGAGCGTGGTGAGCCTGTGCGTAAGCGCCCCGTCGAGCCGCCGGTCGAGGGCGGGACGGGGTTGCACCCACCCTCGTTCCACCCCCGCATGCTACGCCCGGGCTCGCGGGGGACTCCAGAGTTCGCAAAGTGCCACCTCCCGGTAACTGGCCGGTTGGCGCACTATGGTCGTACTTCATTTCCAGGAGGCACCGTGGAACAGGATCTGCCTGGCGGTGTGAGGCTGATCGTGGGGGTGGACGAGTCCCCGGCCTCGCGTTGGGCACTCGCCTGGGCCATCGGCGCGGCCAGGCTGCACCGGATGGCTCTGGTGGCCGTTCACGTCAGTCGTGCGCCCGTCCATCCCTTTCCCGAGGCGCTGCCCGTGCAGCACGCGATCCGGCAGGGCGAGGAGTCCCGCTGCGCGGAGGTGATCGCGGGCGTGTTCGAGGACGTCGCCGGGGGCGTGCCCGACGACCTGCGCGTGGCGACGCTCAGCAAGGTCGGCGACCCCGGCTACCACCTCGTCGATCTGGCCCGCGAGGGCGACCTGCTGGTGCTCGGCCGGGGCCGGCGGCGGCTGCTGAGCAGGATCCTGCTGCCCTCCACCAGCATGTACTGCGCCCGCCACGCCAAGACGACCGTCGTCATCGTGCAGCAGCCCTCGCCGCCGGACGATCCGGAGCTGACAGGGGACCGGGCGCGACGGTTCTGGAGCCGGCGCAACTACTGACCGGGCGCGACGGTTCTGGAGCCGGCGCAACTACTGACCGGGCGTGGTCGTCCTGAGGTTGTCGGTGAGCAGGCGCAGGCCGGGGCCGATGTCGCGCGGCCCGATCGCGCCGTAACCGAGCACCAGGCCCGGCTGCGCAGGGGTCTCCCCGCAGTACGCGTCGAGCTGCTCGACGGCCAGGTCCGGCACGGGCCCCAGGGACACGCCGGAGGCCAGGCGGGCGCACACGTGCAGACCCGCGGCGGACGGGATCAGGCGCAGCCGCTCGTCCCCGGCCAGCGCCGCGGTGACCAGCTCGTGCCGGGCGGCGTACTCGCGGGTCGCCTTCCTGATGTGCCTGGCCAGCAGGCCCTCGTCGATGAAACGGGCCAGGGCGGCCTGCGTGGGCATGTCGCCGTGCCAGTCGGACAGCTGCCGCGCGGCGCACAGGGCCGGGCCGAGCGAGGCGGGGGCGACGAGGAAGCCGAGCCTGAGCATGGGCAGCAGGGTCTTCGAGAACGAGCCCACGTAGATCACCCGGCCCGACCGGTCGAGGCTCTGCAGGGGTTCGAGCGGGCGTTCGCCGAAGCGGAACTCGCTGTCGTAGTCGTCCTCGATCACCACGGCGGCGCGGCGTTCGGCCCAGGCGAGCAGGGCGGCGCGGCGGGCCAGCGACATGGGCGTGCCCAGCGGGAACTGGTGCGAGGGCGTGACGTAGACCAGGCTCGCCGAGCGGGGGATGGCCGCCACGTCCAGACCCTCGGCGTCCACGGGCACGCCGATCACGCGGGCGCCGAGCGAGCTGAACAGCCGGCGGGCGGGCGGGTAGCCGGGCTCCTCGACGGCGACGGTCGTGCCGGGCTCGATGAGGACGCGTCCGATGAGGTCGAGGGCCTGCTGCGCGCCGTTGGTGATCAGGACGTCGTCGGGTCCCGCGTGCACCGACCGACTGATCCCGATATGACGCGAAATAGCCTCACGCAGTGGCTTGTAGCCGGACGAAGGCTCGTACGTCGCCAGCCCCACCCGCAGTTCCCTGGCCACCAGCCTGCGCCAGGTCTCCATCGGGAACAGCCGCGCGTCCGGCACGCCGACGCGGAAGTCGTACCGGGCGGGCGGCACCTCGACGGTCTCCCCGAGCTCCCGCCAGAACGCCCGCGGCCTGACCACCCCCTTGGGCGCGGCCCGGCCGCGCACCGGCTCGGCCGACACGAACGTGCCCGCCCCCGCCCGGCCGACCAGGAAGCCGTCGGCCACCAGCCGGTCGTAGGCCACCGCCACCGTGTTCCTGGAGATCTCCAGCCGGCCGGCCAGCTCCCTGGTGGGCGGCAGCCGCTCGCCCGAGCGCAGGCGGCCGTCGAGTATGGCGTCGAGCAGCTGCCGGTAGACCTGTGCGGCCAGGTCACCGCGCCCTTGGAGGCTGATGTGAACGTCCAACTTGGCCCAATCAACTTGGCGGAAATTGGAGCTTATGTCGGGACAAGAGTACGGCCAAGATGGGCATATGACCGAACGCATGGAACTCGGCAAGTTCGCCGGCGAAGCGTACAAGGCGATGGCCGGCCTGGACCGGTTCGTGGCCCAGAGCACCCTCCCCAAGCCCCTCCTCGAACTCGTACGGCTGCGCGCCAGCCAGATCAACGGCTGCGTCTACTGCGTGGACATGCACAGCTCCGACGCCAAGCAGGCGGGGGAGAGTGACGCCAGGCTGCACGCCGTGGCCGTCTGGCGCGAGGCCCCCTTCTTCACCCCGCAGGAACGCGCCGCCCTGGCCTTCACCGAGGCCGCCACCCGCCTGTCCACCGACGACGTCACCGACGAGGTCTGGGCGCAGGCCGCCGCGCACTTCGACGAGCAGCAGATGGCCGCGCTGACCGTGGCCGTGGCCACCATCAACGCCTGGAACAGGATGGGCGTCGCCACCCGGATGACCCCGGAGTCATACAAGTCATGAGAACCCAGCGCGTGCTCGCCGCCGCGCAGCTCGCCAACTCCATCGGCGACGGCGCGTACCTGGTCACCTCGGCGCTCTACTTCGCCGACGTCGTGGGGCTGTCGGCCACCGAGATCGGCCTCGGCCTCACGCTGGGCTGGGCGGTCGGCTCGGTGGCGGGGGTGCCGCTCGGGCACCTGGCCGACCGGCGGGGGCCGCGCGGCGTGGCGGTGCTGCTCGCGCTCACGACCGCGGTGGCGGCCGGCTCGTTCGTGTTCGTCCGCTCGTTCGCGCTATTCCTGCTGGTCGCCTGCCTCTACGGGACCGCGCAGACCGGCCTGTCGGCGGCCCGGCAGGCTCTGCTGGCCGGGCTGGTCGAGCCGGCCCGCCGCACGGTCGTGCGGGCGGTGCTGCAGTCCACGCTCAACGGCGGCATGGCCGTAGGGGCCGCGCTGGGCGGCGTCGCGCTGGCCGTCGGCACCCGGGCCGGATACGTCGCGGTGTTCACGCTCGACGCCCTGAGCTTCCTGGTGGCCGCGCTGGTCCTGCTCAGGCTGCCCGCCGTGCCGCCCGCGCCGGCCGCGCCGGGGCCGCGGCTGGCCGTGCTCAGGGACCGGCCGTACGCGCTGGTCACGGTGATCAACGCGGTGATGCTGTTCTACATGCCGCTGCTCAGTCTCGTGGTGCCGCTGTGGATCGCGCAGCGCACGTCCGGGCCCGCCTGGATGGTCTCGGTGCTGCTCGTGCTCAACACCGGCAGCGTGCTGCTCTTCCAGGTGCGCGTGGCCCGCCGGGTGCGCGACCTGCGGGACGCGTCCACGGCCGTCCGCCGGGCGGGCGTCGTGCTGTTCGCCGCGTGCGCGGTGTTCGCCCTCAGTCCGCACGGCTGGATCTTCCTGATCGCGGCGGGCTGTCTGCAGGTCGCGGGGGAGATGCTGCTGGCCGCGGGGGCCTGGGAGATCGGCTTCGGTCTGGCCCCCGACGACAGGCAGGGCCAGTACCAGGGCTTCTTCGGCACCGGCACGGCGGTGGCGAGGATGCTCGGCCCGGCCGTGCTCACCACGCTCGTGCTCGACGGCGGGACCGTGGGCTGGTTGCTGCTGGGGCTGGCGTTCATGACGGCCGGCGCCGCGATGGCACCGGCCGTCAGATGGGCTCAGCGATCACTCGACCCGGCGGTCACCTGAAGCGGCGCAGCCGGAGGCTGTTGCTGACCACGAACACGCTGGAGAAGGCCATCGCGGCCCCCGCGATCATCGGGTTGAGCAGGCCGAGCGCGGCCAGCGGCAGGGCGGCCACGTTGTAGGCGAAGGCCCAGAACAGGTTGCCCTTGATGGTGCCGAGCGTCCGGCGGGAGAGCCTGATCGCGTCGGCGGCCACCAGCAGGTCGCCTCTGACCAGGGTGAGGTCCGACGCCTCGATGGCGGCGTCCGTGCCGGTGCCCATGGCCAGGCCCAGGTCGGCCTGGGCGAGCGCGGCCGCGTCGTTGACGCCGTCGCCGGCCATCGCCACGACCTTGCCCTCCGACTGCAGCCGCTTGACCACGTCCACCTTGTCGGCGGGCAGCACCTCGGCGATCACCTCGTCGATGCCGACCTCGTCCGCGACCTGCCGGGCGACGGCCTCATTGTCGCCGGTCAGCAGTACCGGGGTGAGGCCCAGCGCGCGCAGCCTGGCGATGGCCTCCGCACTGGTCTCCTTGACCACGTCGGACACCACCAGCAGCGCCCTGGCCTTGCCGTCCCAGCCGGCCGCGACCACCGTGCGGCCCTTGGCCTGCTCCTCCTCAAGGGTGGCCGCCAGGTCGGCGGGCAGGTGCTGCGACCACTCGGCCAGCAGCCTCGGCCGGCCGACCAGGACCGCGTGCCCGTCCACGATGCCCTGCACGCCGAGCCCCTCGACGTTGGCGAAGTCCTCCACGGTAGCGTCGGACTTCGCCTCCCTGGCGATGGCCTGGGCGATCGGGTGCTCGGAGGCGTGCTCGATGGCGCCGGCCAGCCGCAGCACCTCCTCGCGGCTCTCGCCCTCGGCCAGGTGCACGTCGACCAGCGTCATCCTGCCCTCGGTGACCGTGCCGGTCTTGTCCAGGACGATGGTGTCGATGCGGCGGGTGGACTCCAGCACCTCCGGCCCCTTGATCAGGATGCCGAGCTGCGCGCCCCGGCCGGTGCCGACCAGCAACGCCGTGGGCGTGGCCAGGCCGAGCGCGCACGGGCAGGCGATGATCAGCACGGCCACCGCCGCGGTGAACGCGGCCCCCGCGCCGTTGCCGGTGCCGAGCCAGAAGCCCAGCGTGCCCACCGCCAGCGCGATCACGATCGGGACGAAGATGCCCGACACGCGGTCGGCCAGCCGCTGCACCTCGGCCTTGCCCGTCTGGGCCTCCTCCACCAGCTTGGCCATCTGGGCGAGCTGCGTGTCCGCGCCGACCCGGGTGGCCCGCACCACCAGCCGGCCGCCCGCGTTCACCGTCGCGCCGGTGACGGCGTCGCCGGGACGCACCTCGACGGGCACGGACTCACCGGTCAGCATCGAGGCGTCGACCGCGGAGGTGCCCTCCTCGATCACGCCGTCCGTGGCGATCTTCTCGCCCGGCCGCACGACGAACGTGTCGCCCGACTTGAGCTGCTCGACGGGCACCCGCCGCCCGTCGGCCAGCTCGACGTCCTTGGCGCCCAGCTCCATCAGGGCCCGCAGCGCGGCCCCCGCCCGCCGCTTGGAACGCGACTCGAAGTAGCGTCCGGCCAGGATGAACGCGGTCACCCCCGCCGCGGCCTCCAGGTAGATGTTGCCCGAGCCGTCGGTGCGCTCGATGGTCAGCTCGAACGGGTGCGTCATGCCCGGCGTGCCCGCCGTGCCGAAGAACAGGGCCCACAGCGACCAGCCGAGGGCGGCCAGCGTACCGATGGAGATCAGCGTGTCCATGGTGGCGGCGCCGTGGCGCAGGTTCGTCCAGGCGGCCCTGTGGAAGGGCCAGCCGGCGTAGACCACGACCGGCGCGGCCAGCACCAGCGACAACCACTGCCAGTTCGTGAACTGCAGCGCCGGGACCATCGCCATCGCGATCACCGGCACGCTCAGCGTGACGGCGGCGATCAGCCGGTCGCGCAGCGGACGCAGCTCGTCGGCGGGCTCGGCCTCTTCCTTCTGCTCCTTGGCGACCGGGAGCGCGGCGGTGTACCCGGCCTTCTCCACCTCGCTGATCAGCGCCTGGGGGTCGAGCCCGTCGGGAAAGGTGACCTTCGCCTTCTCCGTCGCGTAGTTGACCGTCGCGGTCACGCCCTCAAGCTTGTTCAGCTTGCGCTCGATGCGGTTGGCGCAGGACGCGCACGTCATTCCGCCGATCGCGAGCTCGACGGCCTTTTCCTCGGTGAGGGAAGACATCACCTCTCCTTTCTCGATATCTCGGTGTTTTCAGTGGCCGTGGGGGGCCGACGGTTCCGCGGCGGTCGCGTCGCCCTGCGTGGCGCGCACGGTGAAGTCCGCGGTGCGGACCTCGTCCCCGTGCTTGAAGTCGAGGAACAGCCGGTAGTCGCCGATGCTCGGCACCTCGGCGTAGAAGGTGATCTGCGGACCGGCCTTCTCGCTCTGCTCGGGGTGCACGTGCAGGTAGGCCAGGTCACCGGCGCGGAGGGCGACCAGGTGGCCGTACGCGCCCAGGTAGGGCTGCAGGTCGGTGACCGGTTCGCCGTCTTTGCTCACCGAGAGGGTGAGCTTGCTCGCCCGCCCGGGGACCAGGTCTCCGTCGAGGCTCACAGTGTAGTCGCCGACCTTCGAGGAGCGGCTCGCCTCGGGCAGCGGCTTCGGCCGGTAGTCGCCGGCGGCCTGCAGGTCCGTGCCGAGCGTCAGCTTCTCGCCGCCGGTCGGGTTCCCACCGCCGGTCGGGGCGAAGTCGGCGAAGGCCCGGTACGGCCCCGCCGCCGGCAGCGTCAGCCCGACCGACCAGATGCCGTCGGGGGTCATCTCCGGATGCAGGTGGAGGAAGGTCGTCAGGTCGCGGGAGACCACGATGAAGTGCAGCTTCTTGTCGTGCTCCACCTGGTAGTCGGTCACCGGGCGGCCGTCCGGGCCGGTGACCGCGAAGCGGAAGTCGGTGGCCTTGCCGGTCTCGATCGGGGTCAGCGGGTTGAGGGTGTATCCGTTCTGCGACACTTGCAGCCCCCCGGGGGTGTCACTGGACGCCTGCTCCGGCGTCCCGTGCTCCTGGCTCTTCTCGCTCTTCTGCCCTTCGCGGCCCTCTTGGTCTTCGCCGGCCTCCTGGCCCGCGTGGCCCTCCTGGCCCTTCAGGGCGTCTTGGCCCTCGTGGCCGTCCTGGCTCTTCGCCATGGCGGTGTGGCTCTGTGTCGGCGGGTCCTGGGCCACCGGGCCGACCGCCCGGCCCACGCCCAGGGCCCCGCCGAAGACGACGGCGAGCCCCAGGGCGTAGGAGCCGAGCTTGGCGGCCGTGTTCATGACTGTCCGACCAGCTCGTATCCGGCTTCCTCGACCGCGGAGGCGATCTGGGACTCCTCGACCTGGCTCTCGCTGGTCACGGTGAGCCGGCCGCTGGCCAGGTCGACCTCGACGCCGGTGACGCCGGCCACGCCGCCGACCTCCTCCTTCACCGAGCTCACGCAGTGGCCGCAGGTCATGCCCTTGACGGTGTAGGTGGCGGTGCTCATTACGGTCTCCTTCAACGCGGTTCCGGTTCCTGCCGAATACTCTAACACGGTACCCCCCTAGGGTATTCCAGAGGGTATGAGATTCAGCTCACGGTTTCGCGTACGGACCGCTGGCGCCTCAACGGGGCGGCGAGCGTCGCGCGGCGACCGGCCACCACCGCGGTGCCCGGACGGGCGGCCCGGAAACCGCGGGAGTCGTTTCCGAAGAGCACCACGAGCAGGGGCATCGCGGCGGGGGCGACGAGCGCGCCGCCGACACCCTGCCCTGTGCGCCCGGCGAGCCCGCTCAGGCCGTCCCGCCCTGGCCGCCCTGGCCGCGGCGGCGATCACTGGCCCGCCGATCGGCGCCACCCATCCGGGGACGAACGCCCTACACGCCCCGAACAGCTCGGACCACCTCGTACAGCGGGCCCCCGCCGCCGGCCGAGAAGCCGAGACCGCGCTGCGTCTCCGGCATCGCGACGGACGCTTTTGCGATCACCATGATCTGGGCGGTGGCGGGAACGTAAGATACGGGCAGGGGTATGCCGCGCGCGCGGGACGTCCGGATATTTGGCATGATCGGGATGTTGTCCGAAGTGATTGGCAGGTTGCCCAGGACGGGATGGAGACAGGCCGGGGTCGAAGGGGTGATCCAGGCCGAGCTGAAGGCTCGTTCTACGCACAAGCCGCACATCAGGTTCGTGCGCAACACAAGGAGCGCAGCCATCCCTTGCTAGGCTGCATGTCAACCGTTGGGTCTCACCCCGGCAGGTGAGACCGTCGAAGAAGTGGGGTCACACCGTGAAGAAGCTGCTCGTTCTGGCGCTGGTCGCCCTTGGGGGATTGCTGATCTGGCGTAAGGTGCAGGCTGACCGCGCCGAGCTCGATCTCTGGACCGAGGCGACCGGCAGCGAGAACTAACCGACCGGCGAGGCGATGAGTGACGTCGTCCCCATCGAGCTGGCGTGCCTGGACCTGGCAGGCACCACAGTCGGTGACATCGCCATGGTCGAGCGCGCCTTCGCCGAGGCGATCGCCACCCAGGGCATAGTGCCCGGGACCGGAGCGTACGCGCGTGCCATGGTTCACGTGCACCGGTCCCGGGGCTGTCCCAAGATCGATGTCTTCCGGGGCATCTTCCCCGGTAACGAGGCCCAGGCCCAGGCGGCGAACCTGACGTTCGAGCGCTCCTACGAGGGTGCGCTGGAACGTGCCGGTCTGGAGCCCATGCCCGGGGTCCTGGAGGCGCTGGACAAACTCCGCGGCACCGGGGTCAAGCTCGCCCTGATCACCGGGTTCAGCCGTACGACGCTCAGCCGCGTGCTCGGCGTCCTCGGCTGGCACGACAAGATCGACCTCGCCATCTCCCCGGAGGACGCGGGCGGCCGCGGCCGTCCCTGGCCGGACATGGTCCTGCACGCCGTGCTGCGACTCGGCGTGGCGGACGTACGGCACGTGGCGGTCGTCGGCGACTCGGAGAGCGACATGCTCTGCGGACGCCGGGCCGGGGCCTCCGTGGTGGCGGGGGTGATGACCGGCGTGCACAGCAGGGAACGGTTGCTCAAGGGCGGCGCCACGCACATCCTGGACTCCATCGCGGACTTCCCAGGCCTGGTGCTGAGCGACGACCTCGGGACGACGCGGGTGGCTTCCCCGGCCCGGTAAGCTATCTTCGTCGAAGGGGCCTTAGCTCAGTTGGCAGAGCGCCTGCTTTGCAAGCAGGATGTCAGGAGTTCGAATCTCCTAGGCTCCACCAGGGAAAACACCCCGCCACCGATCTTGTGACGGGGTGTTCGGGCCATTAACGGGCCATTAGCCGCTAGGGCGGCGATCTCTTATGTCCGCCTCCACTCGCGCGCTGAGAGCGTCGGCGATCCGTTGGTCGGCGTCCTTGGTCGCGTGCTGGTAGATGAGCGCGGCCCGATCACTGTCGTGGCCCATTCGCGCTTTGAGGTCGGCCAGGCTCGCCCCTGACTGCGCGGCCAGCGTGTTGCCCGTGTGGCGAAGATCGTGGAAGTGCAGGCCCATAAGGCCCATCTCCTTGAGTGCGTCTGCCCACTTCGCGGCGCGCCGGAAATTGCCCCCGCGCAGGAACCCGCTGTTCTTCCCGAGGAACACGAAGGCGTCCTCATCGGGACCTACGTAGGACGCAAGATGCTCGGTGAGGGTGGGGACGATCGCGGCGGGGATGCCGATAGTCCGGCGGCCGGCCTTGGACTTGACCGGGCACAGGCGCATCTCGCCGCCGTCCAACTCGACGAGCTGTTCCCGGACTCGGACTGTGCGCGCCGCCAGGTCGAGGTCATGCCGTCGAAGTGCGATCACTTCGCCCCACCGCAGGCTTGCGAACGTGGCCAGAAGGATGAGCGCTCGGAACCGCCTGTCCGCCATCCGGTCGGCGAGTTCGAACACCTGAGACACCGTGATCACGGGACGCTCGGGCGTGTGTTCGTTGTCGGCACCCTTGATCCGGCACGGGTTACGGCTGATCAGCTTGTCCTCTTCTGCCGCCGTCATCAAGACGGCCCGTAGGAACCGGTACGCCTTGGCAACCGTCGAGATCGACGTGCCCTGCTCCAGGCGCTCGGCCCGCCATGCGCGGATCATCTGCGTTGTGATCTTGTCGACTTGGACACCGCCAAGGGCCGGCATGATGTGCCGGTCCAGCAGCCACGTGTAGTTCTCGATGGTCTTGGGGCGCAGGCCGGGACGCTCCTTGATCCAAGCTCGCGCGTAGTCACCCAACAGGACCTTCCCGCGGTCGGGATCCGTCCAGTCGCCCGCGATCATCTTGGCTTCAATGAGCGTGAGCGCGCGGTCTGCCTCGGTCCTGGTGGCATAGGTGGTCGCCCCGGTTCGCAGACGCCCGTCCGGCCCCGGGTAGCGGATCTGGAACCGCCCTGACTCGCGCTTGCGGATATTGCCGAATCGCCGGTGTCCGTCTCTGTTGGCCATCAGGCAGCCCTCCCCTTGAGGGTGTCGGCCGTTATCGGCATTACGGTTCCGGCCACGACGAAGGCGATCAATGCGGACTCTCGGATGCGGACATGGCGTCCGACCTTTACGAACTCGATCCGGCGTTCGGCGATCAGGCGACGGACGAATCTTGGGGAGGTGCTGAGGAGTTCTGCTGCCTCCTCTACGTTGAGAAGCTTGTCCATCACGCTGCCTCCTCTCCGGTTGCCGAAAGATCTTGTCCGCTCGCTCTGGCTTCCAGTTCTCGCAGGTGGGCGCGCCAGCGCTGGCGTTCTGCGACGCTGCGCAGCAGTCGCATGCCGGCCGGGGCGAGGTCCGGGTCGCCGGGTCTGACCGGTCGCCAGACGTAGCGGTGCGGATCGGTCGGCTCGTCGGCCTGACCGAGGGCTTCCAGGACCCAGGTGCGGCGGTCCTGCTTGTGCTCGGCGAGAGTCTTGTTCGACCACTTGCGGGAAACCAGGACGCGACGGCCCGCGTAGCCGAGGTGTTCGGGCTTGTGGGCCTTGCTGCGGCACCGGCCCGGAGTCATGCCGGGCTTGGCTCCCTTGGGCTGGACGCCGTACCGGAGCCAGTTCGGGCAGGTCGGTGAGCATGGCTCGTACCGCAGTGCCTCGACGAAGCGGGCGGTGTGGTGTCGCTGGGCTGGGTTGTCGAGACTTTCGCCGAGGCTCTTGGTGAGGTACTTGGAGAGGTAGCGGATGCACTGGTCGGCGTCGGGAGTGCCTGCGAGGACACCCTTGACGTCCACTTGGTCGCCGAAGCTGATCACATGCAGGGGCTCGGCGTTCTCGTCAGCGTCAAGCTGGTCGAGGGCCCGTTCCCAGGTGGGCAGGACCTCGCCGGTGGCTGGGTCGAGGTAGCCGGCCTCTTCCTCCCAGACGGGCAGGTGTTCGCCCTCGAAGCGCACCTCGTTCGTCTGCGGCCACCAGACCTGGTGGTAGGTGGCGGCGGCGATCTGCTTGACCTCTGCCCTGGGGAGGGTGCCGCGGATTGCCATGTGGAGGTGTGGTGCGAGCCGCTTCTGTGGCTCCACTGTGGCGAAGTACTGGACGTCGTAGCCCGCCACTCGGCGGAGATTCTGGACGAACCGGTCGACCAGCTTGGAGAAGTGCAGGGCATCGCGGGCGGCTCGTTGGTAGTTGTACGTCTCCGGATCGACCGGGACGCCGTCACGGACCTTTCCGTATGAGGGCAGGGTGAGGGTGACGAACAGGGAGGGGCGGTAGACCTGGCCGTCGCCGGCCTCGAAGGTACGCCCGAGGGTGGTACTGGCCATCTTGCGCTTGGGCAGGTTCGGAGCGTCCTGCCGCCGCCTCGTCGAGCGGATGCGCTTGGGTGCCGTCCGGCCCACGACCTTGCCGCGCATGCCTGCCGCGTTGATCTCTTCGTCAGCGGCGGCGCGGCGCGCCGCCGTACCCCCGGCCCGCCGCCCGCCCGCCGTCCGGGCGTGCGGCCTGGGGGCCGGTCCCGGACTGCGGCGGGACACCGGGCCGGGCACCGCACGCCACCCCGCCGTACCGATCGAACACACCGACCCGGGTTGCCGCGCCGCCTTACAGATGCAGCCCTACGATCGCACCTGCATGGCCGGTCGCCATACGTGCTTGGGGGCGATCGACGATCCAGGGTTGGTTCCTCACCCTGGCTCACTGGAAACGTGGCTGTTCGCCGTTACTACGGCTGAGGGGCCATATGCCTGGCCGCGAGTACGACTTGGTGCCGTGCGCTTCCAGGCAGCAGATTCAAACCCATGCCGCACGCAGCCCCGTGAAGACGAGCGATGCTCAGTTGCATGCCTTCTGCAGTTGATCTGTGCGGGAGAATGCCCCATGCGGTTTGGGTTGGACGCTCTGGAAACTTACGACTGGTCTCGCTTAGTTCACGCCCATGGCCAGGCCACCGATACTCTCGGCCATCTTCGGCGGCTGGTGCGGGATGATGACGCGGCGTGGGAGGACACGATCGTCCACCTTCACACAGCGGTCACTCACCAGGGCTCTGTCTATCCCGCTACGGCCCCGGTCGCGACGGTAGTCGCCGGGTTGCTTCAGGAGCCGGGGTTCGATCGTCCCATCTCATACGGTTGGCGGGAGCCACAGCGGCCTGTTCGCGCACACCTGCTTGACTTTCTCGCAGCTGTGGCCGGGGGCAGCGAACCGGAGCGAAGTGATAGTGAGCTATGGTCGATCTACCACGATCGTCGGCAGCAAGACCCGGATGAACCATGGGACATCGAAACGCCAGCCTGGGGATACGACGCCGTCATGGAGTGCAGGAACATCGCTCCCGCTCTGGTGGACCCAGTCCTGCGTTGCTTGTCTGATGGCGATCCACGTACGCGTGTTGCGGCGACCTCCGCAGCGGCGGCGCTCTGCCTGGTGCCCACGGTGTCGAGCCGGCGCACCGAGATCATCAATCTTGTCGAAGATCGCGCTCGCGACGCCGCTAATTTCCACGAGCGCGCCGAGGCGCTTGAGGCACTCGACCGTTTCGACAGTGTGAGCAGGTCATTCCTGTTCGATCGGCATCCCGGCGTTCGGCTCGTCGCGGCGTTCACCTCCAGCCTCGCACGCGATCCTGACAGCTCGTCGGCTGTGTTGCATACGGTGACAGACCTCAAGCGGGCCGCAGCGTGGTACTCGGATTCGCTTACGCTGCCCACAACCATGGGTTGGCCGAACCATCTACTCCATCAGGCTGTCCTCCGAGTGACGAACTTCGCCGATCTCTTGCCCACCGCCGTTGTAGTGGCAGCCACGTCGCTCCACCCCACAACGATCAAGGATCTGGAACTTCTCTTGGAGAGGGTCTTTCCGGAGGCGTTCTCGCCAGGTGACTCGCTCAACAATGAGCAGCGAACTTTCCTCCGAGCTCTTCTCGATAACAGTAGCCTCTGGGAGTCGGTGCCTTCAGGAGTGGCGCAGGAACTAGGTATTTCCCTCGCTCTCGTAGGGTTGCCTTCTGATCATGCGTCTTTGTCGGCCATCGTCAGCTCCTGAGGCTATGAACTGCGCGGGATATCCGCACGTTCCTGGGGCGCTCGTGGCTGTCTCTACCCCGCGGGGTTCCTGCGTAAATTGGCTCCCGCGTGCAGTAGCCGGCTACTTCTCCTCTTCGCCCCCAGTTAGAAGGTCGTAGAGCTCAACGTGATCGGGAATGCCGCGGTCCGAGCTGTACTCGACCAGGTGCAGGGTGGCCCTGTCGTAGAGGCTGTAGGTCAGGAAGTCGTCTGTCTGGGCAAGGACCAGGAGCCGTGACTCGATGTGCCAAACGGCATAGTTCCCGCTCTCTTCGTCCTCCCTGCTGTCGAGACGCCCAACGGCATTGGGCTGCCCGCAGAGCTGGGAGACCATGTCGAGTTGTGAGCGCCAGGCGGAGTCGAACTGCTGCCGTGTCGCTGATAGATCAACTTGCCATCGGTTCGATGGGGTGTATTGCGGAAAATCCTGCAAGTCAGGGTCCTCGTTGGGATCCTCGTCCTCATCGGGATCGTAGAAGTACTCAGGGTCGTAGAAGAGCGCGAAGGTTACGTCGAGCATCCGGACCCGGGTGCCCTCTACCCATGCTCCCCAGGGGAAGTTGACCTCCCAGTCGCCGATAGAGAGCACCGGGTCGTTATCGACCTTCTGCATGTACGTGATCACCGAACCGCCAGGAGGGAGCGGCCACCCAGCCCGTCGCCATGCCTCATCGAAGGGCCCTTCCTCCCAGGTCGATCGCGCGAGACTTACCATCGCGTCGACCACTTCGGAAGGCAAGGGACACCAGGTAAGCGCCATGACGATCGAGTCCTCCCATGTAAGCGCAAGTTCCGTGAACGCTAGGCCGAGGGCTACGACGTTCGCAAGCACGGCTACGGGCTCCCCTTGCGAGGATGCGAAGGCCAGGGCGGACGGTGCGCGTGATCGTCGTGCCATTAGCGTGCCATTAAGGGCGGTCAGCAGGGGTCAGTCACGGTCACTCGGGGAGCGTCGGCGGTGCAGGTCGAGGCCGTTGCGTTGGAAGATCAGACCGTTTTGCAAGCAGGATGTCAGGAGTTCGAATCTCCTAGGCTCCACTCATACAAAAGCCCAGGTCAATGGCCTGGGCTTTTGATCTTCAGCGGGCCTTGTTCTGGGGTCGTGCCCGCTGCGTGCCCGATGTGCTCAGGGCTCCCCTTGCCAGTTCGTCGAGCTTGCGTGCCACCTCGCGTTGACGTTCGTCTGTGGAGTGCTGGTAGATCAGGGCGGCTCGGGTGCTGGAGTGGCCCATGCGCGCCATCAGCTCTCGGATGGAGGCGCCGGCGCTGGCGGCGAGGGTGTTGCCGGTGTGTCTGAGGTCGTGGAAGTGGATCTTTGGTAGGTCGGCGTCCTGGAGGGCTTTGGTCCAGATACGGCGGTTGAAGTTGGTGTTGTGGAGCGGGCCGTGGTCGGGGCCTACGAAGATGAGGCCGTCGTCTCCCTCTACGGCGATGTCCTTAACGTGGGCCTTGAGTTCGTCGTTGATCAGGCCTGGGGTTGCGACGGTTTCGCTTGCCCGCTGCTGATTTGGGGTCGGTGAAGGTGAGTCCCTTGCCAGTGATCTGGATGAGCTGGCATTCCACCTTTAGGTTCCGGCATGGCTGGCCACCGAGCATCGTTGCTGGTCTGCGAGTTGACCCCTGAACCGGCTGATTGCGGCCCGGTCATGCAGGGGGCAGAGGACGATACGACACCAGGTGCGTTCCGAAAACGTTGCAGCGGAGAGAGTGGCGGTTCCCTCTCTACGATCATCACCCGGGTGGGCAAGCACAACAAGACTGTTTCTTGACCTATGCCTTCGCCAAGCTGTATCCGTGAACGCCACAAGTAGCGAGGTCTGGGATCCGTTCGGCACCCTCCGCAATGCCCTGTGGATCGGAGGTGGGCAATGGGCCGGGAAATCCACCGTTGCCAGGGTGCTGGCCATCCGGTACGGGCTGACCGCCTATCACTACGACTACCACGACGCGCGCGCACACAATGACCGTCGGATCGCCCGTCGAGTGCGACTTGGCGAGCCCACCGCGGATCCTGACCCGGAGACCGTCTGGGTGAACACCACCCCTCAAGAGATGGCCGACGAGACCCTGGCCGGCTTTCCCGCGCGGTTCGAGTGGGCGTTGGACGACCTGCGCGGCCTGGTGTCGGGGCGACCTGTCGTTGCCGAAGGCTGGGGTTTGCGTCCCGAACTGGTCGCTCCCATCATCGACTCGCCCTGTCGGATGATCGTCATGGTGCCGAGCGAAGCATTCCGTCAGCGCCAGCTTCGCGAACTGCCCCGTGCCGGCAGCCTCCGCCTCCAGGTGAGCGACCCTGAGCGAGCACAGGAGAACCGGCTTGCCCGAGACCGACTCGTCGCAGATGAGGCGGTCCGCTCCGCTTGCCGCTTGGGCATCCGAGTCCTGGAGGTCGATGGCTCCGACGATGCGGAAGTCGTGGCAGACACCGTGGCCGACCACTTCAGCTCCTATCTGTAGCTCACGTAGATCGACGGGTCTTACAACGCAGGTACGTCTCGCCCCTCGTTTGGGATCCAGCGATGCCACGAGGACCTGTCTCGGAGTTACGGTGCTGATCCGCAGGTTCTGCGTTCGCGTCAGGAGATCTTCCTTAGTGTTGGGGCTTCAGTCCTGTTACAGATGGAAGGCCAAGTCGGGACCGGAGAGCCACGAGCTGTAAAACCGTCGGCTCTGCCTAGAGGAGCTCAAGCTATCGTTCGCCCTGCTTAACGAGGTGGGCGAACGGTTCAACACGCCCCTGCGACACGATGTTCTCGTGCAGCGATTCGATGCCGCAGGAGCAGACCTGGTCCCTGGTCAACGGGTCCGGGTCCGAGTGACACAGCAGCACCGGTGGGGTGTCATGGTGGAGATCCTCGGTCACGAGGGCATCGGTGCATCGATCGATGGCGCGGCGATCGACAGTCCCTCCGGCGCCGGACGGGCGTGGCTTGGCGATCCGGCTGTTGGGACAGAGATGGACGCCGTGGTGCAAGAGATCCGTCGATGGAGTCCACCGGCGTGGGCGCGTCTGACGATTCGATCTCAGGACCTTCACAGCTTTCAATGGCTGTGCGACTTCTGCGGCACGCCCACAGTCCTCAGCCCGGAGGGCGACGGCGTGGTCATGGATGTCAGGAGCGCAGACGGCCCTGGCAGCCATACCGTCGTCACGCACCGAGAATGTCTGAGAAGCCGTCTGCATGAGTCGAGCAGCGAGCACGCGCGTGTCGACTCGGTGGGGCGGGGATGAGCGATGGCTGCATTCCGGATGAATCGTCACTACGTGCCAGCGTGCTGGCATGCCGTGGCCATGGCACTCCGCCGCGGTCGCCGACCTGACGCAATGAGCATGCGCCATAGGTGACGAGCTCTATGATCAGGTTCGTCCTGATCGTTGAGATTCGGAGAAGATGTCAATCTCATGCGCCGCGCCATGGTCCTTCTGGGTGGCGTCGCCCTCGCCGTCGGCGCGTTCGTCCTCTTCTACCGGGGCCCGGGACAACCGTTCATCCGTGGCTACGTGAGCGACGTCGGCGCCACCATGCTGGTCTACGCGTTCTTGGGGCTGTTGTGGCGCACCACCGCCGCACGCCGCACCGTGGCCACGGCCGCGATCGCCGTTGCCGTCGAGTTCTACCAAATAGTCGGCATGACCCCGCCGGGCATCGGCGGTGTCCTGGTCGGCGCGTTCCCCGACCCATGGGACCTGGTCGCCTATGCCGTCGGTATCGTCGCGGCCCTGGTCTGGGAACACCGATTGGTCCGATCCGGTGATCAGGCCGGCTGACTCTCGGACACCACCTCACCGGCACGCTGACGGTACGGACGCCCCACAGCGGCGAGGTCATCGGGTTCGTCCTGCGCGGTGGCCAGCCGTCGCAAAGCAGGATCGCCACATCTCGGGATAAGCCGGCGCATCGCGTTTCTCTTGATCGAGGTCAGTCATTGTCGTGCTTCCAGGAGCTCCGGTAGTAACGGCAAGATCAAGGCATTACGTGTCCATCGACCAGGATTCCGATGTCCGCCTATCGGGACCCTTCTGGCTATCCGCCTGGATGCACCTGTTCCGTCGACCTGGCGTTTTGTGGCTCTGGCACAAAGATCGTGATGTGGCCACTCTGGGTGAGCTATGCAAGCAGGATCCGCTTGCGGAGGAGGTCGAGATTCGCCCGGCCGAACATCTGGCGCTTGAGGGCCTTGATCCTGGTGACGTTGCCCTCGACCGCGCCACTGCTGTGGGGCAGGGTGAGACCGTTGGTGACAGCGTCTTGGTCCCGGCGGATTCCGCGGGCGAAGGTGCGGAGGGCGGGAAGGTCGTCGTCGGTCTCAACGTTGGTCAGCCAGTTCTCGAGGCGTTGGGCGCCTGTGCGGCCGGTCATCATCTGGGCGAACGCGGTCACGTGCTCGGCGAGCCGGGCCAGGGCGGTGCTGCGCTCCTTGAGCTGGGAGAGCTTGGCGGTCTCGTCGTCGGTGAGGTGGTCGGGGTGGCTGGTGAGCCAGCGGGTCGCGTCGCGGACCTTGGGCGGTGGCGCGGGTAGGTCCGCCACCTGCTGGTAGGGGCGTAACGGCTCGACGAAGCGGCGGACGGAGCGTTTGCTGCCGGTGTAGCCCTGCGCGGTGATCTCGGCGTGGAGTTGCGCGGCGTCGTGGACGCCCTCGTTCCAGCGGTGGTGCGGGTAGGGCCCGTATCGGTCGATGGGCCGTGGGCTCTTGCGCGGGCCGTTGATCAGCTCATCGGCGGTGGCTGCGAGCCGGAACTTGCGGACGGTCTTGTCGGCCAGGCCGAGGATCTTGCAGATCTCGGTGTGTGTACGGCCTTCTGCCAGAAGAGCATGGATGGTTGCGTGGCGTTCGCTGGTGCGGATCGCGGTGCGAGATTCGGGAACTGCGGGAATGGGGGCGATCTCGGTGTCGTGCTCGGCGGGTGACGTCTCAGGGGTGGATTCGGCCAGGTCGGCGCGGTGAGCGCGGACGATGGACTCGACGGCGGTGCAGAGGTTGGCCCACAGGTGCCATCTGTCGGCGACTTGGATCGCCTCAGGTGCGCCGTCGCTGGCGCCTTCGGCGAAGCCGCCGGCCCGATCGCGGCAGATCACCTGGATGCCGGGGTGTTCGCGAAGCCAGGTGGCGAAGACCTCGGCGGTGCGCTCGTCCAGAACGTCGACGGGCCGGTGGGTGGCCATGTCGATGAGGATGGTGGCGTAGGAGTGGCCGCGGCGTTTGGCGAATTCGTCCACACCGACGGTGGTGATCGGGCCGATCTCGGGGTCGGGTAATGCTCTGATCAGCCGGATCAGCAGGGATCGCGATGCGGTGAGGCCCAGCCGCGCGGCCAAGCGTGCTCCGGCGCGCCCGGCCAGGGCCAGCGCGATGTGTTCCAGCAGCCGCTGCGGAGCTGGAGTGCGCCGAGCGTACGACGGGGCCAGTTCGGTTACCTGCTCGGCGAAGGTGCCCACCAGGCAGTCGGGGTTGACGCAGAACCATCGCCGGACTTCCAGGTCGATGGTTACGGGCGCCTGGCCGCAGGTCAGGTCTTGCAGATGGCGGCGGTATCGGCTGTGGATCCGCGAGCTGGGCGTGCCGCAGCTGGCGCAGCAAGCCTCGGTGCTCTTCGGTCGTGCGCTGATCAGCAGGCCGTTGCCATCGTGGGTCACCTTCTCTACCTGGACGGCTGTCAGGTGTGGGAACAGGGCAGGCAGAAGATCGAGGCGGGAGCTGTCGCCGCCCGCCGGGAAGTGCAGCGCAATAGCCCTCACGGCCGCTCGTGATGATCGGATTCTTGGTCGAACCTGATCTTCGCGATGCGGCCGCCCTTATGCGTGACCCGTTACGGAACCGCGGCCATGATCACGCTCCGTGCAGGCATCACGATCTTTGTGCCAGAGCCCGTTTTGTATTGCCGCTCACACGTTCCTAAGCCCCGGCCTGCCGAATCTCCTAGGCTCCACCAGCCAAACCGCCGCTTCTCTGATCACGGGAAGCGGCGTTCGTGCCATTAGCCTTCAGGTCGGTCAGGCTTGCCCCTGACTGGGCGGCCAGGGTGTTGCCGGTGTGGCGGAGGTCGTGGAAGTGCAGGCCCTGTACGCCCATCTCCTTGAGAGCTTCCGCCCATTTGGCCTCGCGTCGGAAGTTGCCGCCCCTGAGGAAGGCCCCGCGCTTACCGAGGAAGACGAAGGCGTCGCCCGGTGGGGCGACGTAGGTGGCCAGGTGTTCGGTCAGTACGGGGATGACGACTGCCGGAATGCTCACCGTCCGGCGTCTTGCTCGTGACTTGAGCGGGCCCAGGCGCATCTCGCCGCCGCCGAGTGGCCGCCCGAGCGCGGCCACACGCTGCGCGTGCGGCCTGGGGGCCGTTCCCGCGCGCGCCCGCGCTCGGATCACGCCGTCTTACACCTTCCGCACCATGACGCCGGCCGCACGGACGAAGTCCTCCACCGCCACGCGGACTTCCGGAGTCAAAGCCTTCACCTCATCCGAGGTCTCGGCCTTGTTCATGCTCTTGACCAACTCCATGGCGTGGTTCGCGAGTCGTCTGATCTCGACATCCTCCGTGATCAGTTCCACCTGATACAGAGCCGTCCACCCCGCTGCACGTGCGCGCAAGACCTCATCCACCGCCGTGCGGTAGGCCTCGCTGTTCCTGTCGTCCTTGGCCCGCTCGCTCCAGGCCCGTCGTTGGGCACTGCGGAAGTCCAGGATTGTACGCGCAAAGTCGCTGTAGATCTTGATCTGCTCGCCTCGAAGCCGCTCCGCTCGAGCGAACCTCTCCGATCTGTCGATGGAACGACGCTGGAGTAGAAATGTCATCAGAGAACCTAAGAGGGTCCCTGTGACCGCAATGATGGATGTGACGATCGCCGACATTCCCTGAGTTGACCACGAGGTGCTTTCGCGTGTGAAGCGCAGCCAGGTGCTCTTGCCTCCGGCGAGGGCGCTCCGGCTCCGGGATGGTCGTCATGCCGGGTATCAACGCGGTAGGTGGCTGAGGTGCAAGCCTGATCATCGCGTCCGCAAGCCTGACCATCGCGTCCGCCATCGGCTCTGGCCGACTTTCCCTTCGGGCGGGTCGACGGCAGACGGGATGATCAGAGGACGGGGTCCTCGCGTTGGGCGGAGTGCCCAGGTGGCGAGCGTGATCGTCGTGCCATTAGCGTGCCATTAAGGGCGGTCAACAGCGGTTGATTGCGGTCACTTGCGGACTGTCTCCCGCGCAGGTCGAGGCTGTTGTCCTTCAGGATCAGGCCGATTTGCAAGCAGGTGTCAGGAGTTCGAATCTCCTAGGCTCCACCGCAGGTCAAAGGCCACTACTCGTGATCGGGAAGTGGCCTTTTCGATCTTGTATGGCTGCGAGGCCCAGCCACGGCGTCAATCGTCTGCGCGCATGCTCTGCTCTTGCGGATGGGGAAGCCGTAGCGCTGTGAGATCTCCTTGAGGGCTTGGACGCAGGCCGACTGAACTGGCTGGTAGTTCGCGTAGTTCAGTTTCACGCTCGCGTATGGCTCGTTGCGACACGGTCCTCGACCGGAGGTCGTTCCGTGCCAGCCGCACAGGCCTTTGTATCCCTCTGTGCCTGGGTTGTGATTCTTGCGTTCGTAGGGCTTCACCCAAATCACGACGTCTGCCATGACTGCTGACGTTACGAGCCTTGTCGATGGCAGGGTAGAGAGCGGTTGCTGTACGAAGCCGTGAATTGCGAAAGCCGCCCCGGTCAGAGATGGCCTACTGTGATAGATCCTGCTGTCTCCGGCGTTCTAAATGATCTCCAAGGCACTTGAGTGCCTTGCGCATGTCTTCTCGTCGATCGTGTCTTCACTCGTAATTAAGGGGTCTGGGGTTCGAATCCCCAAGGCGGCTCCCAACGCAAAGGTCCTCCCGGATGATCCGGGAGGGCCTTTTGATCTCCGTACAGCAGCGCCATACAGCAACCCCTGCAGCCGATGCCCATCGATGGGCTACGGATTAGGCTGATCCGGTGGATGTGACTGCCCTGGAGAATCTGCGCTTGGCGAGCGTGCTAGCAAGTCAGTTCACACATCGATCTGAACCCCCGGTCATAGGCGAGGTCTGGCTCAGATTCGAGACGTTGACTGTCAACCTAGGTGTGGCCGCTGATTGGGAACTCAGGATCGACCCCGAGGAGCCGGGGGAGGGCTACGTGATGGAGGAGCTGGGCAGTCGCGTGGATGTGATCACCGCTCCCGATGAAGTTTCCTTCGTGAGGTACATCGGTCAGCGGTTGCGGCGCTTGGTCGAGGAGTTCGATGACTTGTCCGGCCAACGCATGCGCATGGCCTTCGAGTTCGAGGATGGAGCTGTCATCGCCCGAAGTTGGGGAGGCGACTTGCAGATAGCCCACGCCTAGAACCGCAGCGGAGACCAGCCCCTAGCCGTGGGAATGGCCTCCGCTGATGGCATGACTAGGGTTCTGTGGGGCTAGAGATCTGGGCTGGCATTGAGCTGGTCGACGGCCTTGCGGGTCTCCGGGCTGGCGATCTGGGTGTAGACGTTCATGGTCACGGAGATCTGCGAGTGACGCAGGATGCGCATTGCCACCTGAGGTGAAGCCCAGAGCGGCGAGCATCGAGGCGCAGGTGTGGCGGGTGTCGCGGACGCGGATGCGTGGGACACCGGCGGCCTTGCCACGTAGCTCGAACGAGCGGTTGAAGTTGCGTGGTTCGACGGGTGTGTCGTACCGGGTGGTGAAGACGAGCTCTGAGTGGGCGTTTAGCCCTGAAAGATGATATTAAGGCCGCTTTGTCTCGCACACTGATCGCCATATCAACACGAGCTTCGACCAACTTTGGTGGTGGATAGGCGATTCGAGGGAGTGCGACGCGCCCCGTCTGACCCGAAAAATCCTGTCTCATTCCAACATGAGGCACCTCGCCCAGGTTTGATCGACGGCCGGACAGCCGTCTGGCCAGCCACTTCGCCCGGCAGTACGCCAAAGGCATGACCGAACCGCGACCGTATCCCAGCGACCTGTCCGACGCCCGATGGGCGCTCGTCGAGCCTGTCCTGACCGCCTGGCGCGCAGCACGCCGCGCAGGCGCCCTCGACATCGGACGCCCGCCCGAACACGACCTGCGCACCATCCTGAACGCCATCCTCTACGTCAACCGCACCGGCATCCCCTGGCGCTACCCGCCGCACGAGTACCCGCCCTGGCAGACCGCCTACGCCTACTTCGCCCACTGGCAGAAAGACGGCATCTTCGACCAGCTCACCAGCCTGCTACGCCGCCACGTGCGCACCACCGAAGGCCGCAACCCCGACCCCAGCGCGTGCGTGATCGACGCCCAAAGCGTCAAAACCTCGGCCAACGTACCCGCCACCAGCCAGGGCTACGACGCCGGCAAGAAGATCGCCGGCCGCAAGCGCAGCATCGTCACCGACACCCTCGGCCTCCTGCTCGCCGTGCTGGTCACCGCAGCCGACATCTCCGACAGCGCCGCCGGACTGCCGCTCCTGACCCAGGTCGCCGCAGGCCAGCCCACCCTCACCAAGGCCTGGGCCGACAGTGCCTACCGCACCACCGTCATCGAGGGCGGCGCCGCTCTCGGCATCGACGTCGAGGTCATCCAGCGAGACCCGGCGACCAGGGGATTCACCCCACTGCCACGCCGATGGGTAGCCGAGCGCACCCTCGGCTGGCTGATGCTGCACCGCCGCCTACGAAGCACGAACCGATCGGGCCGAAGCCGTGATCCACATCGCCGTGATCGACCTCATGGCCCGCCGCCTCACCGGCGAAAACACCCCCACCTGGCGCGGCACCTGAACCCGAGACCAGACAGGATTAAACGCCCACTGAGTCCTTCCACTTGTCGCCGGCTTCCTTGCGAGCTCCCTCCTGGACCGGCGTCGGTGCTTGAGCGCGGTGACGCACAAGGCCGGGAGCGGCAGCGAGGCGTCTGAGTCGGTGGTCTTGGTGGTGTCGCGGTGGAGCAGTTTCCGTGGACGCGGTTGAGCTGCTGAGACATTCACAGTTCTTGGCCGTCGAGGTTGATGCTGTCCCAGGTGAGGCCGAGGACTTCACCACGCCGGAGGCCGAGGACGAGCATGAGCACGAAGGTGGCGTAGAGCGGTTCGTCTATGGTCCGAAGGTGTTCAAGGAACGTCCGGGCATGCTGATCGCCGCGACCTCGAAGAGCGTGGTCCGTGGCGAGGCGCGCAGCAGGAGACCTGCCAGGACCACCGGCAGCAGGAGTTCG
Organism: Nonomuraea sp. NPDC004702; assembly: GCF_053601695.1. Lineage (NCBI taxonomy): Bacteria > Bacillati > Actinomycetota > Actinomycetes > Streptosporangiales > Streptosporangiaceae > Nonomuraea > Nonomuraea sp. NPDC004702. Next base: position 59,001 of record NZ_JBSGCE010000020.1, read on the forward strand.
GCCCACGAGAGCAGCTGCCACCATGCACTTGTCGTCATGAGGAAGGGAACGACGAAGTCGGCTCCCCCGGCAGATCCCGATGTTCAGCTCTGCCGCGCTGATCCGGGAAGTCTTCAGGATGACCGGCCCGGAGACGGTCAGGACCGCCCCGGCGCGGAGTGTCTCTGCGAGGAGGTTCGTCTCTGCATGAGGTGTCTGCCCCACGACAGCCTCCGTTCTCCTGCTTGCCGGTAGATCGACTCGGGCGACAGTAGTGGACGAAGGTCATGGTCCGGCAAGCGCGATGACAGCAGCCCTGATAGCAACGTCCCCGCACACGGGCTCACTGCGACCACCGCCCACCACCCTCTGAACACGGCGTCCGGCAGTCCAGGTCATCAGGCTGGGCTTCTGACCTGGCGTTTTTCTGTGGAGTGCTGGGAGGGCAGCGCGGCTCGGGTGCGATTGGGTCGCTCCGAGGAACTGACCAGATGGCTGCGTGGAGGACGAAAACCAGAGTCTCTCCAACTGCCCACGGGGTTGACACTGGTGGTGGACTTCTCGGAGCGGCGAATGGGGGGCTGCGGCTAAGTGGGCGGAATTTTGCTGCGCTCAGTCGCCTTGGGCTGGGATTATGCCCTTTGCATGTCATATCGAGGCAACCCTCGATGAATGACAGAAAGGTGCGTCATTAATGGTGCTTCGTGGGCCTAGCCCTAGTCAGCAGCAGGTCGTCGTGGCTGCCGGACATGCCTATGCGGCCGGGCGGCGGGTCTTCGTCGCCCGGTTCACTGCCCCTCTGGACAAGGCGCCCGAAGGAAGAACTCTCCCCGAGATCGGTGAGCTCATCGAGGAGATCGAGGGGCAGGGGTGGTACTTGGAGCACATGGCCACCAGCGTCCTGGTGGCCGCCTTCGGTCGCCGCCACGACAACATCACGTGCCTATTCCGTCGTGGTGAATGAGAGGTGAGCGGCGGTGGCGTCGTCGTAGGTCTTGCCGCGGGGCCAGCGTTCGCCGTGCGGGTCGGAGTGTTCGGCGGTTCGGACTTGGGAGATGAGGTTCGCCGGCCCGTGCTGGTCGAGTGTGTCCAGGGCTTCGCGCCAGGTGGCCAGGTGGAAGCGGTCGACGAGGCGGGAGGTGCCGTCGCTGAGCAGGGCGGCTGCGCGTACCCGGTCGGCGGGCATGTTGCCGGTGAGGGCTTGGTCTGCGGCGAGGGGGTTGGTGGCGGCGACCCAGAAGCCGCCGTCGCGGTTGCGGTGGGAGCGCAGGGTTTCGACGTAGCGTTGGCGGGCTGAGACGTGTGCGTCGCTGCCGGAGTCGAGGGCGTCCATCTCGGTCCGGTAGCGGGTGCTTACCTGGGCTTCCCGGTCGTCGCAGATGACCGTCGGGTCTGGGGGGCCGGTGATGTCCAGGACGAGGACGGGGTCGGCTAGGACGAGCCATTCGATCAGCTCGTTCCTGCGGCGGAGCATGATGACGGTGGTCGAGGGGGAGCCGGGGTGGTTCAGGTCGCAGGTGTTGTCGTGGAGGGAGCTGACCGTCTTGATCGCTTCGGCCAGCAGCTCGGGCAGGGGACTGGCGGCTTGGCTGATCGAGGCGATGAGGGCGGAGCCAAGGGTGCGGGAATACCAGGCCACGCCGTGGGAGCAGCCGGAGTCGGAGCCAGGCGGGGTGCCGGCGCCGTCGACGAGCACGGCGGCGTCCGGGGTGGCGGCGACGAAGTCCTCGTTCGGCCTGCCTGGGGCTGCTTGGGTGGCGAAGGCGACTCGCACGGCTTATTCCTCTTCGTGCTGGTAGAGCGGGCTCGCCAGCTCGGCCTTGATGGGCTCGCCGGTTGACGGGTCGTACTCGACGCTGACCACCGTGGAGAAGCGCTTGTCGCCGATCTGTCCCCACAGGGCCGCGCTCTCTGTCTGGAAGAGCTGCATCATCTGACCCCTCGTCGCTCCAGCTCAGGATGATGGGGTTGGTGAGCGCCGCCATGTGTTCGTTGGGATGACGCACCTCAACGCGGACGAAGGACGATTCCTCCGCATTGGTATGCCACTCCAAGACGCCTGATCCATCGCCTGGCAATGCTGCGCGGTGCACCGTCCCTCGATCGGTGTGAAAGCTGACAATGCCGGACGGCACACCACAGACGTCCACCCGGACCACAGCCGGTTCGCCGTAGGTATCCAGCCGCCCCCCGATATCGGCGCTGCCATCACCAGCAAAGGCCTGGAGCGACAGCTCAACCGTGGCCGATTCGGCGATCCAGGTCCGGCCGGCACGGATGCCGGCGAGGACCGCGTCCGCACTCAGTTCCTCAGCCAGCACGACGGTGTGCGGTCTGCCGATCTGGCCCTCCAGATGGGTGTCGCTGTTGCCCATCGCAGGTCGCCACCGTCCACGGCGGTTGTCGACGGCCAGGCCCCGGCCCCATTCGGCCAGTGCTGCCGCATTGTCCGCCTGCCAAGGCTCATCGGAGAGCCAAAGTCCGTTCCACACCTCCACCACATCAAATCCCTCGAACGGGTACATGAAGACGCCAGAGGGGTACGGCGCATGCGGGTGGGCCGCCACGCATAGGCCACCAGCCTCATGTACCTGATCCAGATGCTTGCCGATCACGTCGTCGCGGACGCCGTACCGCCAGTCGACCAGCTGCCCCGGATCGATGCCGAGCGCCAGCCAGTGCCCGGTCTGGCTGGTGGCCTCCTGGCCAAGGATCACCAGCAGGCCGTCGCCGACGAGCGAACCCCACGCACCATGCGCATCTGCGGTGTTGTGCTCAGTGGTCGCGATGAAGTCCAGCCCCGCCGCACGAGCGCCGGCCGCGAGCTGCTCCGGCGTCAGCTCTCCACCGTTCGAGAGAACCGAATGCACATGGCAGTCACCTCGATACCAGCCACGCTCCTGACCAACCACCCGCTTCGGCGGGAACTGCGATTTCGACGTCCCAATGTCCGTGACCATCCCGGCAGCGTATTCACTTCACAGGAGAAATCCACAAGTAAGCTCGTCGGACTTGCGTGCTACGTCGCGTTGACGTTCGTCCGTGGAGTGCCGGCAGATGAGGGCGGCGCTGGTGCTGTGTGGCCCATGCGGGTCATCGGCTCCTCGATCAAACGGCGGGACACCGGGCCGGCCCCGCACGCATGAACCGAACGCTCCAACCTGGCCCAATGCCGTCGTACAGGTGCAGCCTTTACGATTGCCACGCGTAGTTGGCCGTCGCACATTGCTGGGGGCGGTGTGATTGCGGTCTGCTGCCAATCTGAGGCATGGACCAGTCGGGGCGTAGATGCGGCAAGCTACGCACTTTCGGATCGTGGATCAACGTGGGATGCTCTCGCCATGACCGCGGTAGGGACGAGGTGAACGATGCTCCATACAACCCCACCCACCGAGTCGGACAAGATCGATACCCTCCGCGTGTGTGGCACCGTTGTGCTGGTGCTGGGCCTGGCTCTTTGCGTAGGAGCCCTGTTCTTCGCAGAGGGCGAGCCACCCTGGCAGGTCCTTGCAGTCTTCACGCTCGTGGTCCTTGTTGGATTGACTCTGCGCATTGAAGCGGCTGTCCGTCACCGTTAACCCCTCCAGGCCTCGGAGTACGTTCGATGATCTTGGGCTCAGGTGTGAGCGTTTCGACATGGGGGCAAATCAGGGGGCTGGTGGGGGGCGCGGGGAACGCGGTTGAGCTACAGCGCGCCTAGCACTTCGCCCAATAGATCATCCGACCGTACGAACGCAGCATCGTCGAATCAGGTGGCCCGTCATGGATTCGTGACTCGATGAGGGGGCCGTCTCCAGAGAGAAGAGCGTCGAGCTCGAAGATCGCATCCTCGATGTCCTCGTCGAGTTCACTGGTACGGCGTCGAACCCAGAAATGCAATCCGACGCGTTCCGTCTCCACGCAGACTGCGACGGCAATGACGTCAGCAGAAATAAGTCCCAATAATGCTTGGACCGCATCCAGAACTATCGCGTTCTCTCGCTCAAGTTCCTCTGAACTGGTCATGGGCCCACTCCAGTTAGGGGTGACCGACATGATCACAGCGTATGAGGTGCTGCTTGAGCAGCGACGATCCGTTGGAGGAGCCGGTATTCTTCCGGTCTGATCCACAGGGTCCAGGTCGCCAGGCTGCCCTGAGAGTGGTGACGGTCTCCGTCGCTTTTCAGCGCGTGCCTGTCATCCGTACGTGCCACCCACGTTGTAGTCATCGCCGGAGACGACGAGACGGAGATGACTGATGGACGACGGGTTCGCCCAGTACGTGGCGCATCGCCATCTACGGCTGTGCCGGATGGCGTACCTCCTCACCAGGGACTGGGGCACCGCCGAGGACCTGGTGCAGACGGCGTTGGCCAAGGCATGGGTGGCCTGGCGGCGGATCGAGGGCAACCCCGATCCGTACGTCTATCGCATCATCGTCAACACCCACGCCACCTGGTGGCGTCGGTTGTGGCGTGGCGAGGTGCCGGTCGAGACCCTGCCCGAGACGGCCGACCCGCAGGACCACGCGGCCGCCGTGGGGGACCAGGCGGCGCTGTGGAAGGCCATCGCCACCCTGTCGCCCCGTCAGCGGGCGGTGATCGTCCTGCACTATTTCGAGGGACGGACGCTCACCCAGATCGCCGACATCGTCGGCTGCTCGCTGGGCGCGGTCAAGAGCCAGCTCGGCAGGGCGCTGACCCGTCTGCGCGTCGATCCGGACATCCGCACCATGAATCTGAAGGAGCTCCAGCGATGAGGCACACGGAGAGCAACCTGCGCACGCTCCTGGACACGTACGCCCATGACGCGAACAGCAGGGAACCGGTCCCCCACCTCGACGCGATCGTCCGCCGAGGCCGCCGGATGCGGCGGGTCCGACGTTCGCTGAACGTCGGGGTGCTGGCCGTCGCCACCGTCGCTGCCGTCATGTTGACGGGCCCCGACCGGACCGACCAGGCCGCGGTGGCCGCGCCGCCCAGCTCGGCGCGGATCCAGACGCCCCCGGAGCTGCCCAAGACGTTCCCCGTAGCGCTGGGAGCCGAGAAGTTCACCCTTCCCCTCATCCACACCCAGCGCTTCGGCACGACAGGCGTCCGCCAGAGCGTGACGTTCACACCGACGAGCTTCTCCACCGGTTACAAGGTGGTTTGTGCTGATCCCCGAGCATGGGTCGTCGTCAGGGTCCCGCTCAAGAGCGGCGAATCGGGCGGCACGTCCGGGCGGTGCGGCGCCGGGGTGGGCGGCCACCACGACCGGCTGTCGGCACCGACCAAATGGCTCAAGGGCCGCCAGACGATCCAGGTATGGGTCTTCCCCGCGGACGCCCCCGTCGTCAGGGTCGCCGAAGAACTCGGCCGCTGCCTGCCGTCCCGGAAGGGGGCGACATGCGACGAACCGGCGGCCAGCGCCTCACTTTCCCGTTCGGACGTGCTCGAACGCCTCTCGGCGGAGGTCGGCGAACAGCCCGGCGAGTGGGCGGTCGGCGTCTACGACCGCCCAACCACCGTTGATCGCGGTCACCAACCCTCCTGATCACGGGGCACGATGCCGGACGGCGTCCCGCCCGACAGGAGGCACCGGAAGAGCGGCACCGCGGCCCTCACCCCGCCCGCCGTCCGGGCGCGCGGCGGGGGCCGGTCCCGGATGGTGGCGGGCCGGCGTCTGTGCGAGGCGATCGGGGTGTAGTCGATCATCGCCTGTTCGGCCCGAACGGAACATGGCCGGCAGTCGGACTTTCCTGCGCACCGCTCGCGGATGCCTGTCCGCCCACTAGGCTCCAGCCGTGATCACGATAGTCGACTATGACCCCATATGGCCGGATCGGTTCGAGGCGCTGCGCAGGGAGTACGCCGAAGCATTGGCAGCCGCCGAAGTCGCCGTGATCTCCATCGAACATGTCGGCAGCACGTCAGTTCCCGGGCTGGCCGCCAAGCCGATCATCGACTGCGACATCGTGGTGGCGGAGCAGGATGTCGCCGCCGCCACGGACGTCCTGATCGGCCTGGGGTTCTCGCCGTTGGGCGAGCGGGGGATCCCCCAGAGATGGGCCTTCAAGGCACCCGCACGACTCGCCGGGACCCACACCTACGTCATCGTCGACGGTTCGCTGTCCCTCCGCAATCATCTCGCGGTCAGAGACACCCTGCGAACCAACGCGAGACTTCGCGACCAGTACGCCATGGTGAAGAAGCACGCTGCCGGGAACGCCGCCGACATGGACGACTACGTCCGAGGAAAGAACGCGACGGTCCAGGCCATTCTCGCGGAAGCCGGCCTGACCGACGCTGAACGAGCCTCGATAAATGCCAGCCAGGTGCCGTCCCAATAGGGGCTCGGCGTGCACAACCGAGGTCAGGTGTAGTCCGCGTACGCCATGTGGATCCCGCAGTTGCGGCACCTGAACAGGTAGCCGGTCGGGTTGCCGTCTTTGTCGAGTGCGGCAAGGAATTCGTCCACCTGCTCGGTGGACCACCCGCCGGTGGAATTCTCGAAGCGCAGCATTTCCCGCGCATCCGGGTAAGCGACGAGTTCCGATGCCCCGACTGCGCCGAGGAAAGCAGCTCCGTCGCCGCAATGGAACAGCCAACGGTTTCCCTGCCAGGTGGAGAAACCGGGGGTGCGGCGGCTGATGACCTCGATCACCTTCGTTGGGACGTCGTCCGGGACGTCATACACATCCACGAAGGTGGCATCGAAGCGGGTTGCCAGACTTCCGTCCGCGATGCACCAGGGGCATGGCTCACCGGCGAGAGACTCGACGCAGTAGACCGGCCCTGTATAGACGTAGCCTCTCTGTTTTTCACAGCACACGCAGGCGGCATCAGATGCCGTCACCGATCCCGTGTTGAGGGGGGCCGGGTGATAGGCGAAATCGGGCAGCATGGCGGTAGCGTACGCGGGTGGACAGGTAGAGCCGTGCTGCCGCAAGCCGTCACCTCTCCAGGCCGGGAAACGGGCTCGTAGGAATGAGGGGCCCAGCCGACAGCCGCGTCCTTCCATCGGACGCCACATCCCGATCTGCTGCCTGTGCTGCTCCGGACTCTTCTGCGATGCTCTGCCGTGTGAATGAGCCGGACGACGCCGCCACCCCGGAAACAGGCGCAACAGGTGACGCCCTTACCGTGAGAGCCCTGTACTTGCAGCGGTGGTGACCGCTTTCGATCTCATTTTCCAGCAAGAGCTCTCCACCAATGCTCTCCTCGGGACGCTCATTTTCGCTGGGATCGGTGTCGGCCTTCGCATCGAAGCCGCGATTCGCCTGCGTGATTGACCGGCCGTCCCGCTGCCAAGCTGCCTGTAGGCGTCGCATGGGAACAGGTCAGCCGATAAGGGTCGGCCGGGCGTCGTAGGTCATGATGCCCCTGGCGGGTTACCGAAGAGCAGAGGGCGGTTCGATGGCTGTGCGCAGGACGGACCCGCCTTCTCGGCGTGAGCGACGAGCAAGGAGCGGGCTCTTGGGCCCCGCCCTGGCCAACCTCGCGCTCGGCGTGCCCGCGGCCCTGCCGCTCGCTCTGGCGCGCTGGCTGCTGACCGAGTACCTGCCGATGGACTGCAGGAGCACGGAAGACCTCGCCAAGCCGGGTCTCGTCAACTGCAACTACACGACGCTCGATCACGCGAGCGTCGTCATGTTCCTCCTGGCGGTGACCGGCGTCGCCACCCTGGCGCTGGTGGTCGTGGTCGACGTGGTTCTCCCGGTCCGGCGCAGGCGGGGGCTTGCGGCCCGGCTCGGCACGGCGGTGCTCATCCCGCTGCCGTTCGCGGCCTGCCTGGCGCTGCTCTGACGCCGGGACCCGGGGTGTCCGTCGGCAGAGGGGAAGGTGCTCAGCTGAGGTCGGCGATGAGCGCGGCGAGTTCGCCGCGGGAGGCGACGCAGCGCCGCGCTGCCCGCCGTACGGCGCTCGTGAACAGAACGGCCCCGGATGACGTCTGGGGCCCGCCTGTACGACGGCGAGCCGCGGGCTGGAGTCGGCAGCCTGCTTTCCCGCCTTGACCGCTGGCCTGCTTCGCGCGAGTTGTGAATGCCCACCAGCTCGGGCAATGTGGCCGTGATCACGCTGCTCAGTCGTGAGAGGCCGCCCGTGTACGTGGTCTATCGATCCTGGGACCAAGGGATGTTGGGAAAGTCGGTCCGGCGCCTGGCCGAGCCGACGGTCCTGGAGTGGGTCCGGAACGTTTGGAGTGATACCGCGGCTCAGGACACCCATGACCGGCTCATGCGGGAGCTGGGGGCGAATGTCCATGGGCTGGACTGTCTCTTCTCGGAGGGCGGCCCGGCCCCCGCGACCATGCAGGAGCTCCGCACTCTTGCCAGAACGCGGATCCCGGACGTCTATCAGTGCAACGTCGACGAGCACAGCGTTCGCGTGCTCGCCAACGGGCTGAATTATGACGTGGCCTACTATCTCGTCGATGACGCCGCGGTCGCGGCGGATCCGGGGCGGTGGGCCTTCGCCGTGCACGACGGGCCGCTGCCCGAGGTGGCTGATGCCGTTGCGGGCGCCACGACGTTCACGCCGCCGCTGCGGGTCACCGAGCTGACCGAGCGAGCGCCTGCGGAGGAAGGGTGCGTCTTCGCGGTACTGCTCACCTGCAAGGCGAGGCACGACAGCATCGGCTGGAATCCCACTCACGTGTTGCCCGGTGTACGACTGTCGCGATTCGGCGCGGCGCTACGGGACCTGGACGCCTCCACCGAGGAGTGGCCCGAAGAGCTGCGTGTTCTGCGTGTGCTGGTCGCGCCCGGCGAGGACGGCGTAGCGGCCGCGCTGGAGCGTTGCAGCCGATGGCCCGAGCATCCGCGGGGGGCGGGCCAGGAGCATGCCCTGCCTCACTCGCATGCCGAAGCGCTGCGGCTCCTTGAGACTGATCGCGACGGGACCGTCGTCCGGACGGGTGAGCACGTGGCCCAGATGTTCGTCCACGGCGGCCACGGGACGTACGAACAGTGGTTCCTCTTCGACGACCGATGGGCCGGCGCCTACCCTGAGCTCGCCTCGTCGCTGATCTGGTTCGCCTACCACTGGGATCCGCTCTGCTCAGGTGATCACCTGCACCTCACCCCCTGCTCCGACAACCGGGTCCGGTACGTCGCCGTAGTGGGGGACGACGGCCAGACACACGTACGACAGGCGCTACCCCTCGACGAGGCACGCGTGTGGGACCTGCGCCGCTGGTCCTACGAGAAGCGGCCGCCAGGCGATCCGATGGCCGGAGAAGTGCTCGGCACGGTGGAGATCCAGCTGCAGCAGCCGTCACCGGACACGTGCAGGCTCACCGAGTTCAAAATCACGCGCAGTCGTCATGGGCAGGCGGTCGCCGGTCTGCTCGGCCGACGCGTCCGTCAGGAGCTGCAAGAGGCCGGCATCAGCCGCACCACCGGTTGGCTGCCCCAGAACAACCTGTATCCGCACGGTCGTCGTTTTCTGCGGGTGCTCGGGCGGATTCGTGAGGGCTCTGAGGGGGCCGATGTCCTGATCGGCGGGTGATGGGTGCCCGCCTCCGGTGCGGGGTCGGAGGCGGGCGTGGTGCGGGGTTGAGTCGCAGTCAGGCGGGGAGCAGGCCGATGGCTGCCTTGGCCTGACGGACCTTGGCGCCGGCCAGGTCGCGGGCTTGTTCGGCGCCGGCCCGCAGGGCCTTCTGGACGTGGCCGGGATCTTCCGACAGGTGCACGTAGCGGTCGCGGATGGGGGTGAGGGTGGCCACCACCGCGTCGGCCACCGCCTCCTTGAGCTCGCCGTAGCGGTCGAACCGGGACGCCAGGTCCTCGGGGGCGTGGCCGGTGCAGGCGGCCAGGATGGCCAGGAGGTTCGAGACGCCGGGTTTGCGGTCGGGGTCGTACGCGACCGTGTTGTCCGCGTCGGTGACCGCGCGCATCACCTTGCGCCGCAGCACGTCGGGCTCGTCGAGCAGGCGCAGGGCGCCGCCCGGCGTGGCGGCCGACTTGCTCATCTTGTCGCCCGGGGACGTCAGGTCCATGAGACGGGCGGCCACCGGCGGGTTGACCGCCGTGGGCACGGTGAAGACGGGGGCGTACCGGGTGTTGAACCGCTGGGCGACGGTTCTGGCCAGCTCGACGTGCTGGCGTTGGTCCTCGCCGACGGGGACCTCGTCGGTGTCGTACAGCAGGATGTCGGCGGCCATGAGGATCGGGTACGTCAGCAGCGACATGCGGACCTGCTGCTGACGGCCGGACTTCTCCTTGAACTGGATCATCCGCTGGGCCTCGCCGTAGCCCGTGGTGCATTCGAGCAGGTAGTGCAGTTCGGTGTGTTCCGGGACGTGCGACTGGACGAGGAACAGGCAGGACTCGGGGTCGGTGCCGGCGGCGAGCAGCAGGGTGGCGAATTCCAGGGTTCGCCGGTGCACCTGGGTGGGGTCGTGGTCCAGGGTGAGCGCGTGCAGGTCGGAGATGAAGACGACGGTGTCCGTGGTGGTCTGACCGGCGATGATCGGCGCGATGGCGCCGAAGTAGTTGCCGAGGTGCAGGTCGCCGGACGGCGTGAAACCCGTGAGACGTCGTGGCATCGGTGGAGCTCCCTCAGGTCGGGAGCCGCCTGTCGTCCTGGATCGGCCGAGAGATGAGGACACCGACGGGCCGCCCGGGACTGGGCGGCCGCTTTGTCAGGTCTGCGCGGATGAGCAGTGCCGCCCGGTTAGGGGCGCCACCAGCCGAGAAATGAGTGGATCATCCGCATGACGCATACCGTACCACCCGGTTTGGAGCGGGCGGTCCGCTGGTCGATGAGTATGGTCAAACGTCTGGTGGTTCGGTGGGTTGGTCCGGGATCATGCTGCCCGTGGCGATGCTCCGGTTGTTCGCGATAGGCATTCTTGCCGGTGCTGCGCTGTGCCTGGTCCTGTGGTCGCCGCTACGTGAGGACGATTTTCAGCATGCGCGGGTCTCGACGCTGATGGCCCTGGAGATGGGGCAGTTCGTCACCGTGCCGATCGCGCTGGTCGGGGGGTTCGTGCTCGCCGTGAAAGGGGCATGGGCGCGGACTCCTGGCTATCTGCTGGGGACGGTCACGACCCTTTTCGGGGTGCTGGTCGCCACTCAGGCATGGGCCATGGGCGAATGGGTCGAGACCGGTCCGTCCGGGATAGGCGATCCGGAAGGCGAAAGCGTCCTGGTGCTTCTGGGCCTCTTCTCCGGTGCGGTGACTACGGTCGTCGGCATGTCCATCTTGATGTTGCGATGGTCCGGCTACGATTCCTCGACCGCGCCGGTACGTCAGCGACGCCCGCGCAGGCGCAAGTGAATATTCTCGTGGTGCGAGGAGTCCGGTGAGACGTCGGTTCTGGCGGGTGCTGGTTGCGAGTGTCGTGGCGTTGTCGGGAATGGCCGGGCAGGCCGCGTCGGCCGAGGTGGAGCCCGGTCCCGCGGACGTCGCCGCTGACAACGGTGAAATCGCGGTGTTCCTCTGTACGCCCTCCGCGCGCGGGTGTGACAAACGGCATGCGACGGCGAGACAGCGGCGCGACATGGAGGCTTTCCTGAACTCCACGCCGGGCGTGACCGAGGTCCGGTTCGTGAGCCGGGCGGCGTCCTATGCGGGGTTCCGGCGGGAGTTCGCCGGTCAGCGGAAGATGCTGGCCGAGGTGCGGGCCAAGGACATGCCGGAGTCGTTCTGGATCCGGGTCTCCGAGGTGGCTGATCGGACCCGCATCGTGAATGCGGCGGATCGGCGGCCCGGGGTCGGGCTGGTGGTCGATCAGCTGGAGACCCGTCGCGTGACCCGGCCGTACTGGAGTGTGGAAGTCTCCGTGTTCCTCTGCACGGGCGATTCCTCCTTGCCCGAGTGCCGGCACGGGCGGGGAGGGGCGAACAAGAAGGCCGCCACCGCCAAGGAGAAGAAGGCGATCGTCGCCGTCATCGAGCGGATTCCCGGCCTCGAATCGTATGAATACGAGGACCAGAAGACGGCCTATCGCCACTTCGTCGAGACGTACGCGGACAATGAGACGTTGATCGCGGCTACCAGGGTGTCGGACATGCCCGAGTCGTATCGGCTGTCGATACAGCCGGAGGTGAACCGCGGCCCCTGGCGCCACCGGCTCGCGAAGATGCCAGGGGTCAGCCAGGTGTGGGACCACGAGTGCGTGTCGCAAGTGGCGCGGCTCTGGTCCGAATACGGGCTGCAGGACGTCGAAGCCCTGACCCGGGCATGCGAGTAGCAGCGTCGACGCGCGAGCGTTCTGTTCAAGACCGGGATGTGGCGTACGGCTGAGACTGCGCTCATGTCGCAACAGACCTTCACCCCCGCCCTCGGACGCCTGAAGTTCACCCGCCTGTACGACCCGGTGGTCGCCCTGACGCGGGAACGGCTGTGGCGCAGCCTGGTGGCCATGCACGTCGCCCCCAGGCCCGACGACACGATCGTGGACGTCGGCTGCGGCACCGGTTCGCAGGCCATGCTGCTGCACCGCCTCGAACCGCGGGCCCGGATCATCGGCGTCGACCCCGATCCGGAGACGCTGGCCCAGGCGCGACGCAAGAGCAGGGCGAGCGGGACGGCCCCGGAATGGCGGCTCGGCATGGGGGACGCGCTGACCGGCCTGCTGGGGCCGGGGTCGGCTGACACGGCGATGTCGAGCCTCGTCCTCCACCAATGTCCGCTTCCGATGAAACGCGCGATCCTCGCCTCGATGCACGCCGTGCTGCGGCCGGGCGGCAAGCTGGTGATTGCCGACTACGGGTGGCAGCGGACGGCGTCGATGCGGCTGGCGTTCCGTGTCGTGCAACTGGCCGACGGGGTGCGGGACACGCAGCCCAACGCGGACGGCGTGCTGCCGGAGCTGATGACCGGCGCGGGGTTCGCGGACGTCCGGGAGGCGGAGGTCGTGCGGACGGTGACCGGCTCGATCTCCGTCTACGTGGCCACCCGCGGCTGACCGGCTCGATCTCCGTCTACGTGGCCACCCGCGGCTGACCGGCTCGATCTCCGTCTACGTGGCCACCCGCGGCTGACCGGCGCAGCAGCGGCAGCACGGTCGCCGGTGTGAGCCCCAGCATGTCGCGCAGCTGCCGGTGGAAGTGGGCCTGGTCGGCGAAGCCGCCGTCGAGCGCGGCCTCGGCGATCGAGCGGCCGTCGGCCAGGGCGCGGGCCGCTCGGGTGAGCCGCCGCCAGATGCGCCACCGGGCGAGCGGCATGCCGAGTTGCAGCCGGGCCAGGGCGCGCAGGCGTTGGGGGGACAGCCCGGCCTGCGCGGCCGCGTCGGCGACCAGGAGGTTCCGCGACGTCAACGCCTCCATCGCGATCACCAGGCGCGGATCGAGCGCCCGGGACGGCCGAGGTTCCGCCGCCAGACGGAAGTCCTCCTCACGAAGAACATGCAGGTCGGCGGCCGCGGTGATCACCCCACCGACGGACGGGAAGCCGGAGCCGCCGAGGGAGCCGACGGTGGGCGGAAGGCCCGAGCCGGCGGGGGAGCTGCCTCCCGCAGCTGAAAGGCCGGAGCCGGTGGATGACCGGTCGGGGGCCGGGGTGCAGCGGTCGCGCAGGGTGGACGCGTACGAGCACTGCGGCTCGACGAACCAGATGCGGACGTCCGGCGCCCCCGGCATGCGGTGCCGGACCATGGGCGGGATGATCAGGGCAGGCCCGCGATGACACGCCCCCCGTTCGTCGATGACGGTCACCTCGCCCTCCACGGCGGCCGTCACCTGGTAGGCGGCGTGACGATGGAGCGAGTTGTCCGCCGACGGCCCCTGGTACGACGCGTACCCCTCACCGATGAAGAACCGGCTCGTCATCCCTCACCCCGCATCACCGGACCACCGCCCATGGTGCCGGAAACCGGGACGTGCGGGATCAGCTCCAGGTGGCGCGCTTGAGCACGCCGGCCAGCCCGTAGGTGTTCCAGGCGTCCACCACCAGGATCCCGGACCGCGGCAGGAACCACTCCTTCTCGTTCCACCTGGCGGTGGTGCGGCCGGTGTCGTTCGTCACGCAGCGGTTCGGCCAGGTGGTGTACGTCGCCTTGTGCCCGGAGCCCACCGGCCGCAGCCCGCGGTAGGACGCCTTCTCGCCGGGATACCAGCTCAGGTTGGAGTTGAACGGGCACGGGATCACCCCGCTGAACGGATGGAACTGCTGCTTGCCCGTGTACGTGACGGACCCGCCGCCGACCGGCACGTTCGTGTAGTCCTTCGGGCCGAAGATCCAGAAGCTCTCGCAGTCGGGCGCGAACGGCTCCGGCTTCTTGCACAACAACCCGGTCACCACCACGACGTGGTCGCCCGACCGGTGCACCTTCCAGTCGGCGGGGATCCGCAGCGTCATGCCGCGGAAGGAGAGCGTCTTCCTCGCGGAGGAGGCCGACGCGAGGGACGCGGTCGCGGGCAGCACGGGCAGCGCGGTGGCGCAGGCGGCGGTCAGGGCGGCGAGGAGGAGAGGGAGCTTTCTCATGGTTCGGGAAGGTACGCACCCCCACTTGCGGAGGGCTGGCCATCCACTTGGAGGAGGTCCGTCCTGGGTGGGTATGGGGTAAAGCATGATCTTCCTGAGACGGGCCGTCCTGATGGCCGTCCTCGCCTTTCTGGTCATCCCGATCACCGAGGTCGTCGCCGCGCCGCAGCCGGCCGCGGCGCAGTCCGGCGCGCGCGCCCACGCGGGCGCGCAGGTCAGTGCGGCGCGGGCCCGCCGCATGCTGGCCCAGCTACGGGTCGCCAGGCCCTTATCGCTGCGCGGCTACACCCACCGCCGGTTCCAGCCCAGGTGGGGACGTCACAAGGGAAGGTGTGACGTACGCGAGACCGTCCTGGCCCGGGACGGGCGGCGGGTGCGCAGGAACGCGGCCTGCCATCCCATGAAGGGCGTCTGGTACAGCCCGTACGACGGCAGGCGGTTGAAGAGCGAGCGCATGGTGGACGTCGACCACGTCGTCCCGCTGGCCTACGCCTGGCGCTCGGGCGCCAAGAGGTGGAGCCAGGCGCGGCGGCGGGCCTTCGCCAACGATCTCACCCGTCCTGAGCTGGTCACCGTCAGCCATTCCGCCAACATCGCCAAGGGCGGGCAGGGGCCGCAGAGCTGGCGTCCGCGCCGCCGTGCCTACTGGTGCCGCTACGCGACCTCGTGGATCACCGTGAAGCACCACTACCGCCTGTTCGTGACGCGCAGCGAGCGCGTGGCGCTGGCCAACATGCTCCGCACCTGCGGCCGCTGAGCGCGTGTCCACCTGGCCGCCCGGACGTTCACGCGTGAACGTGACGCGGAGCGAGCAGTTCCTTGAGCGCCCGAGCCGTCGCGCGCGGGAAGGCCGTGTTGCCGTTGTGGCCGCCCGGCAGCGTGACCGGCTCGACGCCGAGCAGCTCGGCCAGCGCGAGCGCGCAGCGGTAGGTGTGCACCGACGGCCGGGTGGCGAGGCCGATCGCCGGGATCACCCGGGTCCCGGTGCCCACCGTCTCCGCCGGGGCGAGGTCGTCCTCCATGACGGCCGTGAACTCCGTCCCGATGAAGAAGCCGAAGTTGGCCTGCCGCCGGGCCGTGAGCGGCTGCGGGGTGAGGCCGTCCTCGGTCTCGTCGTGGGCCGGGTCGATGCCGAGGTGCCGGGTGATCGCGGGGAAGGCCGCGGCCAGCCCCCCGTCCGCGTACGCCCGCTGGATGGCCGCCAGCTCGGCCACGTGCTCGGCGCGCCCGGCGGCGGGCAGCAGGTTCGGCAGCACGGGCTCGTGCGCGATCAGCGTGCCGAGCACGCCGGGGTGGCGGGCCGCGACCCGCAGGCCGATCGCGCCTCCCATGCTGAACCCGGCCATCAGGGCGGGCCCGTCGGCGACCTCGGCGAGCAGCCGCGCGACGTCGTCGGCGTGGTCGGCCATGGTGACGGGCGGCGCGGCTGGGTCGAGGGTGCTGCGCGACAGGCCGCGCCGGTCGTAGGTGACGACGGTGAAGGCGTCGGCCAGGAGCGGCACGAGGTCGGCGGTGCGATCGGCGTCGCCCTCGCCGCTCTGCGACAACAACAGGACCGGGCCGCTGCCCTCGACCTGGAAGTGGAGGGTGGCGCCTGGGACGGGAAGGGTGTTCATGGGGGTCTCCTCCGTTAGGAAAAAAGCATCTAAATCGATGCATCGATATAGATGTATCATGACTTCATGAACGGAGTCGAACTGTTCCTGCTCGGCCGCACCCTCATGAAGATCGGCGAGCAGGCGATGCCCCAGCCGAAGGGCGACGGCCCCCGGGGCTCGGTCCGTACGGTGCTCGTCGTCCTCGGCGACGTGGTCGCCCACCCCGGCACGACGGTCAGCGAGATCGCGGCGCGGACCGGCCTGCCGCAGAGCCAGGTGTCCACGGCCGTCGCCCGGCTGGAGTCCACGGGGTCGATCGAGGGCGTGCCCGATCCGGCCGACCGGCGGCGGCGGCTCATCCGTCCCGCGGCGACGCCCTCCGCCCGGGTCGCCGAGGTCAGGGCCGCCACGATCGACGACGCCCTCGCCGCCGCCCTGCCCGATCCGGCCCCCGAGGCGGTCCGCGAGGTCACCGCCGCCCTGGAGGTGCTGGCCCGCCACCTCACGCCGGAGGTCGCCGCCCGCGTACGCGAGGTCGAGGGGGCGGCGGGCGTCCTACGATCTCAATCGTGAAGACACCGGCACGCAGTCTCTATGTCATCGTGTGCGCGGCCGGCCCGGCCGGCGACGTGGCCAGGCTGGTCGTCCCGGCCCAGGAGGAGGGCTGGGACGTCCAGGTCGTCGCCACGCCGTCGGCGCTCGGCTTCATCGACGTGCCAGAGCTGGAGCGCCTGACCGGGCGCCCGGTCCGCAGCCGGTACCGCAAGCCGCACGAGCCCAGGCCGCCGAGGGCCGACGCGATCATCGTCGCCCCGGCCACGTACAACACGATCAACAAGTTCGCCATGGGCGTCGCCGACACTTACGCGCTCGGGCTGCTGGCCGAGGCCCCGGGGCTCGGCATCCCCGTGGTCGTGCTGCCGTTCGTCAACAGCGCGCTCGCCGCCCGCGCGCCCTTCCGGCGCAGCGTCGAGGAGCTGCGGTCGGAGGGGGTGCGCGTCCTGATCGGGCCGGGGCAGTTCGAGCCGCACACGCCGAGCGCGGGCGACGGCAACGACACCTACGTCTGGGAGAGCGCGCTCACGGCGCTGCGTCCGTGACGAGAGGCCCGTCCGTGACGAGAGGCCGGAAAGAGGCGCGGTAGGACTGCGGCGGCACGCCGACCACCCGCTTGAACCGCTCGCGGAGGGCGACCGCCGAGCCGAACCCGGACTGCGCGGCGATCCGCTCCACGCCGTGGTCGGTGGTCTCCAGGAGGAGCTGCGCCCGCCGCACCCGGGCGCGCAGCAGCCACTGCAGCGGCGTGGTGCCGGTCTGCTCGCGGAACCGGCGGCCGAACGTGCGCTCGCTCATCCCGCAGTGCGCGGCCATCGCAGCCAGGGTCACCTTGCCGTCGAGGTTGTCCTCGATCCACGCCAGCACCGGCTCCAGCAGCGAGCCCTGGGGCACGGGCGGCCGGGTGTGCGCCATGAACTGGGCCTGGCCGCCCTCCCGCTCCAGGGGCGTCACCGACAGGCGGGCCGAGTCGGCGGCGACCGCCGAGCCGAAGTCGCGCCGGACGAGGTGCAGGCACAGGTCGAGCCCGGCGGCGGCGCCGGCCGAGGTCAGGATCTGGCCGTTGTCGACGTAGAGCACGTCGGGCCGCACGTCGACGTCGGGGAACAGCTCGGCCAGCCGGTCGGCGGCCATCCAGTGGGTGGTCGCGCCCAGCCCGTCGAGCAGCCCGGCGGCGGCCAGGGTGAAGGCCCCCACGCAGATGGAGGCGACGCGGGTGCCGGCGGCGGCCGCGTCGCGCAGCGCCGCGAGCACCTCGGGCCCCGGCGGGACGGCCTGCTCCGAGCAGCCGGGCACGATGATCGTGTCGGCGGTGCGCAGCGCCTCCAGGCCGTGGGGCGCGACGATCGTGAAGGCGTCGGCGGGCACCTGCGGTGTCGCCGCGCACACCTGGACCCGGTACGGGCGGCTCCCGTCGGCCAGCCGGGCACGGCCGAACACCTCGACCGGGATCGCCAGGTCGGCCGCCACCACGTGATCGAGGGCCAGGATCGCCACAGTGTGCATGCGGCCACGCTAGGCCAGGCGGCGGGCGGTTGGCGGGAACTCGTCGGTGTTTGTCGAACCAGCCACTGTGACGGTCCGGACGGCCCGCCTAGCCTGGCTGCGTTCCCCTCGAAACCGGCAGGAAGTGCCCATGTCCATCCTCATGCCGATCCTGATCGGCCTGGTCGCCGTCTCCCTCGTCTCCCTGATCCCCGAGCCGCACGGCCGCCGTGCCAACGCCGTGCTGGTGGCCGGCGCGGGCGCCGCCTACCTCAGCGGCGGCGGGCTCGGCTACTGGGAGTTCCTGCTGCCGGTCGTGATGACCTACGTCGCCTACCGCGGGCTGGAGAGCTGGACGTTCATCGGCATCGGCTGGCTGCTGCACACCGCCTGGGACGTGCTGCACCACCTCCAGGGCAGCCCGCTGCTGCCCTTCGCCGCGGACTCCTCCTTCGGCTGCGCCATCTGCGATCCGGTGATCGCGTTGTGGTGCTTCGCGGGCGGTCCGCCGGTCCTCGGCCGGCTGCGGGCCCGCTTCGCCCGTCCGCGGGCCTTGTCGAACGAGATTCGCGAATGACATTCTGGAATTCGGAACCTCGTCCCCGGAGGACGTATGGACAAAGAAGCCCTCCGCCGCAAATACCTCGAAGAGCGCGACAAGCGGCTCCGCCCGGACGGCGACGACCAGTACGTCCGCCTCACCGGCCGCTTCGCCCACTACCTCGACGACCCGTACACGCCGAGGACCGAGCGCGAACCGAAGACCGACCACGTGACGGTGGCCGTCGTCGGCGGCGGGTTCGCCGGGCTCGTCACCGGCGCCCGGCTCAGGGAAGCGGGGGTCGGCGACGTGCGGATCGTCGAGAAGGGCGGCGACTTCGGCGGCACCTGGTACTGGAACCGCTACCCGGGAGCCCAGTGCGACACCGCGTCGTTCGTGTACATGCCGCTCCTGGAGGAGACCGGCCACATGCCGACGGAGAAGTACGCGCACGCGCCCGAGATCCTGGAACACTGCCGCCGCATCGGCAAGCACTACGGCCTGTACGACGACGCGCTCTTCCACACCGAGGTCCAGGACCTGGAGTGGGACGCGTCCCGGTCGCGCTGGACCGTCCGGACGAACCGCGGCGACGCCTTCACCGCCCGGTTCGTGGTCATGGGCATCGGCCCGCTGCACGTGCCCAAACTCCCCGGCATCCCGGGCATCGACGAGTTCCGCGGGCATTCGTTCCACACCAGCCGCTGGGACTACGACTACACCGGCGGCGACCCCACGGGCGCGCCCATGGACCGGCTGGCGGACAAGCGCGTCGCCGTCATCGGCACGGGCGCGACGGCCGTCCAGTGCGTGCCGCACCTGGCCCGCGCCTGCGCCGAGCTGTACGTGTTCCAGCGCACCCCCTCCTCGGTGGACGTACGCGACAACCGGCCCACCGACCCCGCCTGGTTCGCCAGGATCGCCACCCCCGGCTGGCAGCAGTGCTGGCTGGAGAACTTCACCGGCAACCAGACCGGCGGCCTGGTCGACGAGGACCTGGTGATGGACGGCTGGACCGACATCGCCCGCCGCGTCCGCGCCCGCATCGCGGCCCTGCCGCCCGAGGACCTGACCCCGGAGAAGATGGCGCAGGCGTACGAGGAGTCCGACTTCGAGAAGATGGAGGAGATCCGGGCCCGCGTCGACGCGATCGTCGCCGACCCGGAGACCGCGGCGAAGCTCAAGGCCTGGTACCGCCAGCTCTGCAAGCGTCCCTGCTTCCACGACGAGTACCTGCAGTCCTTCAACGTGCCGGGCACCCGCCTGGTGGACACCGACGGCAAGGGCGTCGAGCGCGTCACCGCGCGGGGAGTGGTGGCCGCGGGCGTCGAGTACGAGGTCGACTGCGTCATCTACGCCTCGGGCTTCGAGGTGACCACCGACTACACCCGGCGCGCCGGCTACGAGCTGACCGGCCGCGACGGCCTGCGGCTCACCGACCGCTGGGCGGACGGCATGCGCACTTTGCACGGCATCCACGTGCACGGCTTCCCGAACGTCTTCGTCGTCCAGCCCACGCAGGGCGCGAACCTCATCTCCAACATCCCGCACAACCTCACCGAGGCCGGCCGGACCATCGCCACGATCGTCAGCCACGCGCTCGACCAGGGCTTCGACGAGGTCGAGGCGACCCAGGAGGCCGAGGACGCCTGGATCGAGCTGCTGCTGTCGGGCCCCGGAAGCATCCTGGGCGCCTCCGCCGACTGCACCCCCGGCTACTACAACAACGAGGGCCGCGACGCCGGCATGAAAGGCCGGCTGAACATCGGCCATCCACAGGGGGCGATGGCGTACTTCGCCTACATCGACGGCTGGCGCACGTCGGGGGCGTTCGAGGGGCTGGAGTTCCGCAAGCGCGCAGAGGGAGAATGATCCGGCGCGCACCGTGAAAACATTACTGCCGCCGCAGTGAATTCACTCTTCCGTGACAGGGACATTGTCCGTCATGGCATTCGATGTCACACTCATGCGTAACGCCACCAGGGAAAAGAGGTTTTGCCGTGGCGCGTCCATGGGAAGCTGACGCATCGGCCGAACTGCGACGACGCCTGGGGAGGTCGGCCCTTGAGCTCGGCGATACCACGGCAAGTCCCTCATGTCCTGACATCTGGGAGCTTTCCAACGGCGATATAGCGGTGATCGGACGCGACCTCACGGAGAGTTATCGTGGCCGCCTGCCCGCGGGGGTTAGTATTGCCCGAGACGAACGCCTGGTCGTCATTCCTCGCAAGATGCTCGTAGCCGCCAAGCCGGATATCCCTGATGCTTAGAAACGTCGCTGCGGCGCAGTCCCAGCTGCTCACTCCAGATGAGTATTTCTCCGATTTCTGGCCGTACTTCCGCGGGCTCGAACGGGTCTTCTGGAAACTGGAGACCCGCCAGAGCTATCGCGAGCCGGACGAGCCGAGCTGGCTGGCCCTCGACGCCGGCGACTGGGGCGAGGCGATCCGGCTCATCGACGAGCGTCGCCACGAGATCCAGCGGCCGCTGCGCGAGGCGGGGGAGTTCGCGATGCGGCGCGTCCGGCTCGTCGAGCGGCCCTTCAGCCGCTACCTGCAGTGGGAGCTCTACTACATCCGCCTGCGGGCGCTGGCGGGTGAGCACATCCGCGTGCTCGAAGCCGACCGCCTGCCCGCGCTCGGCTTCCCCGGGCCGCTGCCCGAGCTGGTCGTCCTTGACTCGACGGTCATGTACGAGGTGCTCTACAGCGAGGACGGCACACTGACCGGCGCGCGCAAGATCCTCGACCGGTCGTTGATCGAGAGCTGCGGAGACGACATGGAGAAGATCTTCGGCCAGGGGGTGGAGCTCATTCCGTACATGGCCGCCGAACGCGACGTCCTCCCCCCGCCCCTGCGCCACTCCGCCACGTTGTAGCCCGGTGAACAGGCGGTCGTTCGGGCGCTACTGGGTGACCATCCTGCTCCTGCTGTCGGTGGTCGCCGCTGCCGGGCTGGTCGTCGCCTCGCCGTTCTTCCTGGCCGCTCTGGGGCGCAGCCGCGGCGACTGGTCGGTGCTCGGCGACATCGGCCAGACGTACGGCGCGGCCTCGGCCATCCTGGCCGTCCTCGCGCTCATCGGCGTGGCGTTCTCGCTCGTGCTCCAGGCCAGGGAGGCCAAGTCCGCCAGGGAGCAGGCGCTGCGCACGCTGCACGGCGACCTGATGAAGATGGCGATGGACGACCCGCTCTACCGGGCCTGCTGGGGAGCGTTCTTCGCCTCCGGCGACGAGGAGGGCCAGCGGGCCCACCTGTACGTGAACATGATCCTCAACCACTGGCTGCTGATGTGGGAGCTGCGCTCGATCACCGAGGCGCACCTGCGGGAGATCGCCGCCACCGTGCTCGCCGGGCCGATCGGGCGTGACTTCTGGCGGCAGGCGCGGACGCTGCGGACGGCGAGCGCCGGGTCGCGCAGGGAACGCCGGTTCAACCTGATCATCGACGACGTCTACTCGGAGGTCACCGCCGGCGGGGCGGCGCCCGTGGCCGCGCGGGCGGTCCGCGGGGGGAGTTCCGTGGTGGTGGGGGTCGGGGTGGCGCTCGCGCTGGTTGTTGTCGTTCGGCGTATTTTGCGGGGATTCGTCAGGGGTGGGCGCTAGTTTCGTCCACCATGAGCTACGACCTGTACTTCGGCTCGGAGGACGCCGAGCCGCGCCCGCCGGACCCGGTGGCCTGGAACAACGTCGTCACCCAGGCCCGCGCGCTGCTCGGCGACGTGAGGGTCTTCGAGGACCCGCCCAACTGGGAGCTCGAACACGAGGGCACCGGCATCTCCGTGGACCACTGGGCGGGCGGTTGGGGGATCAGCGTGCCCTACTGGTGGCACGGTGAGGCCGCGGGCCGGGTCGTGGACCTGATGTACCAGGTGGCGCGGATCGTCGAGCGCGAGTCGGGGCTCGACGGCAACGATCCCCAGCTCGACTGCCCGCTCGCGGACGCGGACGCGGCGGCGGCGGTCCGGATCTTCGACGCGGTCGCGGTGCGCTACGGGAGGGTCTGACCCAGCAATCTGAACGATCGGTCGTTAATGTATGCTGGCGGCATGGCCGACGTGAAGGAAGACGGTCGCCGGGCGCGCGGGCAGCGCAGCCGTGAGGCGATCCTCGGGCAGGCCGTGTCGCTGGCCTCGGTGCACGGTCTGGACGGGCTGACCCTGGGCCGGCTGGCCGAAGCCGCCGGAGTCAGCAAATCCGGATTTTTCGCCCATTGGAGGGATAAAGAGCAACTTCAGCTTGACACCATCGAGTGGGCCGTCCGCCAATGGACCGACGAGATCGTCAAGCCCGCGCTCAAGGCCCCTCCCGGCGTGGCCCGCGTCCTGGCCCTGCACGAGGCCCGCCTGCGGTTCTACGAGAGAGGCGTCCTGCCCGGCGGGTGCTTCTTCTACACGGCGCGGGTGGAGTTCGACGACCGTCCCGGCCCGGTCAGGGACCGGGTGGCCGAGTCGATGGCCGACTGGCTGAGGTTCATCGAGCGGCTGGTCCGGGAGGCGGTCGAGCTGGGGGAGCTGCCCCCGGAGACCGACCCGGCGCAGCTCGCGTACGAGATCGACGCCCTCGGCGAGGCCGCGGTCACCCACACCCGCCTGCTCGGCAGGGGCGAGGCCGCCTACGAGCGGGCCCGCCGAGCCGTCCACGACCGACTGAAGGAGTTCGCGTGACCCAGACCCGCCCCGCCCAGGTGCACTTCGACGACCTCGACGCGATGGGCTTGCTGCACAACTCGCGTTACGCCCTGCTGGTCGAGCGCGCGATCTCCGCCTACTGGGCCGAGCAGGGCTGGAGCTTCGACCCGGCGATCTCCAAGTTCAAGGACCTCTACCTGGCCGTCCGCGAGTTCAAGATCACCTACAACGCGCCGGTCATGGGCGCGGGCGAGGTGCAGGTCGACTTCTGGATCGACCGCATGGGCCGCACCAGCGGCGTGTACGGCTTCCGCGTCCTGTCGCAGGACCGCTCGGTCGTGCACGCCGAGGGCTACCGCGTCAACGTCAACCTCGATCCGCAGACCTTCCGGCCCACGCCGTTCAGCGTCGAGCTGCGTACCGCCGCCGAGCCGCTGATGGCGGGCTGAGCCGCCGACGGTAGACCCTGCACTACTGCGGGCCGTTCCCGGCCCCGGATACGGTCACCGGGTGGGAGACAGGACCGCGCTCGAAGCGCTCACGCGGCGGCCGCCCGGCTTCCTCCGGTCGGCCTGGCCGTGGCGGTGCGTGGCGTACCTGGTGGGCAGCGTGGTTCCGGGGGCGGCCGTCGCCCTCGGGGTCATCGCGGTCGGGCTCGCCGGGCCGCCGGCCGGGCTGCTGCTCGTGCCGGTGCTGCTGGCCCTGGTCGTGCCGCTGGTCGCCCGGTTCGAACGGGTGCGGCTGCGCCTGGTGGACACCGTGCCGCTGCCGCCGGTGCCCGACCGGCGCCGGCGGGAGATCGGGGTCGCGGTCATGACGGTGTTCGCGATGTGGTGGATCGACCTGGTCATGCTGGGGTTCACCGTCGGGGGGCCGGTGCTGCTGATCCTGTCGCCCGCGGTCCAGCCGGAGGCCGGGCCGGCCCTGGGCGCCGTGGCTGGCGTGGCGGGGGTGCTGCTGCTGCCGGTGGCGGCGTACACGATCACGGCCTGGGGCGGGGCGCGCGGCGCGATGGTCAGGGCGGTGCTCGCGCCGGCCGGGTCGGAGCTGGGCGAGGTCGTGCGGTCGCGGGCGCGCCTGGTGGACGCCTTCGAGACCGAACGCCGCAGGATCGAGCGCGACCTGCACGACGGCGCGCAGCAGCGGCTGGTCGCGCTGTCGATGACGCTCGGCCTCGCCCGGCTGGACGTGCCCGACGACTCGCCGACGGCCCGGCTGCTCGACGTGGCGCACGACGAGGCCAGGCAGGCGCTGGCCGAGCTGCGCGAGCTGATCCGGGGCGTGCACTCGCAGGTCCTCACCGACCGCGGGCTGGGCGCGGCGATCCGCGACGTGGCCGGACGCTCGCCCGTCCCCGTGGACGTGGACGCCGACGAGCTGGGACGGCTGCCCGCGCCCGTCGAGGTCACCGCGTACTACGTGGTCAGCGAGGCGCTGGCGAACGTGGCCAGGCACAGCGGAGCCACCAGGGCCACGGTCACCGCCCGGACGGCGGCCGGCACGCTGGCCGTCGAGGTGCGCGACGACGGCGTCGGCGGCGCGGACCCGGCCAGGGGCACCGGGCTGACCGGCCTGGCCGACAGGCTCGCCGTGGTGGCGGGAAGATTGTCGGTGTCCAGCCCGCCGGGCGGCCCGACCCTGGTACGAGTGGAGATTCCGTGCGCGTCGTGATCGCCGAGGATGCCGTGCTGCTCCGCGAGGGGCTGGTGGGACTGCTCGAACGGTTCGGCCACACCGTGGCGGCCTCGGTCGGCGACGCCGAAGCCCTGGTCGCGGCGGTCGCCGAGCACCGCCCCGACGCCGTGGTGACCGACGTGCGCATGCCCCCGGACTTCACCGACGAGGGCCTGCGCGCCGCGCTCGGCCTGCGCCGCCGCCACCCCGAGCTGGCCGTCCTCGTGCTCAGCCAGTACGTCGAGCAGACGTACGCGGCCGAGCTGCTGGAGTCCGGCGCCGGCGCGGGCGTCGGCTACCTGTTGAAGGACCGGATCGGCGACGTGCGCGAGTTCGTCGACGCGCTCGACCGGGTGGCCGCGGGCGGCACGGTCGTGGACCCGGAGGTGGTGCGCCAGCTCCTGCGCCGGCGGCGCGACCCGCTGGCCCGGCTCACCCCGCGCGAGCAGCAGGTGCTCGCCCTGATCGCCGAAGGCCGCGCGAACGCCTCGATCGCCAGGGAGCTGGTCGTCACCGACGCCGCGGTGGCCAAGCACATCGCCGGCATCTTCACCAAGCTCGACCTGCCGCCCGAGTCCGACGGCCACCGCCGGGTCCTGGCCGTGCTGGCCTACCTTCGGGGATGACCGGCGGGAAGTCCGAAAAGTAAGGTTCGTTGCCATGAACGAGCAGTGGCAGGAGGTCGGCGACCGGGTATACGTGCGCCGCCATCGGTCCTTCGACCTGAACACGGGCCTGATCGTGGGCGACGGGCACTGCCTGGTGCTCGACACCCGCAGCTCCCACCGGGAGGCGGCCGACCTGATCGACGCGATCAGGACGATCACCGGCCACCCGTGGACGGTCGTGAACAGCCATTCGCATTTCGACCACTACTTCGGCAACGCGCTCTTCCGCCCCGCCGAGATCTGGAGCCACGTCCGGTGCGCCGAGGAGATCGACGTCTACGGCGAGCGGCACCGCGCGGACGTCATCGAACGGCTGCCGGACCGCCGCGCGGAGATGGAGGAGATCGCCATCGTGCCGCCCGACCACACCTTCACCACCTCGGCCAGCCTCGACATCGGCGGACGCATGGTGCACCTGCGGCACTTCGGGCTCGGCCACAGCAGCAACGACATCGTCGTGCACGTGCCGGACGCCGGCGTGGTGTTCGCCGGTGACCTGGTCGAGGAGGGCGCGCCGCCGGCGTTCGGCGACTCCTACCCGCTCGACTGGCCGGACACGACGGCCGCGATGCTCGACGCGCTGCCCGAGCCGGTGTTCGTGCCGGGGCACGGCGCGGTGGTCGGCCGGGCCTTCGTCCAGGAGCAGCAGGCCGAGCTGGCGCTGGTGGCGGAGCTGGCCGCGAAGGCCCATGTGGAGGGGCTGCGCGACTCGATCACGCGGTTCCCGTACCCGGAGGAGGTGTCGCGGCAGGCGATCGAGCGGGCCTTCCTCCAGCTCGACAGGTGAGCTATATTGCAAACTGCAATATAGGGGGAGGCAACATGGCACAACGCAAGGGCCTGGTCGACCTGACCGTGCTCGCCCTGCTCACGATGCAGCCGAGCCACCCCTACGAGCTCCACCGCTTCATCATCGACACGCACAAGGACTACATCACCGGCCTGCCGCGCAGCCTCTACCACGCGGTCGAGCGGCTGGCCAGGGACGAGCTGATCGTCCCCGCCGCGACCGGGCGCGAGGGCCGCCGGCCCGAGCGCACGGTCTACGAGATCACCGACGAGGGCCGCGAGGAGCTGATCACCCGGCTCCGGCGGCTGCTGGAGCAGCCCGACCCCGACCGGCGCGCCTTCGTGGCGGCCATCTCGCTGATCGGCTGCCTGCCGCTGCCCGAGGCGCAACGGGCGCTGCGCACCCGCGCCGCCACCCTCGAAGGCACGCTCGCCGGGATGGAAGGACACATCAAGGCCATGCGCGACAGTGGCCTGCCCGAGATCCTCATGCTGGAGGTCGAGTGCGAGCAGGCGCTGCACGCCGCCGAGCTCGCCTGGATCAGAAGGCTTCTCGACCGGCTCGACCAGGGCGAGCTCGCCTGGACGAGCACGACCGAGGGGTGAGAGAAGGGCCGCCGGAGTGCGCCAACACCCCGGCGGCCGGACATCCGAACACGGCGCCTGCCCTGCCCGGACGCGCAACTCCCAGGATAGGCGCCGCGACGAAAGGAGCTGTGCCATGTCCGAAGAGATCACCCGCCTGGTGGAGCGGATGACCGAGACCTGGAACGCCGGCGACTCCGCCGCCTACGCCGGCCTGTTCACCGAGGACGCCGACTACATCACCTTCTTCGGCCTGCACCTGCGGGGCAGGAAGGCGATCGAGGAGACCCACCGAGCGCTGTTCGAGACCTCCGTCAAGCTCGCCGAGGGCGGCCCCGCGCCGCTCGTCAGGCCGCTGACCGACGACGTCGCGCTGGTGATCGCCGGCGGCAGCTCGTCGGTGGCCGGCGTGCCCGACCCGAGCAGGCAGTCCGTCGTCACGCTGACCGCGCTGCGCACGCCGGAAGGCTGGCGGTTCGCCTCCTTCCAGAACAGCCGGGTGCGCAAGCCGTGAGGAAACGGCTGATCACCGAGGTGGCCGGGGTGGTCGGCGCCCCGGCCGAGCAGGTGTGGCAGGCCCTGACGCGTTCCCTGCCCGAACACCCGATGACCGTCGAGCAGGACGGGTACACCGTGGCCTACCAGGGCGGCTGGTGGTACCGGGGCGAGTGGACCGTGCTCCCGCACCCCGAGGGCGCCCGCGTGGAGCACCGCGTCTACGACGTGGCCGAGCGGGGACGCTGGGCCGTGCCCCTGGCCAACCGGTTCTTCATCGGGTTCGCACAGCGGACGAGAAAGGGCTTCGCCGAAGGCATCGCCCGCATGGGGAAAGAATTGGGGTGCTCCGCCAGGCTGTCCTAGGCTGCTGGCCATGAGCCTGGTGTGGGAACCGCTGACCCCTGACGACGCCGAGGCGCTCGCCGCACTCCTGGCCGCGATCGAGGCCGAGGATCGCACGGGCGAGGTCCACGACCTCGACGACGTCAGGGAGCAGCTCGGCCACCGCCTGATCGACCTGGCCGCGGGGACGCTCGCGGCCAGGCAGGGCGGCGAGATCGTCGCCTACGGCTACCTGCCGACCCGGCAGTCCGCCACCGACACCCACGTCATGCGGCTGTCGGGCGGAGTGCACCCCGCCCACCGCAGGCGCGGGCTCGGGCGGCGGATCGTCGACTGGAGCCTGGCCGCGGCGCCGGGGCTGAGCGAGCGGGCGTTCCCCGGCGTGCAGCCGGAGATCCACCTCTACGCGCCCGACACCAACCTCGGGCTGAAGGCGCTGGCCGAGGGCGCCGGTTTCGTCGCCAACCGCTGGTTCGCCCACATGGGACGCTCGCTGTCGGGCGACCTGCCGGCCGTCACGCCGCCCGCCGGGGTGACCATCGCCCCCTGGTCGCCCGAGCTGGACGAGGGCGCCCGCCGCGTACGCAACGAGGCGTTCCTCGACCACTGGGGCAGCGTCCCGCACACCCCGGAGAGCTGGCGCGACTACATCGTCGGCTCCCAGAACTTCCTGCCCGAATCGTCGTTCCTGGCCCT
Organism: Nonomuraea sp. NPDC004702; assembly: GCF_053601695.1. NCBI lineage: Bacteria > Bacillati > Actinomycetota > Actinomycetes > Streptosporangiales > Streptosporangiaceae > Nonomuraea > Nonomuraea sp. NPDC004702. The sequence continues at coordinate 87,430 of NZ_JBSGCE010000020.1, forward strand.
GCACGAGGGGCAGGCGGTGGGCACGCTGATCACCCACACCTTCGAGGGTTACAACGCGCTGTCCGGCGAGCGCCGGGCCTGGATCCAGATCATCGGCACGCTCCGGGAGTGGCGCGGCAAGGGCGTGGCCGGCGCGCTGATCGCGCACGCCCTGGCCGCCTTCCGCGCGCAGGGGTTCGACACGACCGGGCTGGGCGTCGACGCCGACAACCCCACGGGAGCCGTCAGCGTCTACTCCCGCGCCGGTTTCGAGATCTTCCAGCGCAGCACGAACTACGCCCTGGCCGTCAAACGGGGCTGAGCGCCCCGTCCGCGAGGGGGAACCGGGCCACGAAACCGGCGTCCGTGTACGTGAGGGTGCCGCCGTGCAGGTGGGCGATGTCCCTGGCGATGGGCAGGCCGAGCCCGGCGCCGCCGGCGTCCCTCGCCCGAGCCTCGTCCAGGCGGGTGAAGCGGCCGAAGACGGCCTCGCGGTGCTCCGGCGGGATCCCCGGGCCGTCGTCGCGCACCTCCAGCACGGCCCGGCCCTCCTCGGCGCGCACCCGTACGCGTACGGCCGAGGCGGCGTGCCGTACCGCGTTGTCGGTCAGGTTGGTGACCAGCCGGTCGAGGTGGGCGCGGGAGCCGTGCAGCACCACGTCCGGCTCGATGTCCAGCTCGACCCTGATCTCCGGCCGCCGCCTGGCGCGCAGCGACTCCTCGGCCGCCACCTGACCCAGGTCCAGCTCGTCGGTGCGCAGCGGCTCGCCGGCGTCCAGCTTGGCCAGCATGAGCAGGTCGGCGGCCAGCGACTGCAGGCGTTCGACGTCGGCCAGCGCCTCGCGGGTGAGCTCGCTCTGCTCGGCCAGTTCGAGCCGGGCCCGCAGGGTGGCGATGGGGCTGCGCAGCTCGTGCGCGGCGTCGGCGACGAACCGCTTGTGCCGGCCCACGGCCGTCTCCAGGCGGTCGAGGGTGCCGTTCACGGTGGTGGCCAGGGCCGCGATCTCGTCCTTGGAGCCCGGCACCGGCACGCGCTGGTGCAGGTCGCGGGCCGTGATGTCGGCCACCTTGGCCCTGATCGCGGCCACGGGGGCCAGCGCGCGGCCCACGGAGAACCAGGTCATCCCGGCCACCACGAGCAGCAGGGCGGGCACGCCGGGCAGCAACGCGCCGTACAGGGCCTGGACGGCCTTCTGCACGCCGTCCAGGGAGACCCGCGACCAGAGCGTGGCCGGGCCGGTCGGCGTGCTCACCTGCAGGCCCGCGACGGCGTAGTCGGCCGGCTGCGCCCACAGGGCGGGCGAGCCGGTGGCGCGGCCGGCCAGGACGAGGTCCGGATCGGCGAGCCGCACCACGGACAGGTCGTCCACCATGATGGTGCTCATCTGGGCGGCGGTCGTCGTGGCCGCCGGCGTCGCCCCCTCCGGCATGATCGGCACCGTCTCCGCGTACGGCATCGCCGCCGCGGCGCGCCTGACCGCCTCCTCGCCCGCGTTGCCCTCCAGCGTGCCGCGCAACGCCATGACCAGCACCAGGGCGGCCACGCCGAGCGCCAGGGCCACCACCAGCGTCGCCGCGACGGTGGCCCGCACCCGCACCGACGACAGCCCGCTCGACACCCGGGCCCACGTCGGCCGTCCGAGCAGCGCCTTCATGCCGCCTCCAACCGGTAACCCGCTCCCCGGACGGTCACCAGCGTCGTCCGGCCGAACGGCAGGTCGATCTTCCTGCGCAGGGCGCTGATGTAGACCTCGACGATGTTCGGGTCGCCGTCGTAGGAGAAGTCCCACGCCTGGGCCAGCAGCTCGCTCTTGGACACCACCTCGCCGGGACGGCGGGCCAGCGCGTGCAGCACCGCGAACTCCTTCGGCGTCAGCCCGACCTCCACCCCGCCCCTGCGGCAGCGCAGGCCGGCCGGGTCCACCACCAGGTCGCCGACCGTGATCGTCACCGGCCGCTCGGTCCCGCCGCGCCGCACCAGGGCGCGCAGCCGGGCCAGCAGCACCACGTACGAGAACGGCTTGGCCAGGTAGTCGTCGGCGCCGTTGTCGAGCGACTCGGCCTCGTCGTAGACGCCGTCCTTGGCGGTGAGCATCATGATCGGGGTCCAGTCGCCCGCCTCGCGCAGCCGGGAGCAGACCGTGTAGCCGTTCATCCTGGGCAGCATCACGTCCAGGACGATCACGTCGTAGGCGTTCTCGGTCGCCATCCACAGGCCGTCGCGCCCGTCGTGGGCCACGTCCACGGCGAAGCCCTCGCCCGCCAGCCCGCCCTTGATCAGGCCGGCCAGCCGTTCCTCGTCCTCCACCAGCAGCACTCGCACGACGTCCAGAGTGCCTGAGCGAACCTAAAGCCAACCTGAAGATCATTTCGGGCGCGTTCAGGGTCGCTTCAGGTGCGGGCGAGCACGCTCGGGGGCGTTCGGATGGATTCCACTGAGGAGAATGCATGTTCAAGCGACGTCTCGCGGTCCTCGGCACGGTGGGGGTGCTCGCGCTCGCGGGCCTGGGCGGCTCCGCCCTGGCCGACGGAACCCCCGCACCCGACACCACCACCGCCACCACCACGGCTGTGCTCTGCCGGACGTCGGACGGCAAGGAGGTCAAGCTCGCCGACGGCCCGGCGGCCCGCATTTTCGTCATGCGCGACGAGAAGGGGGAGCGGGCGGACGGCGCGCCTGAGCTCAAGGCCGAGCGGGGCCGCGTGATCGAACTCGCCCCCCGGACGATCACCGAGGCCGCACCGACCACGCCTTCCGCCCCGACCGCCCCTCAGTCCGGCACCGAGGCCGCCCCGACCACGCCTTCCGCTCCGGTCGCCCCTCAGTCCGGCACCGAGGCCGCGCCCACCACCCCGAGCGCCACCGTTCCCGAGGGCGAGGCCGTGCCCGCCGTCCCGGCGACCCCCCTGACCGATGCCGAGGCCGGACCCACCGCCCTTCCTGAAGGCGAGGCGGCGCGGATGCTTCCGGCGCTGCCCGCGACCGAGCTTCCCCCGGGCGCCAAGCAGCTGGACGACCCCAGCAAGGTCGTCCACATCGAGTGCGCCCCCGCCGAGCCCGCCAAGTAGGTTCACCCGGGGAACGACGGGTGCGGGCCGAGCGCCCAGTACTCGTACAGGCCGTGGCCGACGAGCCCGTCGTACTCGAAGCGGCCGACGGCGTCGACCAGGCCCCACATCCTGGCGGCGTCGTCGGGCAGCCGGTACGTCACCCCCTGCACGACCGGCCCCGGCCCCTGGTACATGCCGTGCCTCCACTCCGGCTCCAGCCCGTATCCGGTGCCGGCCATGAGGTGCACCGGCAGCACCGGCGTGCAGCGCACCTCGAACGGCCTGCCGCCCGGCGGCGAGAATGCGATCACGGCGTCCACGACGTCCCGGGTGCCCGGGGCGTAGACCGGGTGGTAGTCCGGCCGGCCGAGGTACTCCTCCTCCCGCCCGTCCGTCCAGACGCGCACGGCCTCCTCCAGCAGCCGCCGGCCACGGTGGTCCTCCTGGATGATGCACAGGATGGCGTGGTCGTCGAACTTCATCGGCGTGTACAGCCAGTAGAACGTGCCGGGGTTGTTCGCCTGGATGCCGGGCGGCTCGGGCTCGCCCACCGGCCGCACGCCCCATGACCGGTCCCTGGTGCCGAGCCAGCGGTCGGGGGTGACCGGGATCACCTGGTCGCCGACGGCGATGCTGCCGGACCAGCGGCCGGTCTGGGCGAGCCGCACCGAGTCGAACATCACCCGTTCCTGCCAGCGCAGGAAGTGGCGGGGTTCGAGGGTCGCCGGGATCGTCCCCTCCCAGTCGAGCTCGAAGGACAGGCCATGCTCGGTCGGCTCCAGGATCACGCGGAGCCGCTTGAGCCCTTCGATCACCTCGACCCGGAAGGGGCCGATCCTGGTGTCCATCCGGTCGGGGCCCAGCTCGCGCGAGGCCCGCACGACCCGGTGCAGGTCGCCGTGCCTTACGAGGGCGAAGGCGTCGGTGACGCCGAGGTTGGGGTACTGGCCGAGGCCGACGATCAGCATGAGCTCGTCGGTGCCGGCGTGGCAGTTGAAGTAGTAGCGGTCGTAGAAGTTGCGGTCGGAGGTGGCGACGTGCCGCATGACCTGGGCGGTCTGGTGCACGGGGTGATCGTCGAGCGGTGACAGCGCCATGCTCGGCTTTGTAGCAAGCGCTTGGTGAACCGTCAACGGGCCGGAACGCGAAAGCGCGCCCCCGCTCTCGTGAGAGCGGGGGCGCGCTTTCGGTCTGGATCAGGGCATGTTGTGCGATGCCTGGTCCGTCTTGTTCTGCACGTTGGACGCCATCCGGTCCGCTGAATGCGCGGTCCTGTCCGCCTTCTCACCGACCCAGCGTGATGCATCGGAGGCAGAGTCCTTCATGTGCTCGGTCCACTGCTGGGCGTTGCGACGGTAGGCCATGTAGCCGATCGCGCCGACCGCAAGACCGGTCAGCAGCACCATCGTCGGCCACCGCCGTGACCGGGACGGTTTCGGGTCGATTCGCTTGGCCGCCGCCGACAGCATCCTGCTGACCTTGGGGGCGACCTGATCCTCGAACCCGTGCGCCGCGGCGTCGAGCCTTGGCGCCGCCCAGTAACGGGCGTCTTCGATGCGCTGTGCGGTGGCCACCTTGGCCTGGTCCGCCATTGGCGCCATGCGATGGCCGGTCTTGACGGCCTGGGCCTTCATGCGGCCCATCCACGTGGCGGGTACCTCTATTACCACGCGGCGTCTCTTCAGTGTCAGGGACACGACAACCTCCCCTGTCGTTGGGGCCCCGCGCTTGACCTTCCCTGGACAAGGCGGCTCAATCATGGCGGTCCATGGGAGGATGGCTCAGGAGGCCGAACGGCCATACTGCTCAGAACATCACAAACAACCCTGTGCATAGAGGGGGGCAGCTGTCTCGTGGCTGAGAAGCTGATCGCAAATCTGAAGACCAATCGCGGCGATATCAAGGTCGAGCTTTTCCCGAACCAGGCGCCGAAGACCGTCCGCAACTTCGTGGAGCTCGCCGAGGGCACCCGCGAGTGGACGCATCCGGAGTCGGGCGAGAAGAGCACGGCCCGTCTGTACGACGGCACCATCTTCCACCGGGTCATCTCCGGTTTCATGATCCAGGGCGGCGACCCGCTCGGCCAGGGCATCGGCGGCCCCGGCTACGAGTTCGACGACGAGATCCACCCGGACCTCTACTTCAACCGGCCCTACCTGCTGGCCATGGCCAACGCGGGCGTCCGGTTCGGCAAGGGCACCAACGGCTCGCAGTTCTTCATCACGGTCGTGCCCACGCCGCACCTCAACGGCAAGCACACGATCTTCGGTGAGGTCGTCGAGGGCCAGGACGTCGTCGACGCCATCGCCAAGACCGACACCGACCGGCGCGACCGTCCCGTCCAGGACGTCGTCCTGGAGTCGGTCACCATCGAGCGCGTACAGGGCTGAGCCGATCGCTGACGGGGGCGGGCCGTCCACGGGTCCCGCCCCCTTCGGGCAGGCATGTCACAGCCCTGATCGACGGCACACAGCTACGTCCGGTACGTCATAGGCTCTGGACATGACCAGCCAGCCGCCCAGCCCGCCCTCGCAGCCCGAGCAGCCTGCCGAGGCGGTCCCCACGTGCTACCGGCATCCCGGCAGGGAGACCTGGGTCCGCTGCCAGCGCTGCGACCGGCCCATCTGCCCCGACTGCATGCGCGACGCCGCCGTGGGCTTCCAGTGCCCCGAATGCGTCGCCCAGGGCAACCAGGGCTTCCGCCAGGCCCGCTCCACCTTCGGCGGCCAGGTCGTCGGCACACCGTACGTCACCTGGGCCATCCTGGCCGTCAACGTCCTCGTCTTCGGCGCCCAATACCTCGTGCCCGCCGTCACCGGCGCGCTGCAGATGTGGCCGGCCGGAGTGGCGGTCTTCGGCGACTACTACCGGCTGGTCAGCGCCGCGTTCGTGCACGCCGGCGTCTTCCACATCCTGTTCAACTGCTGGGCGCTCTACGTCGTCGGGCCCTATCTGGAGCGCGCGTTCGGGCACGTGCGTTACACGGCCCTCTACCTCGTCAGCGCCGTCGGCGGCAGCGTGCTCAGCCTCTGGCTCGACCCGCTCGGCCAGCCGACCGTGGGCGCGTCCGGAGCCATCTTCGGCCTCTTCGGCGCCGTCTTCGTGGTGGGCCGCAAGCTCAACATGGACGTACGCGGCATCGCCATGCTCATCGTGATCAACCTGGTGATCACCTTCGTGTTCCCGGGCATCAGCTGGACAGGGCACGTCGGCGGCCTGATCACCGGTTCGGTGCTGGCGGGAGCGATGGCCTACGCCCCCAAGAACAACCGGACCCTGTGGCAGGTGCTGGCGATCGCGGGAGCGCTGGCCGTGCTAGCCGTGCTCGTGATGGCCCGGACCTCGGCGATCCTGAGCTCGATCTGACTTCCCCAGGCTGTGGAAAAGACTGTGGAAAGAACTAACGCCAGCGGGTGGAAAGAACCACACCGAAGATGATGAAGACAAACCCGATCAGCAGGTTCCAGTTCTGGAGGTCGCTGAAGAAGGGCGCCTGCGGGGCGATGTAGTAGATCGCGATCCACAGGATGCCGATGATCCAGGACACCACCATGGTGGGCGCCAGCCAGCGCGGGCTGACCCTGACCTGCTGGGACTTCTGCGGCGGGGTGTAAACCGCCTTCTTGCGAGCCTTGGACTTGGGCACTGGGTAACTCCTGCTGAGGGCCTGGGCTTCCGGATCGTCCACAGGCTCTTCGTTAAGCGTAGTTGAAGCGTGCCCCAGGATAGTCGCCACGCGCACGACATGGCGATCCCCCACGTCGGGAGATGTCATGAATACGCTGACGACATGCGGTCCATCTTCCGGGCCGTGGGGGAGCTGAGCATCACCGCCGGCCTGGTCCTCATGTTGTTCTGCGCCTACCTGCTCTGGGGCACCGGCGCCTACACCAAGAGCCAGCAGTTGCTGCTCCAGCGCGAGCTGGCCGCCGAGAAGGCGGAGCGCGACCGCGGCCGCATCGACAAAGTCCAGCTCGGCAGGGCCGTCGCCATGCTGAGCATCCCGCGGCTCGGCCGCGACTACCGGTACGCCATCGTCGAAGGCGTGGACGCCGAGCACCTGAAGAAGGGCCCGGGACACTACCCCGACAGCGCCATGCCCGGCCAGATCGGCAACTTCGTGGTCTCGGGCCACCGGACCACGTACGCGGCCCCGTTCAAGGAGCTCGACGAGCTCGAACGCGGCGACGAGATCGTCGTGGACGCCCGCGAGGCCCGCTACACCTACCGCGTCACGTCCCAGGACGTCGTGGAGCCCACGGAGGTGGAGGTGCTCGCCCCCGTCCCCGGCAAGCCCGACATCCGTCCCATCCGCGCCTACATCACCCTCTCCACCTGCCACCCCGAGTACTCCGCCGCCCAGCGCCTCATCGTGTACGGCGTGCTCAAGAAGACCGAGCTCAGAAAGGAATGACATGTACGGCTGGATCTGGCGCAAGCTGCCCGGCGCCCCCCGTCGCAAGGTGCTGGCGGCCGCCTTGCTGGTCATGGTCGTGGGGGTCGTACTCTGGTATGCCGTGTTCCCGCTCCTGGAGCCGGCGGTGACGCTCGACGAGGTGACCGTAAGAAGATGACCCGCGTGCTGGTCGTGGACAACCACGACAGCTTCGTCCACACGATCGTCCAGTACCTGCGCGTGCTGGGCGCCGACTGCGACGTGCGCCCCCGTGACGTCGTGGGCGTGCGCGACGGCGACGCCTTCGACGGCGTGCTCGTCAGCCCCGGGCCGGGCACCCCGGAGGCGGCCGGCGTGAGCGTGCCGCTGGTGCTGCGCGCGGCCGAACGCGGCACGCCCCTGCTCGGCGTCTGCCTCGGCCACCAGGCCATCGCGGTCGCCTTCGGGGCCACCGTGGCCCGCGCGCCCGAGCTGGTCCACGGGCGCACCAGCGCCGTGCACCACGACGGCAAGGGGGTCTTCGAGGGCCTGCCGTCGCCGGTGCCGATGACCCGCTACCACTCGCTCGCCGTGCTGCCGGAGACCGTCCCCGAGGTCCTCGACGTGACCGCCCGCACCGACGACGGGGTGATCATGGGCCTGCGCCACCGCCGGGCGCCCATCGAGGGCATCCAGTTCCACCCGGAGTCGGTGCTGTCCGAGCACGGCCACCGGCTGCTCGGGAACTGGCTGCACGGGATCGTGTAACGCCCGGCTCGCACAGAGCGACTACCAAATGAACGCCCCCGCCGTTGCCCCCGAGCGGCGGGGGCGTTCTCCATGCTCCCCGTGAACCCCGGCTCCCGGCACACCGGAACACCCGCCACCCCGGCCCTTCCGGCAGGGCTCGCCACCCGCCACCCCGGCCCTTCCGGCAGGGCTCGCCACCCGCCACCCCGGCCCTTCCGGCAACGCCAGACGCTCGCGACCCCCGGGCCATCCCCGCACCGGGGGGCGCTCGCGACCCCGGGTCTTCCCGCAACGCGGGACGCTCGCTACTCTCGGCCCTTCCCGATACACGGGACGCTCGCTACTCTCGGCCCCCTTCCCACAACACGGCGCACTCGCCCCCCGGCCCCTTCCGCGAGGCTGAGTGGTCGGCGCGCCGGAAGTTCTGCGGTGGAACGCCGAGGGCCGCCCTTCCCGTGTGGGGAGGGCGGCCCTGGGGGGGTCGGTCAGCCGTTGAGGCCGTCGTCGCCGATCGGGTTGTCCTCGGTCGGCTCGTCGGACGGGAAGTCGTCCGTCTGGTCGTCGGTCGGTTGCTCGGTCGGCTGCTCGTTGGTGGGCGGCGGAGCCGTCTCGGGGCCGGTGGACACCACGATCGTGATCGTCGTGTTCGGCGGCAGCTTCTGGCCCGCGCCCGGGTTCTGCTGGATGACCGTGCCCTCGGCCTGGCTGTCGGCCTGCGGCGACACCTTCACCTTGAAGCCGGCGCCCTTGAGCGCGGCGATGGCGTCCTGCTGGGTGTAGCCGGTCACGTCGGGCAGCTCGGTCAGCTCGAACGGCACGTAGAGGGTGACGCTGGCGTCCTTCTCGATCTCGGTGCCGGCCGCCGGCTTGGTCTCGAAGACCTTGCCCTGGGGCTTGGCGGACTGCTTGGTCTTGACCACGCCCTTCAGGCCGACGTCGGCGAGGGCCTTCATCGCGTCCTGGGTGTCCATGCCGATGAGCCCGTCGGGTACGGCGACCTTCTCCTTGCCCTTGGACACGACCAGCTTGACCGTGGCGCCCTTCTCGACCTTCTCGCCCTCCGCCGGCTCGGTCCGGATCACCGTGCCCTTGCCGAACTCGTCGCTGGCCTCCTGCACCACCTCGGGCTTCAGGCCCAGGGTGATGAGCGCCTTCTGCGCGGGATCCAGCTTCTGCGTGGCCAGGGCCGGGATGGTGATCGAGGCGTCGGTGGGCGCGGCCTTGGTGCCGAACACCAGGTAGCCGACCGTGACGAAAGCGCCGATGATCAGCAGCGGGATGATGATCCACAACGCTGTCTTGACCGCGTTGCCGCCACCGCCGGAGGCCCTGCGCCGCCCCACGCGGGTGCCGTCGCCGTCGCCGTACTCGTACGGCGGGACCGCGCCGGTGCGCTGCGTGGCCGGGCCCTGGGCCGCCTGGGTGGCGGTCATCATGCGGGTGCCCTGGTTGAAGTTCCCGGTCATCGCCATCGTCTGGGCGTCGACCGGCATGCCGGACATGGCCCGCTGGATGTCGGCCCGCATCTCGCCGGCGTTCTGGTAGCGGTGGGCCGGGTCCTTGGCCATGGCCTTGAGCACGATCGCGTCAGCCCACGCCGGGATCTCGCGGTCGATCTGCGAGGGCGGGATCGGCTCTTCGCGGACGTGCTGGTAGGCGATCGCCACCGGGGAGTCGCCGGTGAACGGCGGCTGGCCGGTGAGCAGCTCGTACAGCACGCAGCCGGTGGAGTAGATGTCGCTGCGGGCGTCGACGCGCTCGCCGCGGGCCTGCTCGGGCGACAGGTACTGGGCGGTCCCTATCACCTGCGCCGTCTGGGTCATGGTGGCGGCCGAGTCGGCCATCGCGCGCGCGATGCCGAAGTCCATCACCTTGACGTCGCCGGCGCGCGTGATCATCACGTTGGCCGGCTTGATGTCACGGTGGACGATGCCGCCGCGGTGGCTGTAGTCGAGCGCGCGCAGGATGCCGTCGACCAGCTCGGCCGCCCGCTCGGGCAGCAGCCGGCGGTCCTGGCGCAGCAGGTCGCGCAGCGTCCGGCCGTCGACGTACTCCATCACGATGTAGGGCACCGGGGTGCCGTCGGTGACGTCTTCGCCGGTGTCGTAGACAGCGACGACGGCGGGGTGGTTCAGTGAGGCCGCCGACTGCGCCTCGCGGCGGAAGCGGGCCTGGAAGGTGTGATCGCGCGCCAGGTCGGAGCGGAGGGTCTTGATCGCGACTATGCGGTCCAGCCGGATGTCTCGGGCGCGATACACCTCGGCCATGCCGCCGCGCCCGACGACACCGTCGAGCTCGTAACGACCTCCGAGTAGCCGAGGCTGAGTCATTTCCTGCACTGTCCCTTACCGTTCATCTTGGGTACCGGCCTGCTCGGGGGGCCGCCGGTGTCCATCATCGACCCCGTAGCGCATCACGTCTCCTCCTTCGGCGGGTTTGTGCCACCCGGGTCCGGCGAAGCGGTTGGTGTCGGAGTTGTCGGTGTCCTGCTGGGCGTTGGGGTGGTGGGGGTGGGAGTCGGGGTACGGGTGGTCGGGGTTGGCTTCGGTGTCGGCTTCTTCGTAGGAGTAGCCGACTTGCTTACCGTAGCCGACCGCGAGGGTACCGGCCGCGTCGACTTCACCGGAACCGCCGGGGGTCGGCGCGTGCGCTTCTTCGTCCGCGTGGGCCTGAGCAGCTCAGGCGACTGCATCGGGGAGTGGCTGGGCTCGGCGATCTCCGGCAGGGGAGGCGGCGTCGTATCGCGGTTGGCGAACGTGATCGCGCTCAGCCCCACCGCGGCCACGCAGCCGGCCGTCGCGACCAGCGCCAGCGTCCGCGCGCCGCGGCGGCTGCGTGGCGGCGGGTCGGGCGGGCTCTGGACGGTCGTCGCCGGGGCGAGGCTCTCGGTCGCCCGCTGGTCCTCCGTGGCCGGCTCGCGCACCCGGAAACCCGCCGGATCGGTGTACATGCTCAGGTCGGCGCCCTGCTCGACGCCCTCGACCAGCGACTGGCGCAGCACGTACGCCCGGTCGGCCGCCTCCAGCGCCGAGGCCGGACGCATCCCCGGCTCCTTGGACAGCAGCGTCATGACCAGGTCGCGCACCGGGACGGGCACGTCCGCGCCGAGCGGCGGCGGCTGCTCGTTGAGGTGCAGCAGCGCGATCGCCACCTGGCTGTCGGCCCGGAACGGCGTGTGGCCCGCCAGGCACTCGTAGGCCACCACGCCCAGCGAGTACAGGTCGGTCGCGGGCGTGAGCGGGAAACCCTGGGCCTGCTCCGGGCTCACGTACTGGGCAGTGCCGAGGACGGTGCCGGTCTGCGTGACGGGCGCGGCCTCCAGGGCGCGGGCGATGCCGAAGTCGGTCACCTTGATCGTGCCCTCGCGGGTGACCAGCAGGTTGCCGGGCTTGACGTCCCTGTGGATGATCCCGGAGGAGTGGGCCGCGTGCAGCGCCTTGGCGGTCTGGTGCACCACGTCGAGGGCCACCTCGGGCCCGAGCGCGCCGTTGCGCCCCAGGATGGCCGACAGCGGCTCGCCGTGCACCAGCTCCATCACGAGATAGGCCAGATCGCTCTGCTCGCCGTAGTCGAAGATCTGGGCCACCCCGGGATCGGCCAGGGCGGCCGTGAGCCGCGCCTCGTTGCGGAAGCGCTCGCGGAACGTGGGGTCGGCGTGCATGTGACTGCGCAGGATCTTGACCGCGACCTCGCGGCCCAGAAGCTCGTCACGGGCGCGCCACACCTCTCCCATACCGCCCGTGGCGATGCGGGAGAGCAGGAGATAGCGGTTACGGAGCCGCATGACCCAGCACGTTACCGTCACTCACTTGTTCAGCACCGCCTCCAGCACAGCCTTTGCGATCGGGGCGGCGGTGTGGCCGCCCGTGGCCTCCGCGCCGACGTTGGCCGCGCCCGACTCGACGATGACCGCCAGCGCCACCTTCGGGTCCTCGGCGGGCGCGAAGGAGATGAACCAGGCGTGCGGCGGCGCGCCGTTGCTGGTCTCCGCGGTGCCGGTCTTGCCGCCCACCTGGACGCCCGGCACCTGCGCGAGGTTGGCCGTGCCGTTGTTGACCACGCTGACCATCATGTCGCGCAGCTTTTTCGCCGTCTCGGAGCTGACCGCCTCGGTCAGCTCCTCGGGCTTGGCCTCCTCCATGACGTCGTTCTTGGAGTCGGTGATCTTGTTCACCAGGTACGGCTTCATCACCTTGCCGTCGTTGGCGATGCCGGCCGCGATCATGGCCATCTGCAGGGGCGTCATCCGGTTGTCGCGCTGGCCGATCGAGGCCATCGCGAGCGCGGCGTCGTCGTACTTGCTGCCGAAGTCGCTCTGGGCCACCGACATCGGCACGCCGATCTGCTTGCCCATGCCGAACTTCTCGGTCTGCTCGTTGAGCCTGTCGAAGCCCAGCTGCATGCCGATCTTGGCGAACGGCGTGTTGCAGGACTTCTCCAGCGCGTACACGAGCGGCACCTGGCCAGCGCCGCAGGCCGCGCCGCCGTAGTTGGGCAGGCTGATGTTGGTGTTGGGCAGCGGCAGCCGCTGCGGCGCGTCGACCGTGGTGTCGCCGCCGCGCGAGGAGTCGTCCTCCAGGTACGCCGCCGCCGTCACGACCTTGAACGTCGACCCCGGCGGGTACGTCTGGGCGATGGCCCGGTTGAGCAGCGGCTGGCTCTTGTCCTTGTCCAGCTCGTTGTAGCGGGAGAACACCGTGCCCTTGTCGGTGCCCGACAGCTCGGCCGGGTCGAAGGTGGGCAGCGACACCATGGCCAGGATCCCGCCGGTCCGCGGGTCGAGCGCCACCAGCGCGCCGCGCTTGCCGCTGGCGCGCAGGGCGTCGTAGGCCGCCTTCTGCGCCTTGGGGTTGATCGTGAGGTCGACGTTCGCGCCCCTGGTCGGCTCGCCCGTGAACAGGTCGATGCTCCGCCGCAGCAGCAGGTCGGCGCTGGAGCCGTCGAGCAGCTTGTTCTCGGCCCCCTCGATCGCGCTCGCGCTCTCGGGCGAGAAGTAGCCCGTGACGTGCGCGTAGAGCTTCCCGTCGGTGTACTTCCTGACGAACCGGAAGTTCTTGCTGTCGGTCTCCACCGACTGGGCGATCACCTTGCCGCCGGCGGTGATGCGGCCGCGTTCGACGGCGTAGCGCTCGTAGTAGTTGCGGCGGTTGCTCGGGTTGGAGCGGTAGTCGTCGGCCCGGACCGCCTGGAGGATGTTCACGTTGATCATCAGGAGCGCGAACATGACCAGGCAGGCCACGGCCGCGCGCTTCAGAGTGCTGTTCATCGCTGGAACACCTGGGTGAGTCCTTCGTTCTGGATCGCCTGGGGCGGGGGCCGTCGCGCCGCGTCTGACATGCGTACCAGCAGCGCGATAAGGATCCAGTTAGCCAGCAGCGCCGAGCCGCCCTGCGACATGAACGGCGTGACCAGGCCGGTCAGCGGGATGAGGTTCGTCACGCCGCCGACGATGATGAACACCTGCCAGGCCAGGATGAACGACAGGCCGCCCGCCAGCAGCTTCGAGAACGGGTCGCGGGCCACGAGCGAGGTGCGCAGGCCGCGCTCGACCAGCAGCGCGTAGAGCATGAGCAGCGCCATCAGGCCGGTCAGCCCGAGCTCCTCGCCGGTCGCGGCGAAGATGAAGTCGGAGAAGCTCAGCGGGATCAGGTCGGGGTGGCCCTGGCCGAGCCCGGTGCCGAGGATGCCGCCCGCGCCGAAACCGAACAGCCCCTGCATGATCTGGTAGCTCTTGCTGCACATCGGGTCGCCCGGCGGGTCCTCCAGGCAGACGGGAGCCGTGCCGTAGTAGACCGGGTTGCTCGGGTCGAGCCAGGCGTCGAAACGCGCGCCCACGTGGTCGAAGACCTGCCCGGCGAGGAAGGCGCCGCCGACGAACAGCAGGATGCCGATGAGCACCCACGAGGTGCGCTGGGTGGCGATGTAGAGCATCGCGATGAACGTCCCGAACAGCAGCAGCGAGGTGCCCAGGTCCTTCTCGAAGACCAGCACCAGCAGGCTGAGGCCCCAGGTGACCAGGACCGGCCCGAGGTCCCGGGCACGCGGCAGGTCGATGAAGAGCAGCCGCCGCCCGGCCAGCGCCAGCACGTCGCGCTTGGCCACCAGGTAACCGGCGAAGAAGACCACCAGCGCCAGCTTGGCGAACTCGCCCGGCTGGATGGAGAAGCCGCCGATGCGGATCCAGATCTTGGCGCCCTGGACCTCGCTGAGCGAGCCGGGCAGCAGCGCCGGGATCGCCAGCAGCACCAGGCCCACCGCGCCCGCCGTGTACGTCAGGCGTTGCAGCATGCGGTGGTCGCGCAGCACGATCAACGTGATCGAGAACATCACGACGCCGACGCCGGTCCACATGATCTGGTTGGCCGCGGAGGCGCCGCCCATGTCGGCCGACTCCAGCCGGTAGATCATCACCAGCCCGAGGCCGTTGATCAGGGTCACCAGCGGCAGGATCAGCGGGTCGGCCCATGGCGCGAACTTGGCCAGCACCAGGTAGGCCGCCAGCATCAGGCCGCCCAGGCCCAGCCCGTAGGCCAGCATGCCGGCCGGCACCTTGCCGTCGACGGCCAGGCCGACGTTGGCGTAGGCGCCCATGATGATCAGCACCGCCAGGGCGAGCAGGACCAACTGGGCCACCCGCCGTTTGGCCGGCATCGGGACGGGGGTCGCGAGCATTTCTGCCATTTATTGCGATTTCGTCTTGGTGGCGGAGGGAGTCGGGGACGTGGCCGTGGTGGAGCTCGTGTCGCCCTTGTCGTCCTGGGAGAACTTCAATCCGTTTATCTTCGTCACGCCTTCGTTGACGTCGGTGACGGGGATGCCGCTCTTGATCAGGGCCTGGTCCGCCGGGGACAGCTTGGAGACCGGACGGCCGGTGCGCTTCTCCACGTGGAAGAACTCGATCGGCCCCACCTCCTGCTTGATCCCCTGGAAGATGACCACTTCGTCGCCCCTGGCACCGACGAAGAACTGGTCCTGGGTCCACTGCCATCCGAGGTAACCGCCGGCGCCCAAGGCGACGGCGCCCACCCCGAGCACGGTGACCAGCACGGGCCACACACGACGGCGCCGCCCCGACCGCCGGGTCGCCTGCGCGACCGGCTCATCGAAGTCGTCACCGTCGGCGATCGCCGGCTGGGGTGCGGTCACCGCGCTCACTCGCCCCGGCTGGGTCTCCGGAGCGCCTCCTCGCAGCCTGGTCATCCCCGCGGCGCCGACGACCGCCGCCTCCACGGGAACTTCCTGGCCGTCGCTGATCTCCAGCACGTCGGCGAGCACGCACGTGATGTTGTCGGGCCCGCCGCCCCGGTTCGCCAGATCGATGAGCTGGCGGACCACCTCTTCGGGGTCGTCGATGTTGGTCAGCGTGGCGTGCAGCGTCTCGGCGCTCACCACGCCCGACAGGCCGTCGGAACAGAGCAGGTAGCGGTCGCCCACCTGCGCCTCGCGCAGGGTGAGGTCGGGATCGACCTCGCCGCTGCCGTCGAGCGCGCGCAGCAGGATCGATCGTTGGGGGTGCGTGGCCGCCTCTTCGGGCGTGATGCGCCCGTCGTCGACGAGCTGCTGCACCAGGGTGTGGTCATGGGTGATCTGGTAGAGCTCGCCGCGTCTCAGGAGGTAGGCGCGCGAGTCGCCCACGTGCACCAGGGCGACCTGGGTGCCGTTCCAGAGCATGGCGGTGAGCGTCGTGCCCATGCCTTTGAGGCTGGGATCCCGCCCGACCATCTCGTGCAGCCGGCGATTGGCGTCGCGCACCGCTGCCTCGATGGCGTTGAGCAGGTCACCCCCCTGTTGGGCCTCTTCCAGAGAGGCCATGGCGGCGATGGCGACAGAGCTCGCCACCTCGCCGTGTGCGTGCCCGCCCATGCCGTCGGCGACGGCCAGCAGGCGGCCGCTAGCGTACGCCGAGTCCTCGTTCCCTTCGCGGAGGAGGCCGACGTCCGAGCGGGCGGCGTAGCGGAGTGCGATGGTCATTTGCGCAATTCAATGACTGTCTTGCCGACGCGGATCGGAACACCGAGCGGCACCGGGGTCGGACGGGTGACTTTCGAGCGGTCGAGATACGTGCCGTTGGTCGAACCGAGATCTTCCACGATCCACTGACCGTCCTGAGGGAAGAGCCGGGCATGCCGGCTGGATGCGTAGTCGTCGCTGACTACCAGCGTGGCGTCGTTCGCCCGGCCAATGGTGATGGGCGTCTCCGTGAGGTTAATGGTGGTGCCCTGCAATGGGCCACCGGTAACGATGAGCTGGCGTGGCTCGCCCTTTTTGCTCTTGGGCTTGGCCACCGGTTTGGCGGGCTTCACGGCTTTGCGCGGGCCCGCGGGAGCCGTGCGTGAACCGAACAAGTCAGTCCGGATCACGCCGACTGCGGCAATGACGAAAAACCACAGCACCGCCAGGAAGGCGAGCCGGATCAGCAGCAGCGTGAGCTCGGACATGGACCGTCTGTCTACCCCTAATCGCGCCGGAACACCAGAGTCGTGCGTCCCAGCGTCACTCGCGTGCCGTTCTGGAGCTCGATTCTGCGTACCGGCTGGCCGTTGACGAAGGTGCCGTTCGTCGAACCGAGATCGACGAGGGCCACGAGCTGCCCCTCGACGCGCAGCTCCGCATGGTGCCGCGAGACTCCCGGATCGACAAGACGAAGATCGCAGTCGGTGCCCCTGCCTAGCAAGGTCACCGGCGTGGTGAGCTCGTAGGAGCGGTCGCCCTGCGGGTCGTCCTGGGTGGAGACGAGCAGCCTGGGCCGCCCGTTGAAGGCCCCGGGCCTGGACGGGGGCAGGTCGCTCGCCGGCTGGCGGATCTCGTCCTGCTCGACCGTCGCGCCGCGGATGACGCCGGACCGGATGCGGAACAGACCCACAGCCAGGTCCCCGGCGGTCTCGAAGCGCACCCGGACCGGTCCCACGAAGGAGTAGCCCTGTTCCTTGGCGTACTCCCTGGCGAGGTTGGCCAGCTCGTGGCTGATGCTGTCGGCGTAGACCTCAAGCCGTTCGCTGTCGGTCGTGGACAGCTCCACCACGAAGTCGTTGGGCACGAGCGTCCGGCCCTGTGCGACGATCGCCGCCCGCTCGTCCATCTCCCGTTGAACCGCGCTGGCGACCTCGACCGGCTGAAGGTCAGATTTGAACGCCCGCGCAAAGGCCCCCTCAACCAAGCCTTCGAGCCTTCGCTCGAAGCGCTGAAGGACTCCCACCGGGTACCTCCCTTCTTCCCTGCATATGATCGCGGCCCCAGACGCTTCCGGCGCCCGGTTTCCGCTCGTCCCACGTGGCGGCGTCGTGACGCTCGTTGCCAGTCGCGCCCAGCTCCTCCGCTTCCGTGTCTTCTGCGATCGTATCCGGGTTCAGTACCAGTGGCTGTTCCGTGCTACTGTTTCTCCGCACCCACAAACGGGCGGGTGGCGGAACGGCAGACGCGCACGGTTCAGGTCCGTGTGTCCGAAAGGACGTGAGGGTTCAAATCCCTCCTCGCCCACTCGGTGACTAGGGGATCCTTGGTCGCCGGCCTTACAGGTCGGCTTCCTCGGGTCCCCTCGTCATATCTGCCCGGGGGATGACCCCCGGACCCCCAGGGGGACAAGCGTTCGGGGGATTCTCCCCCGGACCCCCGTCCATGAGGGTTGCTGTTCGTGGGTCTGGCCCACCGTTTCGTACCGGGTCTTGCTGCGCAAGGGTTCTGGGATTTCTTTCTTGTGACGTGGTTCTTGGACCTTAGGTCAGCTGGCTTGCAGTGAACTTTCTGGTGGCTTGCGTGATTTAGGTCACATTGGTTTGGTGGGCGGGTTCGGGTGATCCTGAGGGCTACGGCAAACTGTGGCCGCTGGGTTTCTGTTCAGGGGGTTGCCGCACATGGATGACTCGATGGTTCAGCTGCTCACGCCCTCTGGTGAGCGCGTGGAGCATCCGGAATATCCGCTGGTCGTCTCGGATGATGAGATCCGGGATCTTTATCGGGATCTCGTGGTCGTCCGGCGGATCGACTCCGAGGCCGTCGCGCTCGCCCGTCAGGGGGAGCTGGGGCTGTGGACGTCCCTGCTCGGGCAGGAGGCCGCCCAGGTCGGCTCCGGGCGGGCCGTCGGGGATCTGGACGCCGTCTTCCCCTCCTACCGGGAGCACGGGGTCGCCTACTGCCGGGGGATGGACCCCCTCGACGTGGTCGCCATGTGGCGCGGCGTCAACCACGGCGGCTGGGACCCGTCCCGGCACAACTTCTTCCTGTACACGATCGTCATCGGGACGCAGGCGCTGCACGCCACCGGTTACGCGATGGGCATGCAGCGCGACGGCGTCATCGGCACCGACAAGGCCGGGGCGACCATCGTCTACTTCGGCGACGGCGCCACCTCACAGGGCGACGTGAACGAGGCGTTCGTCTTCGCGGGCGCCTGCCACGCGCCGATCGTGTTCTTCTGCCAGAACAACCAGTGGGCCATCTCCGAGCCCCAGGAACGCCAGTCGCGGATCCCGCTGTACCGCCGGGCCGAGGGCTTCGGGTTCCCCGGCGTCCGGGTCGACGGGAACGACGTGCTGGCCTGCCTCGCGGTCACGCGCAAGGCGCTGGCCGACGCCCGGTCGGGGCAGGGGCCCACGCTCATCGAGGCGTTCACGTACCGGATGGGGGCGCACACCACCTCCGACGACCCCACCCGTTACCGGGCCAAGGACGACGTCGAGGCGTGGCGGCGGCGCGACCCCATCGAGCGGGTCAGGGCGTACCTGACCGCGGCCGGCACCGGCGACGACTTCTTCGGCGAGGTCGAGGCCGACGCCGCCAAGATCGGGGCCGAGCTGCGCAGGCGGCTGCTCGAACTGCCCGACCCCGCCCCTTCGGCGATCTTCGAACACGTCTACGCCGAGCCGCACCCGCTCATCGAGACCGAGCGGGCGCAGCACGCCGCCTACCTCGACGGGTTCGCCGCCGGGGAGTAGGCGCGCGAGGCGGCCTTGGTGTCCAGGAGCTCGCCCAGCAGGTCCGTGAGGCTCACCATGCCGATGACCGCGCCGCCCTGGCCGGTGACCAGCGCCAGGTGCGCGCGGGCCTCCTGAAGGGCCGTCACGGCCTCGGGGACCTGCGTGACGCACGCGAGCCTCGGCAGCGGCCTGGCGAGCTCACCGGCCGTGCGCGTGGGCTGCAGGAGGGCGTCACGGGCGTGCAGGACGCCCTCGATGCCCGCCGGACCGCCCACGAGCAGCCGCAGGTGGCCGCTGCCCGCCGCCCTGGCCCTGATCTGGGCCGACCCGGCGGCCGGCGGCACCTTCACGGCCCGGTCGATCGGCACCATCAGACGCTCGATGCCCTCGGCCTGGAGCCGCAGCGCGCGGGTGAGCAGGTCGTGCTCCTCGCGGTCGAGCAGGCCCATCCGGCCCGACTCGCCCACCAGCATGGCGAGCTGCCGGGGCGTCCTGGTGGTGGCCAGCTCGTCGCGCGGCTGCACGCCGAACAGGCGCAGGATCAGGTTGGTCAGCCCGTTGAGCGACGACAGCAGCGGCCGCATGAGCTGCGTGAACCCGCGGAACGGCAGCGTCAGCACCAGCGCCGCCCGCTCGGGGTGCGTCAGCGCCCACGACTTGGGGGCCATCTCGCCCACCACCATGTGCAGGAACGTCACCAGCGCCAGGGCGATCGTCAGCGCGATCGGCATGCGCAGCGACTCCGGCACGCCGACGGCGGCGAAGACCGGCTCCAGGAAGTGCTCGATGGCCGGCTCGGTGACCTGGCCGAGGCCCAGCGTGCACAGCGTGATGCCGAGCTGCGCGCCGGCCAGCATGAGCGAGAGCTGACGCCCGCCGCCCACGGCCGACTTGGCCGCGACCCGGACCAGGCGGTTGCCGCCCGAGGCCATCTCCTCCAGGCGGTGCCGCCTGGCGGAGACGAACGCGAACTCGGCGGCCACGAACAGCGCGTTGAAGAACAGCAGCGCGAGGCTGACCAGGATCATCGTCATCGGGACGCCTCCGCGTGCTGCACGGGCGCGAGCCGCACCCATTCGGGCACCCGGCGGTTGAGCGACATGACGGTCAGCTCGGCCAGGTGCTCGGCCGCGTCGTCGGCGAACGGGTCGGCGTCCCCCTCGATGGGGACGATCACCATGTCGCCGGGGTCGGGCATCCGGCCCAGCCGGGCCAGCACCAGGCCGGCGAGGGTGTCGTAGTCGTCGCTCTCCGGCAGCGCGACGCCGGTCGCGCGCTCGACCTCGTCCAGCCTGAGCCAGCCGGGCACCTCCCAGACGCCGCCGGGCCGCTCGACGGCGCCCGCCGGCTCGGGGTCGTTCTCGTCGACGAGCTCGCCGACCAGCTCCTCGGCCAGGTCCTCGACGGTGAGCACGCCGGCCAGGCCGCCGTACTCGTCGATGACGCAGACGATGTCGTCGTTGGCCGCCCGCATCCGGTCGAGGACGGCCGGCAGCGGCAGCGAGTCGGGCACCAGCAGCGCGGGGCGGGTGATGCTGCCGACCAGGCCCTCGTCCAGGCCGGACTCCAGCAGCTCGCGCACGCCCGTCACGCCCACCACGTCGCCGTCGTCACCGACGACGGGGTAGCGGGAGTGGCCGCGTTCGCGCATGACCTCCACCAGGTCGGAGATGGGCTGGGAGTCGCGCAGCGCCACCACGCGGGGGCGCGGCACCATGATCTCCTCGGCGCTGTGGTCGCCGAACTCCAGGGCGCGCTCCAGCAGCTCCGACAACCTCGGGGGCAGCTCGCCCGCCTGGGTCGACTCCTCGATGATCCGGGAGAGCTCCTCGGGGGTGGCCCCGTGCTCGACCTCCTCGACCGGCTCGATGCCGACGCGGCGGAGCAGCCCGGTGGCGGCCGAGTCGAACAGCTTGACCACCGGCCCGACGACCGCCAGGTAGACCAGCGTGGACCCGGCCAGGAACTTGGCCACCGGCTCGGGCCTGGCGATGCCGAGGTTCTTCGGCGCCAGCTCGCCGAGCACCATCTGCACCACGGTCGCCACGAACACGCCGGCGGCCACGGACAGCCCCGTGATCGCCGCGTCGGGCAGGCCCGTGCCGTCGAGCCAGGGCCGTACCAGGACGGAGATGGCCGGCTCGGCCAGGAAGCCGACGAGCAGGGCCGTGACGGTGATGCCGAGCTGGGCGCCCGAGAGCATGAACGAGAGCCGGGAGGTCACCTGGAGCGCCTTTTCGGCCTGGGTGTCACCGGCGGCGGCCTGCTCGCGCAGGAGGCCCCGGTCGGCGGCGACGAAGGCGAACTCCTGGGCGACGAAGTACCCGGTGGCGGCGGTGAGGAGGAAAAGGGCCAGTAGGCCGAGATAGGCGCTCACCGGGGTGAGCCCTCAGAGGAACCCGTGCCGAGGCACGGGCCAAGACTCCACGAGTCCGGAGCGGACACGATCATCCCTTCGATAGAGGTCGTCCATAACGCTAACGACGCAGTCCGCGTCTATGTTTCCGCAGTGACTCTCCGCTAGTTGTGTGTACTTGTCCGTGGGAGAAACTTGGTGAGATGTCTTCACTGCCAGGGGGTTGGACGTAGCGTCTATGGCATACCGAAGGGAAGAAGGCGAAGTGTCTGAGGACGACCGTACGCGGGCCATGCGCTCGCCGGGCGACGGCCGCCCGCTGCCACCGAGGCCCGGCGACGGGCAGCGTTCCGGTGGCGCACCCGCCCACCGGGTCCCGCCGGGCGTGCCGAACGCGGCCACGTCCAAGCTGCCCGCCTACTCCGACGAGCAGCAGTCGCCGCCGCCTCCGCCGCCTCCCCGATCGGGCAAGGTCTACGGACGCGAGCGTGCCGGGAACAGCCCGGTCAAACCGCTCAGGGCGGCGGGCGACCCCGCGCCGAAGGAGCCGCGCGGGCCCAGGGGGCCGCGGGTGCGCGGCCGGACCGTCCTGAAGATCGTCGCGGGCCTGGTCGCGCTGCTCCTGGTGGCGTCCGTGGGCCTGTTCTTCTGGATCAACTCCCGGCTGGCGGGCATCGACGGGGTGCTCGACGAGTACCCGGGCCGGCCCGCCGACACACCCGGCACCAACTGGCTGCTGGTCGGCTCCGACAGCCGCAAGGGCCTGACCGCGGCCGAGCGCAAGAAGCTGGCCACCGGGCGCGCGGTCGGGCAGCGCACCGACTCGATGATGCTGCTGCACATCTCCGACAACGGCGACAAGCCCACCCTGGTCAGCCTGCCGCGCGACTCGGCGGTGACCATTCCGGGGCGCGGGCGCGACAAGCTCAACGCGGCGTACGCGTCCGGCGGCCCGAAGCTGCTGGTCCGCACGATCGAGACGGTCACCGGCGTGCACGTCGACAACTACATGGAGATCGGCTTCGCCGGCTTCGTGGACATCGTGGACGCGATCGGCGGCGTCGAGATCAACGTCCGGGCCGACGTCGACGACCCCAAGGCCGGGCTCAAGCTCAAGAAGGGCAAGCAGGTGCTCAACGGCGCCCAGGCCCTCGGCTACGTGCGCACCCGCAAGGGCGGCGCGCTGCCGGACTTCGAACGCACCAAGCGGCAGCGGCAGTTCCTCGGCGCGGTGGTGAAGAAGGCCGCCAGCCCGGGCGTGCTGATCAACCCGTTCACCTCGATCCCGCTGGCCATGAGCGCCACGGACGCGGTCGAGGTCGACTCCGGCACCGGCGCGTTCGACATGCTCTCGCTGGGGCTGGCGATGGGCGACAGCCCGGTCACGACGGTGGTGCCGTTCGGCGGGAACGAGATCGTCGCCGGCGGCGGCGCGGCGGTCAAGTGGGACCGGCTCAAGGCGCTGGCCCTCTTCGACGCGCTGAAGGCCGACAAGCCGGTGCCGAAGGAGATCGTGGACGCCGGTTGACCCGTTCCCGCAAAGGCGCGAGCCTCGCGGGAACGGCCGGGCCCGGTCAGGGCCGGCTCAGGTCGTGGTGGCGGCGACGACCGCGGCGGTGGAGGCGGTGGCCGCGATGGCCGCGGTGATGGCGGTGATCGTCTTGGCGACCGCCTGGCCGGCCCACTCGCCTTCGGCGATCTCCTTGACGCGCTCGCGGTCGGCGCCCGGGAAGGCTTTGCGGTCGAGCTTCGCCGCGTGCATGATCGCGATCAGCGTGGCGGTGCGCTCGTCGGGGTCGGCGCCGGCGAGGACGGCCGTGACGCGTTCGCGCACGTCGGCCTCCACCTGGGGGTCCGCCTCCGGCCAGCGCGTGGTCGGGAAGACGCCCAGGACCCGGCCGCGCTCCTCGGCCAGTACGCCCGCCTCGGCGAGCCTGGTGAGCAGGCGCCTGCGCAGCTTGTCCGACTGCAGCCGCTGCACCCACCACGCGGGCTTCCTGGCCTTGCCGTCCTCGGCCATGCGGGCGAGGGCGGCGTCGAGCTCGGCGTCCCCCAGCGGGGTGGGGTCCGTCACCGTCACCTTGTCGTCGGCCAGCTCGACGCGGCCCGCGGCGGCCAGCTCGGCGAGGATCGCGCCGCCGAGCGCGGGATCGAGCTGGACGCCTCCGATGAGCTGCTTGCCTGCTTCCTCGTCGTGGGCGAGGAGGAGGAGTTCTTCGGCGATCGTCACGGTCATGTCCCGACACTAACCTCCCAGGCATGAGCATTTCGGAAAGACTTCACGCGATCGGCCGGCCCTTGCTCCAGGCGCAGCTGGACCATCCCACGGTGGCCGGCATCGGGCGCGGCGACCTGCCGGAGCCGGTCTTCCGGTCCTGGCTGGAGCAGGACTACCTGTACCTGCTCGACTATGTGCGGGTGTTCTCCAGGCTGGCCTGGCAGGCGCCGGACGGGCATCTGGGCGACCTGGTGGATCTGGCGTACGCCACGTACCACGACGAACTGCGGCTGCATCGGTCGTTGTCGGCGGAGTTCGGGGCCGATCTGGACAACGCGGTGAAGGGGCCGGCGTGTGTGGCGTACACGGCGTTCCTGCTGGAGGCGGCGGGGTCGTACGGGGAGGGGTTGGCTGCGCTTTATCCGTGTATGTGGGGATATTCGAGTCTTGGGAAGATCCTCGCCGAGAACCCGCCCGCCGAGCCGCGGTACCGGGCCTGGGTGGACACCTACGCCGACCCCGCGTTCGCGGCGCTGACCGTACGGATCGGGCAGATGATCGACGAGGCCGACCCCGACCCCGTACGGGCGGAGGCGCTGTTCGCCGAGGGCATGGCACACGAGCTCGCCTTCTGGGACGTGCCGTAGTCGCGTGCCGGCCCGGCGCGCGCCATACCCTGGGGGCATGCCGGAACTTCCCGAGGTGGAGTCGCTCACCAACTTCCTGCGCGAGCGGGCGGTCGGCCGTTCGATCGCCGGCGTCGACGTCGTCGGCTTCCAGGCGCTCAAGACGTTCGACCCGCCGGTCACCGCGCTCGGCGGGCTCACCGTCACGAACGTGTCGAGGCACGGCAAGTTCCTCGACCTCGACTGCGACGGCCTGCACCTGATCATCCACCTGGCCCGCGCCGGCTGGCTGCGCTGGCGCGACGACCTGACCGGCGCCCGGCCGGTGCGGCCGGGCAAGGGGCCGCTGGCCGTACGCGTACGGCTGGCGCCGGACGACGACGGCCTGGCCCCCGGCTTCGAGCTGACCGAGGCCGGCACGCAGAAACGGCTGGCCGTCTACGTCACCGACAAGCCGGAGGACGTGCCCGGCGTCGCCGCCCTGGGCCCCGACCCGCTCGACGACGCCTTCACCGTCGAGGCGCTCAAGCGCATCGTGGGCGGCAACCGCACCCAGATCAAGGGGCTGCTGCGCGACCAGAAGGTGATCGCGGGCATCGGCAACGCCTACTCCGACGAGGTGCTGCACGCGGCGAGGATGTCGCCGTTCAAGATCGCCGCGACGCTGACCGACGCGCAGATCGCCGACCTGCACGAGGCCATCGTGACGACGTTGCGCGACGCCGTCGAACGGGCGCACGGGCTGGCCGCCAAGGACCTCAAGGCGGAGAAGAAGTCCGGACTGCGCGTGCACAACCGGGCCGGCCAGCCGTGCGACGTGTGCGGCGACACGATCCGCGAGGTGTCCTTCGCCGACTCCGCGCTCCAGTACTGCCCGACCTGCCAGACGGGCGGGAAGCCGCTGGCCGACCGGCGGATGTCGCGCCTGCTCAAGTAGGGTCCCGGGCGCGGGATGATGGAGACATGACCGTTCCAGAGATCGACGTCACCGCCGTTCCCGACGACGCCTACCTGCTCGACGTCCGCGAGCAGGACGAGTGGCTGGCCGGCCACGCCCCCGAGGCCGTGCACATCCCCATGTCGCAGATCCAGGGCCGGGTCGAGGAGGTGCCCGCCGACCGCACCGTCTACGTGGTGTGCCGGGTCGGCGGCCGGTCGATGCAGGTCACGGCGTGGCTCAACCAGCTCGGGCGCGACGCCGTCAACGTGGGCGGCGGCATGCAGTCGTGGGAGTTCGCGCGCCGTCCGATGGTCAGCGAGACCGGGCAGGATCCTTTCGTGGCCTGAATGCCCCACTGTGGCGATTCCGCCGCCATTGAGGCATGATGAGGGCGCCAACTGCATAGTCGCGGGAGCTCGGGGTGCCGGGCTGAGAGGGCAGCAACACAGCCGCTGCCGACCGCCTGAACCTGTCCGGGTAATGCCGGCGTAGGGAGTGTGCGATGACGCATGTCGTCGACGAAGTTCCGCTGACCCTTGACGGCGCGCCCCCCAAGACCCTCGGCGTCCTCGACCAGGGCGCGCTCTGGGCCAACCTCGGTGTCAGCCTCCTCGGCTTCTCCGGCGCGCTCGTCCTGATCGATCCCCTGGGCAACGCGCCGCTCAGCCTCGTGGCCGCGCTCACGGCCGCCGTGGTCGGCAGCCTCATCGGCACGGCCATGGTCGGCCTGTCGGCCATCCCCGGCACGCAGACCGGGCGGCCGGCGATGGTGCTGCTGCGCGGGCTGTTCGGGGCGAAGATGTCGTACGTCCCGTCCGTGCTGAACATCGTGCAGATGCTCGGCTGGGGGGCTTTCGAGCTCTGGGTGATCGCCAAGGCCGCGAACGCGATCTTCGGGAGCGTCCCGTACCAGGTGTGGGTGGTGGTGGCGGGGGTGCTGACCACCGCGCTCGCCGTCTGGCCGCTCGGGTCGATCCGGCTGCTGCGCCGGTACGTGACCGCCGGCGTGATCGTGTCGCTGATCTGGTTCACCGTGTCGTTCCTGGGCGAGGCGCCGACGTACACGGGCGGGTCGTGGACGGCCTTCGCCCCGGCCGTCGACTACGTCATCGCCCTGTCGGTGTCGTGGGTGCCGATGGCCGCCGACTTCGCCAGGCACTCGCGTTCCAGCCGGGCCGCCTTCACCGGCGTCGTCGGCGGCTACACCGTCGCCCAGGTGGCCTGCCTGGCACTCGGCGTGTACGCGGTGGCCATCGCGGGCGCCCAGGCGGTCCAGGCCGACGGCATGGTCGTGTTCCAGCCGTTCGTCGCGGCGCCGCTGGGCGCGCTGTTCTTCGGCATCCTGGTGCTGCGCGAGACCGACCAGTCCTTCGCCAACGTCTACTCCACCACCGTCTCGCTGCAGAACCTGATGCCGAAGGTGGACCGGCGGGTCGTCTCGACCGCGATCGGCGTGCTCACCACCGCGATCGCCCTGGTCGTGGACGTCACCTCCTACGGCGCGTTCCTCGGGGTGATCGGCGCGGTGTTCGTGCCGATGTTCGCGGTGCTGGCCGTCGACTACTTCGTGCTCGGCGGCGCGGCCCGCTGGAACACCGCCGAGGACGCGCCCTCGCGCTGGCTGATGCTGCTGCCGTGGGCGCTGGGCTTCGCCGCCTACTGGTTCACCACCTCGACGCCCACGGTCGCCGGCTGGGACGACTTCTGGGCCTCCGCCCGCGAGGCCGTCGGCTTCACGCGGGAGCCGTGGATGAACGGCGCGCTCGGCGGCGCGCTGGTCGCGGCCCTGGTCACGCTGCTCATCGGCGTGCTCGGCCGGCGTCGCTCAGCGGCCCGCTGAGACCCGGCGTTCGACGTTGAGCAGGTGCTGCTTGGCGGCCACGCCTCCGGCGTAGTCGCCGAGCTCGCCGTCCTCACGGACCACCCGATGACAGGGCACGATCACGCACACCGGGTTGGCGCCGATCGCGTTGCCGACCGCGCGAAGGGCGCGCGGCCGTCCGATGCTCGCGCCGATCTCCTCGTACGTCGTGGTCGTGCCGTAGGGCACCGCCATGGTCTTCTGCAGCACGGTACGGGCGAACGGCGTGGCCAGCGCGAGGTCGACCGGCGTGGCGAAGGTGCGCAGCCGGCCGGAGAAGTACGCGTCGAGCTCCCGGCGCACCGGGTCGAGGCGGCGGGCGTCGGGCCCGATGAACGTGCCGACCTCCTTGGCCACCCGCTCGAACACGGTGTTCTCGGCCTCGAAACTGCAGGCCGCGATGCCCTTGCCGGTCACCGCGAGCACCAGCCTGCCCACCGCGCCGTCGTAGGTGCCGAACGCGACGTCCGGGGGCCCCTCGCCCTTGTAGGTGCTGGAGGTCACTCTCAGCAGGGCATCGAGGTCGCTGCTCGACATGCCTCTCACCCGTTTCAGCCACCGGAATCTTCGTGAGCGCAGCGTATCGGACGGATCGCCCGTCAGACCCACCACGCCACGTGCACTATGGAGGTGTGGGATACGCATGGGTCGGGAGTGACGAGGAGATCGCTCGCGCCGTGCTCGCCGGGTCCCCCAACGCCGTGGTGGCGCTCGACCGCGACCAGAGCGTGCTGGTCTGGAACGCGGCGGCCGAGCACCTGTTCGGCTGGACGGCGGCCGAGATGCTGGGTCGCCGGGCGCCGATCGTCCCCGACGAGCTGGCCGCCGAGCACAACGCGGTGCTGGAGCGCGTCCGCACCGGGGGCCAGGTGTCGCTGCGCACCAAGCGCGTCCACAAGGACGGCAGGCCGCTCGACCTGCGGGTGGACATCAACGCCCTGCGCATGGGCAACTCCGTGGTCGGCTACGTCCTGGCCCACCATCCCGCGCGGGCCGACGAGGTCGCCGGGCTGCGCATGGAACGCCGGGCCAGGCTGGTGCGCCGGCTCACCGACGTGGTCGGGGACATCAACTCCGAGCTGGAGCTGCCGGCTGTGCTCGACCGCATCTCGGCCAGCCTCACCGAGCTGACGGGCGCGGACGCGGGCGGGTTCGTGCTGATCGAGGGCGAGCGGCTGCGGCTGGTCAGCACGTACCGGCTGCCGGAGACGCTCAGGGGCACCACCACCGGCCTGCGGACGAGCCTGGTGGACAAGCTCTTACGGACGGGCAAGACCGTCATGCTGGAGTCCCAGGGGCTCGGCGACCTGGTGTGGGCCAGGCTCAACGGGCTGCACACGATCGCGCTCGGCCTGGCCGCGGTCGGCGGCCGCCCCTACGGCGCCCTCTACGCGCTGTTCGCCGGGCCCGCCCCCGGCCACCTGGAGCTGGAGCTGCTCGAACTGCTGGCCGGGCACGCCGGCATCGCGGTGGGGAATGCGGTGGCCTACCAGGAGGCGGTGCGGCAGCGGGCGCACGAGCGGGCCGTGTTCGACGCCAGCGCCGACGGCATCGCCGTGCTGGACGACGCCGGCCGGGTCGTGCGCTGGAACCCCGCCGCGGCCGAGCTGACCGCCTTCCCCGCCGACGCGGTGCTCGGCGGCCCGCCGCCGTTCCCGCTGCCCAGCCCCGGTGAGAAGCTCACGTTCCAGATGGAGAACGGGCGCTGGCTGGACGTGGTGAGCGCGCGGATCGAGGAGACCGGCGAGATCGTCATCGACTTCCGCGACGTCACCCAGGCCAAGGAGCTGGAGGAGGCCAAGGACCTCTTCCTGGCCACCACCAGCCACGAGCTGCGCACGCCGATCACGATCGTGCGCGGGTTCGCCGGCACGCTCGACGCGCGCTGGGACAAGATGAGCGACGCGGAACGCCGCTCGGCCGTGCACACGATCGCCGAGCGGGCCGGATCGCTGGGCCAGCTCATGGACCACCTGCTGCTGGGAGCCAGGGCGGGCGCGGACGAGCTGGCCGTGCGGATCGAGGCGTTCGACCTCGCGGCCCGGATCCACGCGGCCACGCTCGGCCTCCCCGCGTTGTCCGACCGCCACCGCGTCGAAGTGCGCATCCCGGACGAATTGCCGCCGGTGCTGGGTGACGCCCTGGCAACCGACATCGTTTTGGGGCAATTGCTGGAGAACGCGTTTAAATATTCCCCAATGGGTGGATTGATCTGTGTTGAAGCTTGGCCCGAAGACGACGGCGTGGTCGTAGTGGTGGATGACGAGGGGGTCGGAATCCCACCGCCTGACCGCGAACGGATCTTTGAGCGCTTCGTCCAGGTGGACAGCGGGGACCGGAGACGCTTTGGTGGAGTGGGGCTCGGGCTCTACATCGTGCGCAGTCTGGCCAGGGCGCAGGGGGGAGAAGTGAGTGCTCAACCGAGGCCCGGAGGGGGTACGAGGATGCGGTTGATCCTGAGGCGCGCTTCCCCTATCCGATCCGACACACCGATGCGGTAACGAGGTGGTCACAGTTGAGCTGATCTATCGTCCAATGTGTACAAGCTGTGATCGAGATGCGGTTTCTGCGATTGGCTAACGGGGCATTTCGGTCGTACCGGGGAGTGTTCCCGCGGGGGGCACAGGGAACGGGGAGGTGGGTGTGTCAAGCGTGGTGCTGCTGCCGTACGCGCCGTCCAGCGTCGCCGTCGCCCGCCAGCGTCTGAGCACTGACCTGCAGGATTGTGGGGTCTACACCGCCGCGATCGACGATGCGGTGCTGGTGGTGAGCGAGTTGCTGAGCAACGCGCTGCGGCACGCGCATCCGCTGCCTTCAGGCATGGTGAGGGTCGCCTGGATGCGTAGCGACGATCACATAGAGGTGGCGGTCAGCGACGGGGGTGCGGCGACGGAGCCGCGGGCGGGCCGCCCGACCCTGTCTTCGCTCGGGGGCCGGGGGCTGGGGATCGTCGAATACGTGGCTGAGAGCTGGGGGGTTCGTCACGACGGTGACACGACGACGGTGTGGGCCATCCTGCCCGCACCCAACGGGGCGGCGGTGAACGGGCAGGTCGCGGCCCTGAAGGAGGCCGGTTAGGCGGTCCTGGCCGCCAGTACGGCCCGTTCGGTGACGGCCCACGCCGTGGAGACCAGGAGGTACAGGCCGGCCGCCAGGGGGAGCACGAGCACGGCCAGCGCGGAGCCGTACGGCAACAGCGGCATGACCTTGCGCAGCAACTCCGGCTGCTCCTCCGACACCTTGATCGAGCGTGCCGACAGCCATGCCAGCAGCACGAGCCCCGCGATCACGATGACAAAGACCGAAACCGGCCAACTGATCAGACCGAAATTGGCCACCACGCCCGCGAGCTGCTGGCCCAGCGGCGCCCCGAACAGAGTGTGACCGGCCAGTGCCGTCGGGTGCGTGGCCACCCTGAACATCAGCCACAGGAACGGCAATTGCGCCAGCATCGGCAAGATCCCCGCAAACGGCGACGTGCCCTCCCGGGCGTACAGAGCGGTCAGCTCCTTGGACAGCCGCTCGGGATCGCGCCCATGGCGCTTGCGCAGCTCCTGCAACTTGGGCGCGAGCCGCTGCCGGACCTGGCCGGCCCGCGCCTGCCGGACGTTGAGCGGCAGCAGGACCAGGCGTACGGCGAGGGTGAACAGCACGATGGCGAGCGCGGCATGGCCGCCGGACACGCCGATGACGAACGTGACAAGTGAATCGATCATGAGCCCTTCAGACATGACGACGGATCAGGGCTCACTCATGACGATGAGCCCCGCTTTGACGGAAGCGGGGCTCGCCTAAGGCGCTCGTGGACGCGGGCGTCCGGCCGCGTCGGGATCGCGCAGCCGCTGGAAGGCCGTGCGGCGCGCGTAGGTCAGCGGGAAGCCGGGAGACTCACCGCCGAGGACGGGCGGCAACGTGGCCGCCCACGTGGCCAGCAGGAGGATCGCCATCATGGTGATCCCCACCAGCCACGGATCGAACAGAAGCGACGTCACTGCGACGAACGGGACTTACCGACGACGGTGACCGCGATGAAGACGATCAGGGCGACGACCCCGACGATCAGGGCGAACTTGAACAGACCTGCCAGCAGGGGCAGGAGGAAGTTGAACAGCACGAAGAGACCGAGAAGGGTCCCTAAAACGAGCATCACGACTCTACTCATGAGGCCACCGTACGTCCTGCGAGCATGATCCGCGAGGCTTACGAACCTGTGACGTCCATGTCCGCCACCATGTCCGCCACGTGGGGCTCAGCCGTACGGTGAGACGGTGAACACCCGCATCCTGGTGGTCGACGACGATCCGACCGTGTCCGAGGTCGTGGCGCGCTATCTGGAGCGCGACGGGCACGAGGTGGAGTGCGTGGGCGACGGCGCCGAGGCGCTGCGCAGGGCCCTGGCCGACCCGCCCGACCTCATGGTGCTCGACCTGATGCTGCCCAGGATCGACGGGCTCCGGGTGTGCAGGAAGCTCAGGGAGCGGTGGCCGGTCCCGGTGATCATGCTGACCGCGCTCGGCGAGGAGATCGACCGGGTGGTGGGCCTGGAGACCGGGGCCGACGACTACGTGACGAAGCCGTTCAGCCCCCGGGAGCTGGCCTTGCGCGTGCAGTCGGTGCTGCGCCGGGCGCGGGGGGCGTCGGTCACGGCCGGCACCGGCGTGCTGCGCGACGGCGACCTCGTCGTGGACGTCGGCGCCCACGAGGTGCGGCTCGGCGGCGCGCAGGTGATGCTGACGGCCAGGGAGTTCGACTTGCTGGCCTACCTCATGCGCAACCCACGGCAGGCGTTCAGCAGGTCGGCGCTGCTCGACCAGGTGTGGGGATGGTCGTTCGGCGACTCCTCGACCGTGACCGTGCACGTGCGGCGGCTGCGGGAGAAGGTCGAGGCGGACCCGACCGAGCCGCGGCGGATCGTCACGGTCTGGGGTGTCGGCTACCGGTACGAGCCGCAGGAGAGCGCGGGGTGACGCCTCCCGATCCCATGGTGTCGGTGAGCGAGCTGCCCATGGTCGTGGCCGTCTCGGCGGGGCTGGGGCTGCTGGTCGCCGCCGCCGGCGTATGGGCCATGGGACGGCTGCGGACCAGGTCGATCGGGGTGATGCTGGCCGTCGTGGTGGTGGTCGCCGTGGCGGCGACGCTGGCGGGCGTGGTCGCCATCACCATGAAGATGATCATCGAGGGGGCGGTCAAGGACTTCGTGCTCAGCGTGGTCGCGGTGGGCGGCCTGGTGGGGCTCGGGGTCGCGTTCGTGCTGGCCAGGCGGGTGGTGGGGGAGAGCAGGCGGCTGGTGGCGGCCGTGCGCGACGTGCCGTTCAGGGCGCCGCTGGGGTTGCCGGCCGAGCTCCAGGAGATCGCGAGCACCCTTGAGGAGGCGTACGCGCGGGAACGCGCGCTCGAAGGCGCGCGCCGGGAACTGGTCGCCTGGGTGAGCCACGACCTGCGCACGCCGCTCGCCGGCCTGCGGGCCATGGCCGAGGCCCTGGAGGACGGGGTGGTGGCCGACCACGAGACGGTCGCGCGCTACCACGGCCAGATCAAGCTGGAGGTCGAACGGCTCTCGGCCATGGTGGACGACCTGTTCGAGCTGTCGCGCATCCACGCGGGCGCGTTGCGGCTCTCGCGGGCCAGGATCGGGCTCGCCGACCTCGTCGCGGACACGCTGGCCGGGGTCGAGCCGCTGGCCAGGGCCAAGGGGGTGGTGCTCACGGCGGAGGCGGCGGGGGCCGTGCCCGTGGAGGCCGACGCGGCGGCGCTGGGCCGGGCCCTGCGGAACCTGGTCGTCAACGCCATCCGGCACACGCCGTCGGAACGGGCGGTGGTGCTGCGGGCCGGGGTGGACGAGCAGGGGATGGCCTGCCTCTCGGTGGCCGACGGTTGCGGGGGGATTCCCGAGGAGGATCTGCCTCGGGTGTTCGAGGTGGCGTTCCGGGGGGAGGCCGCGCGTACGCCCACCGCCGACGGCGGCGCCGGGCTCGGGCTGGCGATCGCCCAGGGGATCGTCGAGGCGCATGATGGGATGATCGGGGTGGTCAACGAAGGACCGGGGTGCCGGTTCGAGATCCGGTTGCCCCTGGTGTCCGGAAGTTGACGTTCCCGCACGGTGTCCTGCCTCGATCTTCCGCTGTGGTCTCGCTTCCTCGGTCGTGGGTCGCCCGGGTCAGGGCGCCCGGGTCAGGCGGGTTCGGGGAGCGCGGTGTCGCGTTGCCCGAACGACTCCGACATCGCCCGGAACGTCGGGCAGGGCCAGCGCCACATGCAGCTCCGGCAGCGCAGGATCGGGTTGGCGGTGTCGCTCGTGATGCCACCCGCGTCGCGCGGCTGGTGCAGGTCGAGCAGCCGCAGCCCGAGCTCGGCGAACCTGAGCAGGTCGGCGCGGGAGCCGGCCAGGAAGTCGAGGTCTTCGCTCGCCAGCCTGGTGCGGATCGGGACGTAGCCCTCGTGGTTCAGCAGACTGCGCAGGCGCGCTGCTTCGTCATGCCATGACGTGGCCTTTTCTGTGCGGATGAGGATGGTCTCCAGACGTTCCCGGAGCCCCTGACGCTGTGGATCTTCAGGTTTCTCTGCATTCATCGATACGAGGCCCATGGGGCGGGCCACAGCCCCTCCTTCTCCATGAAGCGTTGCCGGTTCCGGTGTCACGCTGTCAAGCTTCGCGTACTCTCCGTTTTGATGGAGCCCAAACGGAGGACAAAAACCTGTCGTTCCCCTCTCGGCGTGACAACGTGACCGGAAGCCTCCGCGCCGCTAGCCTGCCCATGTGGAGCTCAAGGTCTCGACTCGATCACATGCCGGGTGCGCACTCGTTGCCATCACCGGAGAAATCGACCTCTATACGGCGCCTCACCTGCAGGCCGAGTTCACTCGGCTGCTGCAGGACGAGCCCAGCCGGGTGGTCATCGACATGTCCGCCGTGGATTTCTGCG
Organism: Nonomuraea sp. NPDC004702; assembly: GCF_053601695.1. Taxonomy (NCBI): domain Bacteria; kingdom Bacillati; phylum Actinomycetota; class Actinomycetes; order Streptosporangiales; family Streptosporangiaceae; genus Nonomuraea; species Nonomuraea sp. NPDC004702. The sequence goes on from NZ_JBSGCE010000020.1 coordinate 121,422, forward strand.
ACTCCACGGGGATGAACGTGCTGCTCTCGGCGCTCAAGCGCATGAAAGAGCGGGGAGGTGTGCTGGAGGTGGCCGCGCCGCGTCCGGCCGTCCGCAAGATCCTGCAGGTGACGGGGCTCGTCTCGGTGTTCACCGTGCATGACGAGCTGCCGCAGGAGTTCCTCATCACCGAGGGATCATGACGCAGGCTGACACGGCCGTCGTCATTCCCGCGGTGAACGAGGGCGACCGCATCGCCGCCACCGTCGCCGCGGCGGCCGGCCTGCCGGGCGTCGATCTCGTTGTGGTCGTCGACGACGGCTCGCACGACCGCACCGGCAAGGTGGCGCGGGCGGCGGGCGCGCGGGTGGTCCGCCACAGCCGCAACCGCGGCAAGGCCGCGGCCATGGAGACGGGCGCTGAGGCCGTACGCCTCCTCGACGAGGACCGTACCCCTCGCCACCTGCTCTTCCTCGACGCCGACCTGGGTGACACGGCGAGCGCCGCGGCGCCGCTGGTGGAGCCCGTGCGCGAGGGCAAGGCCGACATGACGATCGCGCTGTTCGGCACGCGGGTGAAGCTCGGCGGCCATGGGTTAGTCGTGCGCGTGTCCAAAGACGGCATCCGCCGCGCCACCGGCTTCGAGGCCGCCCAGCCGCTCAACGGCCAGCGTTGCCTGACCCGAGCCGCCTTCGAGGCCGCCCGGCCGCTGGCGCACGGGTTCGGCGTGGAGACGGCCCTCACCATCGACCTGCTGCGCAAGGGGTTCAGGGTCGTCGAGGTCGAGGTGGAGATGTCCCACCGGGCCACCGGCAACGACTGGCGGGCCCAGCTGCACCGCGCCCGGCAGTTGCGGGACGTCGTTCTGGCTCTGGCGAGCCGGGAGCCGGTGGTCGTCGAAAATCTCGGCAAACTCCTTCCCAAGCGGTGATTTCGTGCTCCGGGTTATCCACAGGCGTGGATGATCTGGGGCTGGGGCCGTGACGAGTGTGCTGGAATTTGCGGGTGACTTCGGAGAGACGCCGCAAACAGGCACAAGCCCCACCCTTCCGGGTGGCATCGCTGCGGCTTCCGTGGTCTGCCGCCGACCGGCGCCGGTTCCCGGCGGGCGTGGGCGGGGTCGTCGCGTGGGGTGGGCGGCCGGTGTTCGCCCGGGCCTCCGCGGCCGGTGGGCGGGCGGCGCCTCGGCCGGGGCGGCTCTCCGACGCCGTTCGAGCGCGGCTCGCGGTTCCCGGGCTGGTGATGATCGCGGTCTCGGTGCTCCTGACGATCACGATCGGGTTGCTCGGGCCCTCTCCCATGGTGCCCGCGCTGGGCGGGCCGGGGTGGCAGCCGCCGTACTGGCTGGATGCCCGTCCTGATTCTTATGCGGTGCTCGTCCTGGCCGCGGCGGCATTGCTCATCGGCGGAGCCGGGCTGCTGGCGGCGCTGGCCGCCGGGCCGCGTCCCGGGCTGCCGGTCCGGCCGTTGGTGCTGCTCGGCTGTCTCGCCGCGGGGGTGCTCGCGTTCCTGCCTCCCTCGGGCTCCGGCGACCATCTCAACTACGCCGTGTACGGCCGGATGGTCACGCTGGGGCTCAACCCCTACACGCACGGCGCCGTCGACCTGCCGGGCGATCCCATCGCCGACGCGGTCGAGCGGCCGTGGCGCGAGGAACCCAGCGTCTATGGGCCCGTCGCCACCGCTCTGCAGGCGCTGGCGAGCTGGATCGGCGGCGACTCGCTCCGGTTGACCATCTTCGTGCTGGCGGTGTTCAACGCCGCCGCCTTCGTCGTCACGGCCCTGCTGATCGACCGCTGCACCAGGGACGATCCCGCCCGGCGGCTGCGGGCCGCCCTGTTGTGGGCGGTCAATCCGCTCCTGCTCTACCACCTGGTCGCGGGCATGCACGCCGACACCCTGGCCATCGCCTGCATGGTGGCCGCGCTGCTGGCCAGGGCACGTCCGGTCGCGTCGGGGGCGCTGCTCGGGCTGGGGGTGGCGACGAAGCTCAACGCGGGGCTGGTGGCGCTGGGGCCCGCGTGGGAGCTGCGCCGACGTCCCGGGCGGCTCGCCGTCATGGCGGCCGGCGCGCTGGCCGTGGTGGTCGTCGGCTACGCGGTCGTCGGGCCCGAGGCGATCACGCCGGTGACGACCACCAGCAAGGCGATCTCGCACGCCTCGTTCTGGAAGCTGGTGCAGGGGTGGCTCTGGGCCCTGGTGGGCACCGGGCGCGCGTACCGGGGCGAGATCCAGGTGGGCGCGCTGGTGGTGCTCGCGCTCGTCGCCTGGTCGTTGCTCCGGCTGGCGTCCCGGCGGTCCGCCTTCCGCGAGGGGGCCTCAGGAGGGCTGGAGGCGCCGGTCGTGGCGGCGGCGCTCGTCGTGGCCTACCTGTTCGCCACGCCGTACATCCTGCCCTGGTACGACGGGCTGGCGTTCGGCATGCTCGCCCTGGTGGGCGCCTCGGCAGTCGACGGGTTCATGGTCGCCCACCTGCTGGTCCTGTCCCTGGCCTACCTGCCCGCCCGGGTCGACGGGCAGCCGCGGGGCGTCGAATGGCTCAGTGGCGTCCTCAGGCCTCAGATCGCGTGGGTGCTGCTGGCGTTGACCGTTCTGCTGGTGGTGTGGGCGTGGCGAGCTGGAGGGCCCGTACGCAGGCCGCGAGCGTCAGCGGCACCGCCACCGTGAGCGCCATGGCCGGGATGGCGATGCCCGAGTCGTTCATCAGGAAGCCGATGAAGGCGCAGGTGAGCGTCCCGAACAGGCCGGCCCTGAGCGGCGGGGCCAGCGTGTACGCCTGACCCAGCGCCGAGGCCCCCCACCGCGACGGGCGGGCCAGCACCAGGAACAGGAACGCCAGCGCGACCAGCGAGAGCAGGGTCAGCGGCCAGTTGCCCACGGTCACGCCGATCATGGCCCCGAACTTGCGTCCGACGACGGTCCACGCCTGGCCGTCGATGATCTGCTGCACGAACGCGCCGAGGTGCGTGCGCCTGTCGGCCGGGCGCATCCAGTCGAAGACCGAGATGGCGGCGATCAGCGCGACCGCGCCCACCCCCACGAGCAGGAGTTTCACCACCGACACCCGCCTGCCGGACAGCAGGATGAGGAAGACCGCCACCCCGATCACGAACGCCGGGACACCGCCGAAGTCCGCGCCCCACGAGGGCGAACCGTCCGCGAAGACGGCGAAGGCGCCGTACAGGCCGCACAGCGCCACGACCACCGTCCTGGAGACGCCCCTGCCGAGCAGCCAATGCGCCACCCCGGCCAGGCCGAGAACCGTGCCGGTGGCGTAGACGGCGAAGGCGATGTTGCTGAAGCCGTAGAACCGTCCTCCGGTGACGGGTTCGTAGCCGGTCACGGCGTTGACCTGGAGGGCCGAGCCGGTCATCACGTCGATCAGGAGGGCGAGCGAGGTGACGGCCGCGACCACGGTGAGCGGGCCGAGCACGTGCGCACGCCACGGGCCGGCGAACGCGAGGCCGGTGATCAGGGCGGCGATGGCCAGGATCGTCACGATCACCGAGACCATCGGCATCGGCAGGCTCCACCACGGCACGAGCTGGGCCAGGAACGTGGAGACGGCGATGGCGCCGCTGACGGTCGCCACCACCTGGATGGCGGCCAGCAGCTTCGAGGCGTCGGCCGGGTCGCCGCCCGCAGCCGGGGCGGGGTGGCCGTGCGCCTCGGGAGCGGTCGCCGGGGGCGTGCGGTCGTCGGCGGCCGACGAGCCGGCGGCGTCGGACGCGGGCAGGGCCTGCCGGACGCGGGAGGAGCGGCGGCGGCGCAGCGCCAGGGCGGCCAGGGCGTAGAAGAGCAGCTGGACGCTCACCAGGACGGTGAAGAAGGGCCCGCGTACGTCCCGGAGCACCTGGCTGGCCAGGTCGCCGTCGGCCAGTCGGGTCACCGTGGCGGCGGCCGGCGCGGAGGCGTCGCCGTCGGGCTGCCAGGCGCGGCCGACCACGTCGCGAGGGGCGGTCAGGCCCAGGAGCTGGATGGCGGTGGCGGTGAGGTCGGTGATGGTGACCAGGCCGTCCTGGCGGGTGGAGGAGGCGGTGAGAGAGCCACCCCGCGGGTACGGCTGCCCGCTCGGGGACGGTCCCGTGGCGAGGGCCGCGTGCAGGTGGGCGTTCGAGCTGAGGTCGGAGATGCCGGCGAGCAGGACGGTGGTGTTCTGGGGCACTTTGCTGATCAGGGCGGCGATCTGCTGGTCTGCCCTGGTTGCGGCGGCTTGGCGTTCGGCGGCCGGGAGCGAGACCGGGATTCCGTGATCGTCGAGGGGGCCGCGGGCCCAGGCGGTGGTGAGGTCGGCGGCTTCGAAGACGATCAGGTTGTAGGGGGTCAGGTCGTTCAGGGCGTCGAGGGTGGGGGCGTATTTGGTGATTTTTCCGGTCTTGTCGGCGGCGGCGAGGGCGGCGCCGGGGCCGATCGCCGCCACCTTGCCGCCGCCGTCCGCCACCAACTGGCCGAGCGTGCCGATCTGGGCCGCGTAGCCGGTGTCGGCCTGGAAGGCCGCCAGTTCCCGCCACGCGGGGACGGTGGCGCCCTCCCCGGCGGGCTGAGGAGGCGTCGCGGCGGGGCAGCCCTGTCCGGGAGTGCCGGCGCGCTGACCGGCGGAGACGGTCAGCCAGCCGGCCATGGGGCAGGTGAGGCCACGGTCCTTGGGCGGGACGGCGCGGGTGGACAGTGACGCCGAGCTGCCCTGGGCCACGAGCTTCCACAGGGTCGGCGTGCCCGACTCGCTGAAGTCACTCCACTGGAGACCGGGGACGCCGACCACGACGACCCGCCGCCCTGCCGGCCCGCCTTGCCCCGGGACGCCGTTGCCCAAGGCCGCCGCGGCGCTCCCCTGGGCGGCGGCGGCCGTGCCGGGGAGGAGGAGGGCGGCGAGCAGGAGGCCGAGGAGCACCGTGACGAGACGGCGGCGCGCCCGAGGCGCCGCTGCACCGAGATTGTGCGGGGGCTCGGGGCGGGCGCTCGGGGTCGCGGGGCGTACGCGACGCGCTTGGTGCTCGCCCCCGAGCGTGGCGTAAGGCATGTCCGGAACCCCCAGTGTCTGCGCCCTCGATCAACAGCCACGGTAACGTGCCCCATCGTGACAAGAGGCGAGGTGCGAGTGATCCGGCGGCAGTGGTGGGCGTGGGTGGTGGTGGCGCTCGTCGTCGCGGCGGCGGCCGCGCCTCTCGTGCACACGTGGCTGACCAACCCGGACGACCAGCGGCTCGTCGACCTCGACGTCTACCGTACCGGCGGCCAGATGCTGCTCGACGGCCGTCCGGTGTACGACTTCTTCACCCCGGCGCCCCAGCTGCTGCCGTTCACCTATCCGCCCGTCGCGGCCATGCTGGCCGTGGCGCTGGCCGAGATGTCCTGGGGCACCGCCCAATGGGTGTGGACGGCCGGCATCTTCGCGGCGCTGGCGGTCACCGTCTGGTTCGCGTTCCGCCAGGCGCTGCGGGCCTACGTGCCGTGGGTGTTCGGGCTGCTCATGGTGGCCTGCACGTACCTGATGCCGATCCGGGACCAGGTGCGGTTCGGGCAGGTGGACATCCTGCTGGTCGCCCTGTGCCTGGTCGACTGCCTGGCACGGCGGCCCTGGCTGCCCCGGGGGTTCCTGGTCGGGCTGGCCACGGCCGTCAAGCTGACTCCCGGCGTCTTCCTGATCTACTTCCTGGTCACCAGGCAGTGGCGGACGTTCTTCATGGCGGCCTTCGTGGCGGCCGTGCTGACGGTGCTGCCGTTCGTGGTGATCCCGCAGGACGCGTCCGCCTTCTGGTTCTCGGCGCTGCTCGATCCGGAGCGGCTGGGGGCGAACACCGCCACGACGAACCAGTCGATCCGCGGCATGTTGCTGCGGCTGTACATGCCGGAGTCGCTGACGTTCGTGATCTGGGCGGTGATCGTGGCGGCCGTGGCCTGGTACGGGTTCCGGGCGGCGCGGGCGGCGTACCTGGCGAAGGACGAGCTGACGGCGGTGGCGCTGACGTCGCTGATGGCGGTGCTGCTCTCGCCGGTCGCCTGGATCCACCACCTGGCCTGGGTGGTCGTGGTGCTCGGGGCGATCGTCGGCGACGGGCGCGATCCGGTGAGGCTGCGGGTGGCCGCGGGGGTCTGGCTGTTCTACGTGGTGCCCGTGCCCTGGTGGGGGGTCTCGCTGATCGCCGCCGGGATCCCGGGGGTGAGCCTGGTGCTCGGGAAGATCGTGCAGGACGGGTTCGGGCTCGGGGCGCTGGTTCTGGTCTGGCTGCTGGCGTCCTGGTTGCCCAAAAGGCGGCAACTGGCTTGACCGAAGTATTACCCTCTGTGGCGTGCTCGTTACCGCTTGGGTAGTCGTGGGCCTCGTGGCCGGGGTGAGTGGCGTGTTCATCGGCTACATGGGCCTCAGGCAGGCCAGGGCCGCCGTCGACGACTGTCTGCGCAGGGTGGCCAGGCAGGCCGGCGAGGGCGCCGGCGACCTCAAGGCGATCAGGGACGTGGCCGTGTGCCGCTACGACGCGCTCGCCGAGATGAGCGGCAGGCTCTCGTTCTCGGTGGCCATGATCAACGGGCTGGGCGACGGCATCGTGCTGACCTCGATCAACGGCACCAGCGAGACACGCACGTACGTGCGTCCGGTGGTGGGCGGGAAGGGGCAGCAGCCGCTGTCGCCGGAGGAGGAGCAGGCGGTGCGGGCGGCCCGGCTCGGGCTGGGGCCGCTGGTCCCGCCGCGGGTCCTCAAGGGTTCACGCTGAGTGTCCGCACGGGTGCCGTACGCGGTCGGCGAAAGGGCGGCGTGCTGCGACCACCTGCGGATACTCTGGATGCATGCCCAGACTCGCCTATCTCGGACCGGAAGGGACCTTCACCGAAGAGGCCCTGAGGCTCCTTGACCCCGCCGCCGAGCGCCTGCCCTGCGCCACGGTGAGCGCGGCGCTCAACGCCGCCCGTTCCGGTGACGCCGACGGCGCCGTCGTGCCGCTGGAGAACTCCATCGAGGGCGCGATCACCACGACGCTCGACGAGTTCGCCTGGGGCGAGCCGTTGACGATCACGGCCGAGCTGCTGCTGCCGGTCCAGTTCTCGCTGCTGGCCAGGCCCGACACCGAGATCGCGCACATCAAGCGGGTCTACACCCATCCCGCGGCCATCACGCAGTGCCGCGCCTTCATCGCCCGCGAGCTGCCCGACGCCGTGGTGGTCGCCGCGCCTTCCACGGCGGCCGCGGCCCAGGAGGTCTCGCTGCCCGGCTCGCCGTACGACGCGGCCATCGCCGCGCGCATCGCCGGCGAGCACTACGGGCTGGTCGCGCTGGCCGGCGACATCGGCGACCGGTCCGACACGGTGACCAGGTTCGTCAAGGTGAGCCGTCCGGGGCCGCTGCCGGAGGCGACCGGCTCCGACCGCACCACGCTGGTCGTCTTCCTGGCCGACGACCACCCGGGCGCGCTGCTGGAGATGCTGACCGAGTTCTCCGTGCGCGGGGTCAACCTGACCCGCATCGAGTCCCGGCCGACGGGCGACGGCATCGGGCGCTATTTCTTCCACTTCGACTTCGAGGGGCACATCGCCGACGCGCGGGTGGGCGAGGCCGTCGCCGGGCTCCACCGCATCTGCGGCGAAGTGCGCTTCCTCGGCAGCTACCCCCGCGCCGACGGGGTCACGCCGCAGATCAAGAGGGGCACGGCCGACACCCAGTTCGCCGAGGCCGCCGACTGGCTGGCTCGCATCAGGTCCGGCCGGCTCTGACCCCTGGGGCGTTCACGCGGGCCTGACCGCTCTGAGGTGGTGACGCGGGTCCGGCCGTTCCCGATGGTTCACACAGGTCGCGGTGCCTTCGGGGGGTCCGCGGGTGCGCCCGAGTGGTGCGCCGGGGAATCCGGGGGCGGGGTGGGGGTGGGCGCCGGTAGCCTTTCCTTGTGATTGACCTGCGTACCCTTCGTGAGGATCCCGACCGGCTACGGGCGTCGCAGCGTGCCCGCGGTGAGGACGACTCCGTCGTCGCAACGCTGCTCGACCTCGACGAGCGCCACCGATCCGCGCTGACCTCGTTCGAGTCGATGCGCGCTGAGCAAAAGAGCATGGGCAAGTCGGTCTCCAAGGCGCAGGGCGAGGAGAAGGCCGCGCTGCTCCAGCGGGCCAAAGACCTCGCGAGCCAGGTCAAGGCCGCCGAGGCCGAGGCGGAGAAGCTGGCCGCCGAGCTCGACCAGCTCATGCAGACGGTGCCGAACATCGTCGAGGAAGGCGCCCCTCCGGGCGGCGAGGACGACTATGTCGTCCTGGAGACGTTCGGGGAGCCGCGCCAGTTCGACTTCGAGCCGAAGGACCACCTGGAGCTCGGCGAGGCGCTCGGCGCGATCGACATGGAGCGCGGCGCCAAGGTGTCCGGCTCGCGGTTCTTCTTCCTCAAGGGCGTCGGCGCGCGCCTGCAGCTGGGCCTGCTCAACATGGCGATGCAGCAGGCGATCGAGGCCGGTTTCACGCCGATGATCACTCCGGTGCTGGTCAAGCCGGAGACCATGCAGGGCACCGGCTTCCACGTGGCCCACGACAAGGAGATCTACCGCCTGCCGGAGGACGACCTCTACCTCGTCGGCACCTCCGAGGTGGCGCTGGCCGGCTACCACGCCAACGAGATCGTGAGCGGCGACGAGCTGCCGCTGCGCTACGCGGGCTGGTCGTCGTGCTTCCGCCGCGAGGCCGGCTCGTACGGCAAGGACACCCGGGGCATCATCAGGGTCCACCAGTTCGACAAGGTGGAGATGTTCTCCTACGTCCGTCCCGAGGAGGCGCACGAGGAGCACCAGCGGCTGCTGGCCTGGGAGAAGGACATGCTGGCCAAGATCGAGGTCCCCTACCGGATCATCGACACGGCGGCGGGCGATCTCGGCATGTCGGCGGCGCGCAAGTTCGACTGCGAGGCGTGGATCCCGACCCAGGGCCGTTACCGCGAGCTGACCTCGACCTCCAACTGCACCGAGTTCCAGTCGCGCAGGCTCGCCGTCCGTTATCGGGACAAAGACGGCAAGCCACAGCATCTGGCCACGCTCAACGGCACGCTGGCCACCACCCGGTGGATCGTGGCGATCCTGGAGAACCACCAGCAGGCCGACGGCTCGGTGGTGGTTCCCAAGGCGCTGCGTCCCTACGTGGGGCTCGACGTGCTGGAGCCGTCCAAGTAGGAGTGGCGGCGGGCGTCGATCGCGATGACGGCGACGCCCGCGACCACGATCAGGCCCGTCAGCAGGGCCGCGAGCATGACGGCGGTCCCGTGGGTCTCGGGCGTGCCGCGTGCCCAGCCGTGGAAGGGCAGGTAGACGGCCGCGTAGACCAGCGGCGCGGCCACCACGCCGGTCAGCGCGCTCACCGGCTGCGGCTTGCCGTCCCAGGCCAGCACGAGGCACGCCAGCCCGGTCGCCAGCGCGACCGCCCAGCTGAACACGGCGGTGAGGTTGACGAACACCGTCTCGCCGATCCCGCTGTCCAGCGCGACGTACATGGCCAGCGCCCCGATTGCCCCTGATGTCGCGAACGCGCCCTGATACCTGCGCATCCTGGCGCCGACGCCGCCCAGCAGCATGCACACCGCCAGGAAGAGCGCGACGTTCCGCTCGGGGCTGAGGTCCACCTCGTCGGCCCGCACGTCGTCGAGCGTGTACGACCAGCCGAGGCGACGCCAGGCGCCTGAGACATCCCTGACCAGGATGCCGTCCACGCCGTTGGCGACGACCACGACGTGTCCTCCGGGCCTGGCCTGGACCGCCAGGTCGTAGGACATGAGCATGCTCTCCTCCGCGCCGTGCTTCCTGGTCAGGCGGAGGCGGGCGTCGGGGGACGGTTCCCAGGAGGGTCGCCAGGTCCGGCCGCCGTCGTCCGACTGGTCCACGCCGAGGTGGTTCTGGCGGACGCGGTAGCAGCGGGTCGCCTGGCCGGGCACGCACTGGGCGCTGATCGACGTCCGGGTCGAGGCGGGCGCGGTTCCGTCGGTCCAGGTCGTGCCGCCGTCGTCGGAGAGGCGGGAACTGTGTTCCGTGCCGGTCGTCCCAACGACGATCTTGCCCGACTCGGTCACGTCCACGGACAGGGCCGCCGATGCCGGGACGGGCCCGGCCGTGGCGGTCACGGCCAGGACGGCCAGCGGCACGGTGACCATGATCCGCCGGCGCGGGGAGTCGGTGCCGGCGCTGCGCTGCCGTACCCACCAGGCCAGGGCGAGGGCGGGCAGGGCGATCAGGTCCGTCGGGTCGGCCAGGACGCGCGCGGGCCCGGCCACGAGGCTCCAAGCCTGGGAGGCGAGATCGGCGCCCGTCTCCGTGGTCTTCATGAACGTGAACAGCAGGCCGGTCAGGACGGTGGCCGCCAGGTCGGCGCGGCGTCCGACGAGCAGTGCCAGCACGGTGGGGGCGACCACGAGTCCGGCCAGGTCACTGAGCTTGCCGGTGAGGAGGCCGGGCCAGAGCGGCTTGAAGAGGTGGTCGTTGAGCAGGAGCAGGATGACCCCGGTGATGGTCACGGGGTGACATAACCACGCGTACCTCATATACGGGTGGATGGCGGGAGACGGAGGGAAGTTGGGCCGTGCCCGAGGCCGTGACTGATTTGTGAAACTCCCCTTTGTCCACAGGGCGACAGGCGCCTGTGGACAGAAGGTCGGCAGGCGCTTCAGACGGCCGCTGAGGCGCGAGTACATGTCCGGACATGGGAGGGGCCGCACGACGCCTCTCGGGGCCGCCACGGCGTCCTCAGGCTTTGGCGAGAGGCAATGGCGGTCTCCGGGGCGAGAAGCAAAAAGACCGGAGTCCGCTGGAATGCGGACCCCGGCCTTACTTGCGAACTACGAACTACAGGTCAGATAGCACGGACCTGGGAGGCCTGCGGCCCCTTCTGTCCCTGCGTGATCTCGAACTCGACCCGCTGGCCGTCTTCAAGGCTGCGGTAGCCGTTGCCGACGATCTCGGAGAAGTGCACGAACACGTCCGGCGCACCGCCGTCCGGGGCGATGAAGCCGAAGCCCTTCTCAGCGTTGAACCACTTGACGGTTCCCTGAGCCATAAAAGCTCTCCCTCAGGATGTGAATCTATGGGACCCACACCTCGTGGATCCCGGTGTGTCGTACAGCAGGCACCCGGGGTGGCTCAGACAAAGTCATGCTGGTTTTCACTACGGGATCAGCTAATACAACGCCATCACATCTAACACCATTCTGGCGCGTTGGTGTTCCCGTCCCTACGAAGATTTCTGTCAGGCGGCATCACCGGGCAAACTGGAACCTGTTATGCAGAGCCTTGCACCGCCGCGCCTAGTGGCCACCGACCTCGACGGCACCGCCCTGCGCGCCGACGGAACCGTGTCTCCCCGGACGGCTGCGGCCTTCGCGAAAGTCGAGGAATCCGGGGCCGCGCTCGTCTTCGTGACCGGACGGCCGCCCAGGTGGATGAGGGAGGTCGCGGGCGCCGTACGGCACCGTGGCCTGGCCGTATGCGCCAACGGCGCACTGATCTACGATCTCCATACCGAACGGATAGTGGAATCTCACCTCATCGACGCCCACGTACTGGGGGAAGTCGTCGCTCAGCTACGAGCGAACGTGTCCGGTCTCGTATTTTCGGTCGAGTATGAAGGCGGTTTTGCGCATGAGTCCGATTTCCGGCTCGGTGGTCTGGATCGCAAGGGTGTCGGAGTTGTCCGGATTGACCGAGACGCGCTGACCGCCCGGCCCTGCGCCAAGTTGCTCGCCCTCCATCCCGAGATGGGCGCCGACGAGCTGCACGCGACCGTGCACGACCTGGTGGGCCACCTGGTGACCGCGACCCACTCCAGCCACGGCGGCCTGGTCGAGATGAGCGCCCAGGGCGTGACGAAGGCCACGGCGCTGGCCACGCTCGCCGGGCGGCACGAGATCAAGCCGGCCCACGTGGTCGCCTTCGGCGACATGCCGAACGACCTGCCCATGCTGAGCTGGGCAGGTACGTCGTACGCCGTCGCGAACGCCCACCCCGACGTGCTGGCGGCGGTCGATCACGTGACCGCGTCCAACGACGAGGACGGCGTCGCTCAGGTGCTGGAACGGCTCTACAGGTAGGGGCCCGACCCGCTCGGCGGCCGGTGGCCCTCGTCACCCGGCACGCCGGGCAGCGCCCTGCGCATCTGCTCCAACTGGGCCCTGGCCGCCATCTGCTGGGCGAACAGGGTGGTCTGGATACCGTGGAACAAACCCTCCAACCAGCCCACGAGCTGGGCGTGCGCGATGCGCAGCTCGGCCTCGCTGGGGGGCGTGCCGTTGTCGTCGGTGAACGGGAGCGACAGCCGTTCCAGCTCGTCGACCAGCTCCGGCGCCAAACCGTCCTCAAGCTCCTTGATGGAGGACTCGTGGATCTCCTTCAAGCGCTTGCGGCTGGCCTCGTCGAGGGGGGCGGCGCGCACCTCCTCCAGGAGCTGCCTGATCATGCTGCCGATGCGCATCACCTTGGCGGGCTGCTCGACCAGGTTGGTGACCGAGCGCTCTTCATCACCGCTATCGCCCTGACCTTGGAAGTCGGGGCCCACCACCACGATGTGAGGGGTGTTGTTGTCCTCAGCATTCATAACACTCACCGTACTAGCAGGATCTTGCCGACGTGCTCTCCCGAATCCAACATTCGGTGTGCATCGGCTGCCTCTGCCATGGGCACGCTCGCGTAGATCACCGGACGTACGGCACCCGCTTCCACCAGCGGCCAGACGTTGTCCACGACGCTCCGGACGATGACGCCCTTCTCGTCGACCGGACGGGCGCGCAACGTGGTGCCGTGGACGGAGGCCCGCTTGGTCAGCAGCGCGCCGAGATCGAGCTCGGCCCTTCCGCCGCCCTGGAGGCCGATGATCACCAGCCGGCCGCCGGTGCGCAGCGCCCGGACGTTGGCCGCCAGGTACTTGGCGCCCATGATGTCGAGGATGACGTCGGCCTCCACCCGGTCGGCGAAGTCCTCCTCGCGGTAGTTGACGACCTCGTCCGCGCCCAGCTTCCTGACCTGCTCGGCCTTCGCCTCGGACCCGACCGTGGCCGCCACCCGCGAGCCGAGCGCCTTGGCGAGCTGCACCGCGAACGTGCCGATGCCGCTGGCCCCGCCGTGCACCAGCAGGGTCTCGCCGCGCCGCAGCCGGCCGACCATGAACACGTTCGACCACACCGTGCACGCCACCTCGGGCAGCCCCGCCGCCTCCGCCAGCGGCACGCCCTGCGGCGCCGGCATGACCTGCTGCCAGGGCGCCGCCACGCGCTCGGCGTAACCGCCGCCGGCCAGCAGCGCGCACACCTCGTCGCCGGCCTTGAACTGCTCGACGTCCGCCCCCACCGCGGCCACCACGCCCGACACCTCCAGCCCCGGGTACAGGGGCGCGCCGGGCGGCGGGTCGTAGAAGCCCATCCGCTGGTGGACGTCGGCGCGGTTCACCGCCGAGGCCACCACGTCGATGAGCACGTCGCCGCGTCCGACGGCCGGATCGGGCACCTCACGCCATTCCAGGACCTCTGGTCCACCCGGCTCGGTGATCTCAATGGCTCGCATGCGATCCACGGTAGCCGGGCAAAGAAGTTGTGGGTTGCCGGGCTGCGCGGGAACGCGTGGCGTTAACCTGCAAAGTATTTGCTGCCCCTTTAGACCCACCCGAGGGGGAACACGGTGGCAAGACACGATCGAGAAGAATCTCTCGAGGAACAGCTGGCCTGGCTCGACGCGATCAAGGAGACGGAGGAGACGCCCGTCTCCGTCGGAGCCTCGTCCGCGTCGGCGGACGAGCCGGTCGCTTCGCCGTACCCCAAGGACCCGTGGCTGCTCGTGCCCACGCCGCACGACACGCCGACGCCGCCGCTGTTCCGCGCCGCCGTCGACTCCGTTTACGGCCACGCGGCGGCCGAGGATCTGCCCGCGGCCGAGAGCGAGGCAGGGGAGTGGCTGGACAGGGCCGCCACGCAGGAGAGCGGCAGGGGGCAGGAAGGCGGCAGGGGGCAGGAGAGTGTGGCAGGCGAGCCGGCCGTGCCGCCGGTGAGTCTCGGCCGGTCGGAGGACCCTTTCCTGGCGCCGCTCAAGCCGTTGCCGCGTCCTGACGACACCGACAGCTACTCCTTGACGTTCACGCCGCCCGAGCGGGCGGGGAGCGGGGAGAAGGACACCGAGCAGGGCCGGGAGCAGGGCGAGAGGCCGAGCCAGGAGCAGGGCGAGGAGCCGGTCGGGGACCAGGGACGGCAGCAGGGCCGCCAGCAGGGCGAGGAGCAGGCGCGCGAGAGCGAGGAGCCGGGCTGGCCGTCGCTCGGCGACTGGTCGCGGCCCGCCGAGCAGTCGAACGAGACGCAGCCGATGATCACCGAGCTGCCCGAGGCGTTCGACCTGCCGTCCCGCACCGAGTCGCCCAAGGCGTTCGACCTGCCGTCCCGCACCGAGTCGCCCGGGGCGTTCGACGTGCCGCCCCGTACCGACGCGGCCAGGGTGTTCGACGAGCCCGCCCCGATCGAAGCCGCCGAGCCCGCCCCCGTCGAGCCGCCGCGGGGGTTCGAGGAGCCCGTCCGCCGAGAGGAGCCGGTCCGCGCGGAGGAGCCCGTACGCAGGGAGCCCGTACGCGGGGAGCCCGTACGCAGGGAGGCGGTCGAGGAGGCGGCGGCCGACGAGCGGCCCCGCTGGGACGAGCGGCCGCAGTGGTCCGACACCTCCTTCCGCGAGGGCCGCCCGCAGCGGCCCGACCTCGCGCACGGCGAGGCCCCCGCCCCCCAGGACGCCGCGCGGGACGAGCGCCCGCAGTGGAGCGACCGCCAGGAGTGGCGGCCGGCCGAGCGGGAGATCCCGCCGCCGCACGAGCGCCGGCGGCGTCCGGCGCCCATCCCCGTGTTCACCGCGCCGCAGCGCCCGCCGCTCACCGGCAGGCCGACCGCCGACAGCCTCGACCCGGAGTCGTTGCTGCGCGGCAGGCGCAACGCGCCCTCGAAGGGCTGGCGGCGGCTGGTCTACAAGGCGTCCGGCGGCTGGATCAAGCCGGGCGAGGCGCCGGAGGTGCGCCGCCGCCGCGAGCTGGTGACCAGGGCGCGCACCCCCGTGACCACCGGCCACCACCGGGTGGCGGTGCTGAGCCTGAAGGGCGGCGTGGGCAAGACCACGACGACGGTCGGGCTCGGCGCGACGCTCGCGCAGATGCGCGGCGACCGCGTCATCGCCGTGGACGCCAACCCCGACCGGGGCACGCTGTCCGACAAGCTGGTGCTGGAGACCTCCGCCACCGTGCGCGACCTGCTCAACGAGCGTGACCAGGTCAAGCGGTACGTCGACATCAGGGCGTTCACCTCGCAGGCGCCCTCGCGGCTGGAGGTGCTGGCCTCCGACCGCGACCCGTCGGTGTCGGAGGCGTTCAGCGGCGCCGACTACCAGGCCGTCTCCCAGGTGCTGGAGAACTTCTACTCCATCTGCATCACCGACTGCGGCACCGGCCTGCTCCACTCCGCCATGGGCGGCGTGCTCGGGCTCGCCGACCAGATCGTGCTGGTCAGCAGCCCTTCCGTGGACGGCGCCAGGGCGGCCTCGGCCACTCTCGACTGGCTGGAGGCCCACCACTACGCCGACCTGGTGAAGAACGCGACCGTGGTGCTGTGCAGCGTCCGGCCGCGGTCGAAGTCGGCGGTGGACATCAGAAAGCTGGAGGCCCATTTCGCGGCCAGGTGCCGCGCGGTGATCAGGGTGCCGTACGACCCGCACCTGGAGGAGGGCGCGGAGATCGACCTCGACCGGCTCCAGGAGGCGACCAGGGAGGCCTACCTGCAGCTCGCCGCCAGTGTGGGCGACGGGTTCGCGGGTGTGCGCGAGTGAGCGGAGGGTGTGGGATTCGAACCCACGAGGCCATCGCTGACCTGGCCGCTTTCAAGGCGGCTGCACTCGTCCACTATGCGAACCCTCCTGTGCGGACACCACGATAGCGGCTGTGGTGGCAGGGGTGTACGTTCAGGAGGTGGCGGATCTCGGCGTCGAGGTGGAGCGTGGTCCCGGCGACACGACGGTGCGCCTGGCCGGAGACCTCGACAAGGTCACGGCGCCCCTGCTGAGGCAGCGGCTGGCCGGGCTGACCGCCGAAGGGCTCGTGCACCTCGCGATCGACGCCCACCACCTCGACTTCTGCGACTCCAGCGGCCTGTGGACGCTGGTGGAGCACCAGCGCGCGGTCGCCGGGCACGGCGGCTCGTTACGCCTGTTCGGCGTGCACGGCGTGCTGCGACGGGTGCTCGACGTGACCGGGCTGACGGCCGCCTTCGACGAGGTGCTCCCTGTTTAGCAGTGCCGCCCGTTCAGCGGCCCAGTTGTGACAGGAGCCAGCGGGGGCCCTCGGTCTCGGCGCCCAGTTCGGCGACCCGTCCCCGGAGCCCGCGGTCGGCCGTGACGACGAGCACCCGCTCCCACGGCTTGGCCCGGGCCACGACGTCGACGATCGCGTCGTCGCCGCTGCCCGTCGCCGCGACGACCTGCAGCCCGGGGATCTCGGGGGTGCTCCTGGCCGCGCCCTCCACCACCGCGACCACCCGCGGGAACCACTGCGACAACACCGGGTGGAACAGCCTGAGCTCCGCCACGTCGGTGAGCAGGCGGGTGGCCGCGCCCAGCCGGTCGTTCCACCAGCCGTGCTCGGCCCGCGCGCCGATGATGTTGGCGACGTCGAGCACGATCGTCTCGGGACGGATGGCGGCCTGGACGCGGTCCCAGGTCGCGGCGAAGCCGGGATGCAGCTTGCGGCCGGCCACCTCGGGCAGCGGCAGCCAGCGCAGGTCGGTGCTCTCGCTGTTGGCGGGCTTGGCCGGCACCAGCTCGGCGGACTCGGCGATCACCGTCTCGAAGCTCCAGCCGCCGTGGTCGTCGAGGTAGACGCCCTGGACACGGAACCCGTCGCCGCCGAGGGCGGCCTCCTCGCGGGCCTCGCGCAGCGCGCTGGTGACGGCGTCCTCGTGGCTGTCGCGGGCGCCGCCGAGCAGCCCCCAGGTGCCGCCGTGGTGGCTCCACAAGGAGCGTTCCTGCATGAGCACGTGGGGCACGCCGAGCGGGTCATGGTGGACGAGCAGCAGGCCCGACGCTCCGTGAATGCCCCAATGTCTGTGTCCGAGCCCGCATTCGGCCCAGCCGTCGCCGTCCTTAGCCGCCATGAGGGATTGTCTCAGCCTCCGCCCTTACTGAAATGCTGCAGGTCCTTGGCGCCCGTCCAGTAGCCGCCCCACTCCCATCCGACGTCGGCGAAGGCCCTTACGACCTTGTCTCCAGGGTTTACCACACCTTTACCCTTCATTGGGCGCTCGGTGTACCTCTTGGCATTTTGGTGCGCTGTGCCACCGCTTGCAGTGACATATGGGTTCTCGCGTGGATTGATGTCAATCGCTTGGCCGTACGCGTGGTTCGACCAATTGCTGGAGCCGGTCGCGCGACGGCAGTTGAATGCCGAGGTGTTGTCGGCCTCGATGGAGGCGAAGTCGTCGCCTTTGTAGACGTCGACGAGCTTCATCTGCCGGATGGGCCAGCGCCAGTCGTACAGCTTGCGGAAGACGGTCTCGATGTCGTCGGTGACCGTCTTGCGGACGACGAGCTCGCCGGTGTGCGGCTTGTCGTCGAAGCCCCAGAACGACATGGTGACCAGCCGCAGGTCCTGGTAGGACACCGGGCAACCGGGCCGCCACGAGTACGGCAGCCGCTCGCGCGACACCTTTGTGACCTTCGAGGTGAACGGCGGCGGAGCCGTCGGGCTCGGCTCGCTGGTGGGCGAGGTCGTGGGCGACGTCGTCCCGGACGCGGGCGCGGAGGGCGTGGGCGTGGCGCCGGACGAGGCGACGGGCTCCTGCCCTGCGCACGAAACGGACGTGAGCACCACGAACGCGATGGCGGCGGTACGTTTCATCTGGCCACCATATGCGACGTCATGCCAGGTCAGGGGACTATCAGCACGGTACGGCGAGCCCGTTTCGCCAGGCCGACGGCCACCGAGCCGCCCAGGGCGTGCCAGGAGGAACGCGACCTGCCGACCACGATGGCGTCGGCCCGGTAGGAGCCGGCGAGCGCCTCCAGCTCGCGGGCGGTGTCCCCGCGGACGCTGACGAACTGCCAGGGCACGCCGGCGCCCTTCAGCTCGTCCCGGAGGTCGTCGGTGAGGTCGGCCGCGCTGTCCGGGATGACCGGGGAGCCGGCGAAGAACCACAACGTGGTGCTGTTGATCGGCTCCACGAAGACGACGAGCAGCGCGGCGGCGTCCCGCCGGGCCAGGCCGGCCGCGTACGCGAGCGCGTTGCGGCTGGGGTCCGACCCGTCGAAGCCGACGACCAGCAGCCCGGCGCCGTCCTTGCCGATCTCGAACTGCCCAGCCGGGAGCCGGCCTTCCAGCGGCTCCCAGCCGGGGTCTGTGCTACCGCCGAACACGGCAGGACTCGCGTCAGGCGTCCGCGTGCTTGCCGCGGCGGGCCAGCTCGCGCAGTGAGTCGGCGGCGTAGATCACCAGGGCGACGAACGAGACCGCGGCGAGTCCGCCGCCGACCCACAGGTCGTTGACGGTCGCGTCCGTGTACCCGGCGCCCCGGGGCTGGTAGCCGACCGCGAACGGCGCGGCGACCAGCCACAGCCCGGTCAGGAACAGCAGGACGAGGGCGGCAATGCCCAGCTTGGCCTTCATCGGGACTCCTCCAGACCCACCAGGGTGGTCCTGCCGTTCTGACGGTGCTCACCGCCGCGGCTCGGGTTGTGCATGTCCTCGCGCAGCGCCTCCACGAGCGGGGCGAGCAGGCTCGCCAGCTCGGCCGAGGACGCCTGCGGCGCGGCGGGCACGGGCTCGGGCTCTGGCTCCGGCTGCACGCGCTGCTTGACGGTCACCAGCCCGCGGACCACGAGCTCTTCGTAGATGGCCAGGACGAAGCCGACGACGCCCACGAGACCGAAGACGGTCACGCCCAGGCCCGAGAAGAACTCGGTCGTGGTGGGGTCGGTCCAGTCGGCGTTCTCGGGCTGCGTGCCGAGGGCGAAGGGGGCGATCATCAGCCACAGGCCGGCCATGACCGCCAGGGCGGCCGCTACGGCGCCCACGAACTTGCGAATCATTGTGAGACTCCTCCGGATACGAGGTCTTGCTGCGCCGGCGTGGCCTGCGCGATGAGGGCGCGCGAGGTGGGCCGGAGCACGTTTTGTGCGACCGCCCAGGCGCGTTCGCGCTCGGGGCGGCCGTCGGGCGGCGCCATCCTGGCGACCGCGGAGAGCAGCGCGGACGGCTGGCCGTTCGAGCGCTCGACGCGCTGGGCGATGAGCTCCAGGAGCAGCCCGGCCAGGACGAGGTCGTCCTTGCCGAGGGGCTTGGGGCCGGCCGGCATCGTGGTGCCGCGCAGTGGCAGCTCCTTCAGGAACAGCGCCGCGACGAACCCGAGCAGGGCGATCGGCACGCCGACCATGAACACCGTCTCCAGGGCCCGGGTGAAGGACTCCAGGATGATGCCCTTGATCGGCTCGGGCAGGTGCTGGATGGCGGCGGGGCTGCCCAGCTTCTGCCCGGTGCTGGGCAGGTGGAGGCGGGCCTGGGCCACCAGGTCGGCGAACTCGCTCGCCTGCCGGTTGGTCAGGATCGCGCCGAAGCCCGCGACGCCCATCGCGCCGCCGAGCGAGCGGAAGAACGAGACGCCGGCCGTGGTCGAGGCCATGTCACGCAGCTCGGAGCCGTTCTGGGCGGCCAGGATGAGCATCTGCATGGACAGGCCGAGGCCGATGCCCAGGACGCCCACGTCGAAGCCGATGAGCCATTCGCTGGAGTCGACGTGCAGCCGGGAGAGCAGGAACAGGCCGACGGCCACGATCACCAGACCGGCGACCGGGAAGATCTTCCACTTGCCGGTGTTCGTGACGATCTTGCCGGAGATCACGCCCGCCAGGAACAGCGCCACCACCATGGGCAGCGTCATCAGACCCGACTTCGTCGGGCTCAGGCCCTTGACGATCTGCAGGTACTGCGGAAGGTAGATCATCGCGCCGAACATGGCCATGCCGACGAACAGCGAGGCCGCGCTGGTGAGCACGAACGTGCGGTTCCTGAACAGCCGCGGGGGCAGGATCGGGTTGCGGGCCGTACGCTCGGCCAGCACCGCCAGGGCCAGCATGAGCAGGGCGAACGCGGCCAGGAAGTAGGTCCAGAACGAGTTCCACTCGAACTCGTTGCCGCCCAGCGTCAGCAGCAGCATCAGCGAGGCCGCGCTGGCCGTGATGGTGGTCGCGCCCCAGATGTCGATCGAGGTGTTCCGCTTGACCTTGGGCAGCCGCAGCACCTTCTGCACCACCGCGAACGCGACGATGGCGAACGGCACCACGACGTAGAAGCACCAGCGCCAGCCGAGCCAGTCGGTGTCCACGATGAACCCGCCGAGCAGCGGCCCGGCGACGGTGGAGATCCCGAAGACGGCCCCCATGTAACCGGAGTACCGGCCGCGCTCGCGCGGCGAGACGATGTCTCCCAGGATCACCTGCGCAAGTGCCGACAAACCACCCACGCCCAGGCCCTGCACGGCACGCGCCGCGATGAGCTGTCCCATGTTCTGCGACAGACCGGCCACCAGTGAAGCCGCCACGAACAGACCGAGAGCGGTCTGGAAGAGCAGTTTCCGTCCGAACAGGTCGGACAGCTTGCCCCACAACGGCGTCGAGACCGTCATCGTCAGCATGGTGGCGCTGGCCACCCATGAGTACTGGTCCTGACCGCCGAGTTCCCCCACGATCGTCGGCAACGCGGTGCCCACCACGGAAGTGGAGATCATCGACGTCAGCATGGCGAGCATGAGCCCGGACATGACTTCGAGGATCTCGCGGTGGGTGTACTGCCTTCGGGCGGGGGGCGCGGCCTGTGCCTGGGCTACCAAGACACCACATCCCCTTCGTACGCACTTATCCAATGTTGAGTATACGCATGTTTACTAGCCGCGCGGCAAGTGACTTTATTCCTGAGTAGAGTTCGGAACATGGACGCCCCGACGACGGACGCCCGGCCCCGCGGACGCGAGGCCACCCGGCAGCGCATCCTTGACGCGGCCCGCGTGCTGTTCGGCGAGCACGGATACGAGCAGGTCACCGTCCGCATGATCGCCGCGGCCGCGGAGGCCAACATCGCCCTGGTCGGCCGCTATTTCGGCTCCAAAGCCGGGCTCTTCGGCGCGGTGCTCGAAGGCGAGCCCACGTTCGTCGCCCTGCTGGCCGGCGATCACGGGAGCCTGCCGCGACGCCTGGCCGAATACGCCGCCGAGCGCATGCACCACGACCCCGAGAGCCCGGTGCTGCGCACCCTCGAACGTTCGGCCGCCCATCCGGAGATCCAGGACGTCGTGCGCGAGCGCCTGCGCACGTCCATCCTCGATCCGCTGGCCGCGCAGCTCGACGGGGCCGACGTCCAGGCGCGGGCCAGGATGGCGACGGCGGTCTTCCTGGGCATCGGCGCGATGCGCCGCCGGCTGGGCCCGGAGCAGCCCACGGCGGCCGATGTCGACCGGTTGACCGCGGTGTTCGAGGCGTGCCTGGCGGAGTGAAACTTTCATCGCCCTGACCGGCCGTGGCCTGGGGAAAGCCGGTCGGCAGCGGTCGGATGTCTTTCTGCGGCCGGGCGGGCTCCCTACGATCCGGAGAGAGCCGTGGGAGCGCTCCCACTCCCACTCTACGGACGGAGTAACCTCATGTCTCGCAGAAGGCCCGTGCTCGCGGCGCTCGTCGCCGCCACCGCCGTGGCCGCGGCGGGGGCGGTCGTCCTCGCCTCGTCCACCGCCCAGGCCGCCGACTCCGCTTTCTACCTCGATCCCCAGACGAACGCCGCCAAATGGGTCGCCGCCAACCCGGGCGACAGCCGTACGCCGGTGATCAGGGACCGGATCGCCGCCGTCCCCCAGGGCCGGTGGTTCGCCAGCTACAACCCCGCGACCGTGCGCGGCCAGGTGGACTCCTACGTGGGGGCCGCCGCCGCGGCGGGCAAGATCCCGATCGTCGTCGTGTACGACATGCCCAACCGCGACTGCGGCGGCGCGAGCGCGGGCGGGGCGCCCGACCACGCGTCCTACCGGGCGTGGATCGACCAGATCGCGGCCGGTCTGGGCGGGCGGGCGGCGACCGTCGTCCTCGAACCGGACGCGCTGGCCATCATGACGAACTGCATGAACGCCGCGCAGCAGGCCGAGGTGAAGGCGTCCATGGCGTACGCGGGCAAGAAGTTCAAGGCGACGTCGTCGCAGGTCAAGGTGTACTTCGACATCGGCCATGACGCCTGGCTGTCGCCGTCGGAGGCCGCGTCCAGGCTCAACGGCGCCGACGTCGGGGGCAGCGCCGACGGCATCGCGCTCAACACCTCCAACTACCGCGCGACGCCGGGACTGGTGTCGTACGCCAAGAGCGTCATCGCGGCGACCGGCGTGTCCAGGCTGAAGGCGGTCATCGACACCAGCCGCAACGGCAACGGCCCGGCGGGCAGCGAGTGGTGCGACCCCGCCGGCCGGGCCACGGGCATCTGGAGCACCACGAACACGGGTGACGCGGCGATCGACGCCTACCTGTGGGTCAAGCCGCCGGGCGAGGCCGACGGCTGCATCGCGGGGGCCGGGCAGTTCGTGCCGCAGCGGGCGTACGACCTGGCCATGGCCGCGCCCTCGCCCACCGCGAGCCCGACCGTGACGCCCACGGTGACCCCGACCGTGACCCCGACGGTCACGCCCACCGTCACCCCCACCACCGGCCCGGCCGGCTGCTCGGCCGCCTACAAGGTGACCAGCCAGTGGCAGGGCGGCTTCCAGGGCGAGGTCACCGTGAAGAACACCGGCTCGGCGCCGACCACCGGCTGGAAGGTCCAGTGGACGTTCCCCGGCGGCCAGACGATCAGCCAGCTCTGGAACGGCACCCTGTCCGGCAACGCCACCGTGACGAACCTGAGCTGGAACGGCGCCCTGGCCGGCGGCGCGACGACCACGTTCGGCTTCCTCGCCAACGGCGACGCCGCGACCAGCACCCCGCCCGCCCTCACCTGCACCGCGTCCTGACGCCTCCCGGGCGCCCCCCGCACGGGGGCGCCCGGGGAACAAGCCCGGGAAGCAGCCCGGAAACCAGCCCGGGAAATAAGCGGAGAGCCATTACGGTTGCACTGCCCGATGGCCACCGTCCAGGCGAAAGGGCTCGTTCCCCATGACTGTTCCACTCTCCATCCTTGATCTGGCGCACATCGGCGACGGAGAGACGGCGAGCGAGAGTCTGGCCGCGAGCGTGGGTCTGGCCCAGCGGGCCGAAGAACTGGGATACCACCGCATCTGGTACGCCGAGCACCACAACATGCCGAGCATCGCCTCCTCGGCCACCAGCGTGCTCATCGCCCATGTAGCCGCTCACACCAGGACGATCCGCCTCGGAGCGGGCGGCATCATGCTGCCCAACCACTCCCCGCTGACCATCGCCGAGCAGTTCGGCACCCTGGAGACCCTCCACCCCGGACGCATCGACCTCGGCCTCGGCCGCGCCCCCGGCAGCGACCAGCCCACCATGCGCGCCCTGAGGCGCACCCCGGGCGCCGCCGACACCTTCCCCCAGGACGTCCTCGAACTCCAGGGATTCCTGACCGGCGAGTCCCGCATCCCCGGTGTGGACGCCACGCCGGGCAAGGGCACGAACGTGCCGCTGTACATCCTCGGCTCGTCGTTGTTCGGCGCCCAGCTCGCCGCCGCGCTCGGGCTGCCGTACGCGTTCGCCTCGCACTTCGCGCCCGACGCGCTGGAGGAGGCCGTGGCGCTCTACCGGCGCGAGTTCAAGCCGTCCGAGCAGCTCGCCGAGCCGTACGTGATCGCCGGGGTGAACGTGATCGCCGCCGACACCCGCGAGGAGGCGCAGGAGCAGCTGCTGACGGCCAAGCGGTACCGGGTGAGCCGGTTCCTCGGGCGCGGGCGCACGTTCACGCCGGAGGAGGCCGACATGGTGCTCGAATCGCCGGCCGGGCAGCAGATCCTGCGGATGATGCAGTACTCGGCCGTTGGCACGCCCGGCGAGGTGGAGGACTATCTCACCCGCTTCGCCGCGCACGCGCAGGCCGACGAGCTGATCGTGGTCTCCTCGGCGCCCGACAGGAAGGCGTGGCTGCGCTCGATCGAGCTGCTGGCCGCCGCCCACGGCCTGGCCCGCGACGCCTCCTAGTCGGCCGAGTGCTGCGGCCGCAGCAGATGCGGCCCGGTCAGGTCGGACGGCGGCGCCGGTGACAACCCCGCGTCCACGAGCTGGGAGCGCAACGCGAGAACCGTGCGTTCCAGTGCCCGGATCTGGGCCTGCAAGCGGCGGATCTGGTCGCGCATCGCCACCGAGCTGCTCTGCTCGTTGACCAGCTCCGCGCCGAGCTGGCTGGCCTGGCCCTGCATCCGGGTCATCTGCTTCTCCATCTGCGCCAGGGCGTCCTCGTAGATCGTCTTGGCGCGGATGAAGGCCTCGGCGTCGACCTTCGAGCGTTCGACCTCGGCCTGGTGCTCGACCTGGAGCAGCGCGCTCTGCTGGGACTTCTTGCTGGCGTCCGTCGCCGAGCGGAAGGCGAGGTAGGCCACGCCGAGCGGCACGATGCCGACGCCGAGCTGGACCAGGATGTCACTCAGAGCGGACATGGCGGCCCCCCAATGGACGGATCACCCCTGTGTAGGTGACGCCGTCGTCGCTGTGCCAGGCGTTGACCGTCAGCGCGATCGGGAACTCGCTGCCGTCGCGGTGGAGGCCGACCAGCGGGATGATCCGGCCGGCCAGGTCGGAGTGGCCGTCGGAGAGCACCCGGGCGAGCCCGTCGGTGTGCGGGTCGCGGAAGCGCGGCGGCATCAGGATCGTCAGCGACCTGCCGACCGCCTCGTCGGTGTCCCAGCCGAACAGGGCCTCGGCCTGCGGGTTCCACGACTGGATCGTGCCCGAGGCGTCGGCCACGATGACGGCCGTCGAGGACGCCGCGCGGCCGCCCGGCAGGCGGCCCAGCACGACCGCCTCGGGCCAGGTGGCGATCAGCGCGATCCAGCCGCCGAAGGCCAGCCAGACCGCCCCGCCGACCCAGCCCCGCGGGTTGTCGCCGGTGAAGGTCGAGATCAGATAGATCAGCCCGTACGTGAGGAGCAGCGCGGTCGCGGCGGCGAAGGCCACCCGGTCGGACCGCATGAACGCCTGCGCCAGGCAGAGCATACCGAGCGCGCACCAGACCGCCGCCCAGGCGGGCAACGGCGCGACGACGGCCAGCGAGGCGTAGCCGGGCGTGCCGCGCTGGTTGCCCGGCACGAACGCCAGCGAGGCCGCGATGGCCAGGCTCAGCAGGCCCACGAACGTCAAGGAGGCGCCCCGCCTCCCGACGCGGCGGAGGACGCGGGTGAGGGTACGGCGAAGCGGCGGCGTACCGACAACGTGTCCATTACTCACAGTCGTCAGATTAATGCATTTAGTTATCGTCCGATGAGATTACCGTGCTGGTTCGCCCGGCGTGGCGGCCGTACGGGAAACACCGGGGAAACGCCGTGACCGGTTGCATGCCTTTCCTGGACCTGTCCGAGAAGAGGTGCGCATGAGTGGAGCCGGATCCGCGAGGCCGTCGCGGCGGACGACGTTGGGCCTGCTCGGGGCGGTGCCCCTGGCGGCCGGTGGCGGGCTGACGCCTGCCGAGGGCGGGGTGGCCGCCTATGACCGTCATCTCCGTTCGCTGGCCGAGCAGGACAAGTTCTCCGGGACGGCGCTGCTGGCCCGTCGCGGGCGTCCGGTGCTGGCCCGTTCGTACGGGATGGCGGACAAGGAACGGTCGATCCGCAATCGGACCGACACCGTGTACTGCCTGGCGTCGGCGTCCAAGCCGTTCACCGGGCTGGCGGTCGTGCAGCTCGCCCAGCAGGGCAGGCTCAGGTTCTACGAGAAGCTGGGCACGTACCTGGACGGCTTCCCCGACGAGGTCGCCAGGCACGTCACCGTGCACCAGCTGCTCACCCACAGCTCCGGGCTGCCGGACTTCACTGTCCAGGACCCGGACGACGTCAAGGTGGTCACCCACAGCGTCGAGGAGCAGACCCGGTTCATCAGGACGCGGACCCGCCTGCTCAAGCCCGTCTACACCCCCGGCACCGACAAGACCTACAGCAGCTCCGGCTACGAGATCCTCGGCGAGCTCGTCGCCACGCTCTCCGGGCTGCCCTTCCACGAGTACGTGCGGCGCAACATCTTCGTCCCCGCCGGGATGACCCGCTCCGCCTACTACACCCGGACGGACTGGCTCAACGACGCACGCATCGCCCATCCGTACATCTACCAGTCGGACGGCTCGCGGGTGGACGGCGTCCGCCACCTGGAGGCGGGGGCCGTGCTGAACGGCGGGCCGGGCACCAACGCCGCCCGCGCCTTCATCGGCTCCGGCGGCGGCAGCGGCTTCTCCACGGCCCCCGACCTGGTGCGCTTCGCGCTCGCGCTGCAACGCGACAAGCTGCTGAACCACGCCTACACCCAGCTCTACCTGAGCCCCAAGGTCTCCGGCCCGCCCCTCGCCGGCCCCGGCCCCGCGCCCGCGGCGGAGGCGTTCCAGGCGTACGGGCCGGTCGCCGGGATCACGGGCGACCAGCGGCACGTCAGCCACGGGGGCGGCATCGCGGGCGGCAACACGAACTGGTCGATCTACCTCGACAGCGACTGGGTCGGGGTCATCCTGTGCAACTACGACCTCGACATCCAGGCCATCATCCGCCAGGAGAGAAACGCCGTCCTGGGCGCCTGACCGCCTCGGGTTCCGGGCCAGGAACTCGACCGTCTACCGATTCGGCTCCGAGCGCTAGCCGGTCCCGCACGCGGTCAGGAGGCGGGTGAGGGTCTGGTCGGGGGTGTCCGCGTCGGTGTGCAGGACGGTCGTGGCCAGGGTGCGGTTGCCCGGGTCGCGCACCCATTCCGCGAGGAAGTCGTGGCCGTCGGCGCTGATCCAGTCGGTCTGCTTCGTGGCCAGGCTGCGCCGCCGCAGGACCCGGACGGATCGTTCCTCGTCCGGACAGGGCAGCACCAGCACCACGTGCTCGACGGCGGCGAGGGCGGCCCGGACGCGCCGGAACAGCTCCGGCCGCGTGTAGTGGCTGTGGCCGGCCCCGAGGGCGATGATCGCGTCCGGGTGGTCGGCCACCGCGCGTTCCACGGCATGGGCGCGGGCCGGCTCCCACTCCCGTTCGGCCGCGACCCGGCCGACGGCCCGGATCCGGGAGCGTAGCCGGTCCATGTCCCAGCCCACCTCGGCGTAGTAGTCGGCGCCGATCGCGTCGATGTCGACGAAGCGCCGGCCCGTCGCCGCGGCCATGCCCTCGCCCAGGGTGCTCTTGCCCGCCGCGGCGGGACCGATGAGGATCATCCACGGCGATTCACGCATCCGTACATTCTCCTCGGCAACCGGTGAAACCTTGTCGAGGGCGCCATGAAACCGGCGTCCCCGACACTGGAGCCATGAGCATCACAGAACTCGGGCACACCGGGGTCGGCCCGCCCCCCAGAGCGGCCACCGAGGCGGCCGTACGCGCCGAAGGGCTGGTGAAGACGTTCGGCGCACACCGGGCCGTGGACGGGATCGACCTGGACGTACGCACCGGCGAGATCTTCGGCGTCCTCGGCCCCAACGGCGCGGGCAAGACCACCACCCTCCGCATGCTGGCCACCCTCCTGAAGATCGACGCCGGCCGCGCCGAGATCTTCGGGGTGGACGTGGCCGCCAACCCGCACGTGACCCGCCAGCTCGTCGGCGTCACGGGCCAGTACGCCTCGGTCGACGAGAACCTGACCGCCCGCGAGAACCTCTGGCTGTTCAGCCGCCTCCAGGGCATCGCCAAGCCGCGCGCCCGGCGCATCGCCACCGAGCTGCTGGGCCAGTTCGGCCTGGAGGACGCGGCCGACAAGCCGATCTCGCAGTTCTCCGGCGGCATGCGCAGGCGCCTGGACCTGGCGGTCAGCCTGATCACCAGACCGCCGCTGATCTTCCTGGACGAGCCCACCACCGGCCTCGACCCCCGCACCCGCGGCCAGATGTGGGACGCCATCCGCGACCTGGTCTCCGACGGCTGCACCGTGCTGCTGACCACCCAGTACCTGGACGAGGCCGACCAGCTCGCCGACCGCATCGCCGTCATCGACCACGGCCGCAAGGTCGCCGAGGGCACGCCCGACCAGCTGAAGAGCGCGGTCGGCAACTCGACCCTGCAGCTGCTGCTCGCCGAGCCGGACGAGGTGCCCGCCGCCGTGGAGGTCGTGCGGCGCGTGCTCGGCTCCGACCCGGTGCTCAGCCCGGAGCAGGGCCGCCTCAACGTCGCGCTCGACCAGGCCGACCTGGCCGCCGAGGTGCTGATCGCCCTGCGCACCGCCGGGGTGTCGATCTCGTCGGTGAGCGTGGCCAAGCCCAGCCTGGACGAGGTGTTCCTCGTCCTGACCGGCCACGGGACGGACGACGACGCCGCGACCGGCACGGAGGAGAACCGATGAGCACCATGATCGCCCCCACCCGCGAGACGGTAAGGGCCGCCGACCGCGTGGAGGCCGCGCGGCGGCGCGTGACCCTGGCGGAGACCGTCAGCCAGACCCTGTCGATGGCCTGGCGGGCGCTGAAGAAGATGCGTCGCAATCCGGAGCAGTTCTTCGACGTGGCGCTGCAACCCCTGCTGTTCACCGCGATGTTCGCCTTCATCTTCGGCGGCGCCATCGCCGGCGACGTGCAGAGCTACCTCCCGCTGATGATCCCCGGCATCCTCGCCCAGACGGTGCTGACGACGTGCATGGCGACGGGCACGCAGCTGCGCGAGGACATGGAGAAGGGCGTCTTCGACCGGTTCAAGTCGTTGCCGATCGCCCGGATCGCGCCGCTCGCCGGCCCGATGGTGGCCGACCTGCTGCGTTACACGATCGCGGCCACGCTGACCTTCGGCATGGGCATGGTGATGGGCTACCGGCCGGGCGGCGGGGTGGGCGGCGTGCTGGCCGCGATCCTGCTGGCGATCTTCACGGGCTGGTCGCTGGCGTGGATCTTCACCTGGGTCGGCACGATCGCCCGCAGCGCCCAGGCCGTGCAGGGCATCTCGATGATGATCCTGTTCCCGCTGACGTTCCTGTCCAACGCGTTCGTCCCCGTGGAGACCCTGCCGGGGTGGCTGGCCGCGTTCGTCCGGGTCAATCCGGTCTCACACCTGGTCACGGCCACCCGGGACCTCGCCAACAACGCCCTCGTCAGCGGCGAGGTGGCCTGGACCCTGCTGGCGTGCGCGGTCGTCATGGCGATCTTCGCGCCCCTGTCGGTGCGCAGCTACAAGCGGCACATGTGAGCGCCGCCGGTCATGGCCGAAGACCTGATCGACGTGCCGCCGGGCCTCGTCGAGCAGGTCAGGGCCGCGCCGGTGGCCGTACTCGGCCCGGACGGCCGCGAGCGTGCCCGGCGCGGCCCGTTCCGCGTGCGGCTCGATCAGCGCGAAGTGCATGCTCGGCATCGTGCTGTTGTACGAGAACCGTTCGGCCAGCACCAGCAGCCTGATCGCGTCGCGCGCCGCCACGGCCTGCCGCAGCAGCCCCCACGTCCCGAGCGCGAACAACATCGAGCCGCACACCGGGAAGTCGAGGACCGGGTTCGTCACGATCAGCAGGTCGTAGCCCCGCGCGGCGGCGAACAGCTCCGCGCCGTACCGGACCTCCCGCGGCCCGGCGTGGTGGGCGTACGCCGTCAGCGCGATCGACTCCGCGACGACCGACCACGACGTGGCCCCCTCGTACGGCACCCCCGGCGGACGCAGGTCGCGCGCCCGCTCGACCGCCCTGCGGTAGTGCACCAGCGCCGCGGACGTCTCCCCGCGGGCGAGGGCGATCTCGGCCGCGCACAGCGAGTCGATCGCCGCGCCGCCGAGCACGGTGTCGCCCTCGCTGATCCCGTTGATGCCGGCCAGCTCGGCCTCGGCGGCGTCGAGATCGCCGTCGGCCAGCGCCGAGATCAGCAGGACGGAGCGGAGCTGGGCCTCGTCGTTGACGGCGCCGAGCCGGCGCAGGACCGGCAGCGCGGTCCGCGCGTGGCCGACCGCCCGCCCGCGGTCGCCGAGCTGCATGTACAGCTGGGCCAGCACGGCGTGCGCGACCGCGCCGATCCACGGGCCCTCACTTTCGCGGAGCAGCGACAGGGTCTGCTCGGCGGCGCCGATCGCCTGGTGCACCTCCCCGACGTTCTCCAGGACGTGGATGCTCGCCTGCGCCGCGGCCAGCGCCACGTCGCGGTCGGGGCTCCGGCGCAGCTCCAGGAGCTGGCGGTGGGCGTCGTCCCGGTCCCACGCGAGCGCCACCATGGTCATGGCCCCCAGGCGGGGATCGGTCTCGCCGGTCTCCGGCAGCTCCTCAAGGAGCAGGCGCAGGGGATCGTGGGCGCGGTCGGTGACGGCGATGGTGTTCATCAGCGTGATCAGCAGGGCGGTCCTGGTCACCTCGACGAGCGGCGGTGGCGGCGTCCAGCCCTTGAGCGCCTGGCCGATCGCCTCCCGGTGGACGAAGATCCGGGTGTGGTCGCCGCGGATCGACCACAGCGAGCCCACGCCGGCCAGCAACTGGACCGTCGCGGCCGGGTCGGGCTCGCCGAGTGCCTGCCGGAGCAGGTCGGCGAGGTTGCCCTCCTCCGCGTGCAGCGCGTCGACCGACTCGTACTGCCCCGGGCCGAACATGGCGTAGGCGTGGGCGAGGGCGTACGCCGTGGCCCACTTCCGCTGCGCCGCGCGTGCCGCCGCCTCCTCGCCGGCCTCCTTCAGCCGCAGCCGCCCGAACTCCCTGACGGTCTCCAGCATCCGGTAGCGCAGTCCGTACGCCGTCTCGCGGACGCCGAGGATCGACTGCTCGGTGAGCGCGTCCACGACGGCCAGGGCGTCCGGGCCGAGCACGTGCTCGGCGGCGGTCAGCGTGAACCCGTCGCCGAACAGCGACAACCAGCGCCAGGCCCGCCGTTCGGGCTCGTCCAGCAGGTTCCACGACCAGTCGATCACCGCGAGCAGCGTCTGGTGGCGGTCGGGGGCCGTCCGGTTGCCGCCGCGCAGCAGGGCGAACCGGTCCGCCAGCCGCCGCGCGATCTCCTCGACCGACATCACCCGTACCTTGGCCGCGGCCAGCTCGATCGCGAGCGGCAGCCCGTCGAGGCGGGCGACGACCTCGGCGACCGCTTCCTCGCCGATCCGCACCCCGGGGCGGGCGGCCGTGGCGCGCTGCCGGAACAGCTCCGCCGCGTCCTCGGCGAGCAGCTCGCCGAGCAGGTAGACGCGTTCGGCGGGGATCGACAGCGGGGCGCGCGAGGTGGTCAGCACCCGCAGGTCGCGGGTCGTCACGGTCAGGAACGCCACCAGGTCGGCGACGGCCTCGATCACGTGCTCGCAGTTGTCCAGGACGAGCAGCGCCGGAGCCTGGTCGAGATGCTGGGCGATGCGGGCGCGCACGTCGGCGCGCTGCCCGGCGGTCAGGATCCGGCGCCCGCTGACCGAGTCGCGGACCCCGAGCGCCGACCCCACCTCGCCCACCACGCCCTCCGGCGAGGAGACGCCGACCAGCTCGATGAAGTGCACGACGGGCTGCGCGGCGTTCCGGCCCGCCACATGGGCCAGCCGCGTCTTGCCCAGGCCGCCGGGGCCGACGACGGAGACCACCCGGTTGGTCTGCAACAGGGCGTGGACGGCGCGGATGTCGTCCTCGCGGCCGAGCAGCGAGGAGCCGTCGAACTGGAGGCCGACGCGCACCGGCCGGTCCGCGGCGAGGAGTTCGGCGTACACGCGGGCCAGCTCGGGGCCGGGTTCGGTGCCGAGCCGGGCGATCAGGCCCGAGCGGTGGCGTTCGTAGCGCTCCAGCGCGGCGGCGGCGCCGCGGACGGCGGCCTCGCTGCGCAGCAGGCAGGCCAGTAGCTCCTCGTCCTGCGGCCGGTCGGCCGCGGCCTCCTCCAGCAGCGGCAGCGCGGCCTCGTGCGCGCCGCCGCGGGCGGCCGCGATCGCCGCCACCCGCCGGGCCTCGGCCGCCTGCCGCGCCGCGACGGCGCGCAGGTCGGCCAGCGCGCCCGTGGCGCCGTCGGGGCCGCCGGCCACGACCAGGTCCAGGGCCTCCTCGGCACGGCGGCGCGCGAGCGCCGCGTCGTCCTGGCCCAGCGCGGCCCGCGCCTGCTCCACCAGCGTCCCCAGCAGCAGGACGTCGACCTGGTCCGCGGACAGCCCGAGCCGGTAACCGCGCGGGACGCGCACGACGACGTCGGGGCCGGTCGCGGCCCTGGTCCGGGAGACGACCACCTGCAGCGCCTTGGTCGGGTTGGCCGGCGCGCCGTCGGGCCACAGCTCCTCGACCAGTCGCTCGTCGCCGACGCCCGCGCGCCCGTGCAGGGCGAGCACGGCCAGCAGGGTGTGCGCGCGGTCGCCCACGACGCGCGCGCCGTGCCAGCGGACGCCGTCGAGGAGGACCAGTGCGGGAGACACATCCTCAGCTTACGGACGATTCACCGGCCCGCGCCGCCTCCCGCGCCCGCCCCGCCGCGACGACCCGGCCGGGCAGGCCCTGCTTACGATGAGGCGTGGATCGGCTGCGGAGCGTCCCCATGGCGGACGGCGAGGTGGAGGTGCTGATCGTCGGCGGCGGGCCGGTCGGGCTCACCGCACGGGCGCTGCTGGACCGCTGGGGCGTGCGGACCCTGCTGGTCGAACGGCACCGCGAGCCGTCGCCCTTCCCGCGGGCCAGGCTGGTCAACGTGCGGTCGATGGAGATCTACCGCGGGCTCGGGCTCGCCGCCGGGATCACCGCCCACGCGTTCGCCCCCGAGTACGGCCGCATCCGCTTCCGCGACACGCTGTGCGGCCGCGACTTCGCCACGGCGGCGATGACCGGCATCGACGCGCCGGTGCCCGAGAGCCCCGTGACCGGCGTGGTCACCTCGCAGGACCGCCTGGAACCCGTCCTGCTCGCCGGGGCGGGGTCGCCGGCCTGCTTCGGCGTCGAGCTCGCGGAGCTTGCCGAGGAGGCGGACGGCGTCGTGGCCGTCCTGCTCGGCGGACCCCGGCGCGGCGAGCGCACCCGGCTCCGCGTCCGTCACGTCCTCGCCGCCGACGGCGCGAACTCCACCGTGCGGCGCCTGCTGGGCATCGGCGTCACCGGGCCCGGGAGCATGGGGGGCTTCACCACCGTCGTGTTCGACGCCGACCTGCGCCGCTGGTGCGCCGACCGGCCCGCCGGGGTCTACTTCACCGCGCACGGCCTGTTCGCGCCGCTGTATCCGGAAGGAGGCTGGGCCTGGTTCGTCCCCACCCCGGACGACGGCCCGCACGCCGACTGGCCCGCCCTCCTCGCGCGCGCCCTCGGCGGCGTGCCCGCCGACGTCGTACGGATCCAGCACTGGGAGACCGACGCGTTCGTCGCCGAGCGTTTCCGCCATGGCCGGATCCTGCTGGCCGGCGACGCCGCGCACGCGATGCCCATCGTCGGCGGGCTGGGCATGAACACCGGCATCGCCGACGTGCACAACCTGTGCTGGAAACTGGCGGGCGTCCTGCGGGGGTGGGCCGCTCCCGGCCTGCTGGAGACGTACGAGGAGGAGCGGCGGCCGGTCGCCTGCCGGACACTGCGCCAGGCGGTGGCCAACACCGAGCTCATGCTCGACGTGCAGAACCGGCGCCGCGCCCAGCTCCAGCCCGGCCGGGCGGCGCCGGACCACGTCGAGCTGCCCTGGTCGGAGCGGTACTTCGCGCAGCTCGGCCTGGTGCTCGGCGGCACGTACCGCTCCGGCGCCGTGCTCGCGGGTGAGGGGCCCGCGCCGGAGCCGCCGGGCGCCGACTACGCGCCCAGCGCGGAACCAGGTCGCCGGATGCCGCACCTCTGGCTCGCCCGCGACCGCTCGACCCTGGACACGTTCGGCGAATGGTTCACCGTGCTCACCCCGGACCCCGTCGCCTGGGCCGGGCCGACGACGCCGTGGCCGGTGCGGGTCGAGTCCCTGCCCGTGGAACATGCGGCGTTCTGCGGGATCACCGCGCAGGGAGCGCTGCTCGTCCGTCCCGACGGGCACGTCGCCGCCCGCTGGTCCGGCCCTCCGGCCGCCTCCACCCTCCTCGACGCCCTCGCCGCGTTGACCGGGCAGGACGCCCGAGCCGTCCGTCGCGCAGCGCCTCCGTGACGACCGGCCCGCGCCGTCATCCGGCCTGTGCCGCATGCCGTCCCTTGCGCCGCTCGCCCAGCCGGACGCCCACGAAGACCAGCACGGCCAGCATCACCACGGCGATGACCGCGTTGGTGCCCATGCCGACGTAGGACTCCACCAGCGACCAGTTCTCGCCGAGCGCCCAGCCGGCCAGCACGAACACGGTGTTCCAGAGCAGGCTCCCGGCCGTGGTCAGGAGCGTGAAGACGCCCAGCGGCATACGTTCCACCCCGGCGGGAACGGAGATCAGGCTGCGGAAGATCGGGATCATCCGCCCGAAGAACACCGTCTTGCGCCCGTGCTTGTGGAACCACGCCTCCGTCCGCGCGATGTCGGAGACCTTCAGCAGCGGAAGCCGGGCGGCCAGGGCCAGCGTGCGCTCACGGCCGAGCACCGCGCCCACCCAGTACAGCGCCAGCGCCCCGATCACCGAGCCGGCCGTGGTCCACAGCAGCACGGCGGCAAGGTTCATCGCCCCCTGGGAGGCGGTGAAGCCGGCCAGCGGCAGGATCACCTCGCTGGGCAGGGGCGGGAACAGGTTCTCCAGCGCGATCGCGATCCCCGCTCCCGGCGCGCCCAGCAGCTCCATCAGGTCGATCAGCCATTCCGTCATGCGTCAGAGACTAGGAACGACCAAGGGGTGGCCACCATGAGGCAGGTGGCCGTTCAGGGGTGCGGGAAACCACACCCCACCCGCCGCCCTCGTCGGGACTAGCTGCCGGTGCACCACTGTCCGGTCTTGAACCTCTCCTCGATGTCGACGTCGGGCGCCGAGTCGGCCACCGAGATGTCGAGTTGCGCCGTGGCGGCCACCAGGGTTCCGGCCGGCGGCTTGGCAGCCTTGGCCGCCTTGGCCGTCTTGGTGTCGACCACCACCTGACGGTCGCCGAGCAGCGCGTAGGTGTCCCTGTCGAAGATCAGCTCCCAGCGCAGCCCGTCCGGGCTCGTGAAGCCCACGCCGACGCCCTCGCGGCCCGCCGCGTCCTGCACCTCCTCGTCGATGGTGATGCCGGGGAACGTGCTCAGGGCCTGGTACAACGCGCTGCGCTGCGCGGCCGGCAGGTACGTCTGCCACAGCAGCTCACGTGCGGCGAGGAAGGCGAGGAACGGCGTCAGCTTCTCCGCCTTGGGCTTCCACATGGCGTCGAGGTGGGTGCGCATGCCGGCCGGGTCGGTCGGCAGGTTCTTGATCGTCGGGTAGTCGCTCTTGAAGTCCTTGCAGTAGACGATGGGCTGGATCTTGGTTCCCATGTCCTTGTAGGCGGACTTCGGGATCGGTTCGCCGGCATAGGCCAGGGGCTCGATGGGCGTCTGCTTGCGCACGCCGTCGGCGTACTGCCCTGGCCGCCGCTCGCCCGCTCGCTGCCAGATGGTGTTCTTGTAGCGCCGGTAGTAGTGGTCCTTGGACTTCTCGTAGGGCATCAGGGAGTAGTCCATCGTCTGCAGGGTCTTCACCACGATGTACTGGTCGTCGCGCGGCTCGATCTCGTCGACCGCGGCCCTCGCCGCGCGGTTGAGCACTTCGGCGGCCGACAGCAGCTTCATCTCGTGAGGCGGGTTCGAGGGGGACGGGACCTGCACCGCGACCACGCCGACGGCCACCGCCAGCCCTCCGGCGAGGGCGAAGGTGTACGGCCTGCGCCAGGCCCACCGGGACCGCCCCGCCCTGAGCAGCCGATCCCTGGCCATGGCCTTGGTGCCGGGGTCGTAGGGCGCCACTTCCGGCCGGACCTCGTTGATCAGGTCGAACTCGTTCATCGGGGGTCCTCCAGGACGTTGCGAATCTTGGCCCGGATCCGGGACAGACGGGAACGGACGGTGCCCACCGGGATGTCGAACGCCTGAGCCGCCTGCTCGTAGGACAGTTCGGCCCAGGTGACCAGGAAGAGCAGCTCGCGTTCCGCCGAAGAGAGCCTGGCCAGCGCGTCGGCCAGGCGGGGACCGAGCCGCTGGGCGTCGATCCGGTCGATGCTGCGCTGCTCGAAGGGGTTGTCGTCGTGACCCGGCATCCTGGCCAGGGCCCGCAGCCTGCGCACCTCGGTACGGCGGTGTTTGGCGATCAGGTTGGCGGCGATGCCGTACAACCAGGGGGCGGCGTCCGGTCTGGACAGGTCGTAGCG
Source organism: Nonomuraea sp. NPDC004702 (assembly GCF_053601695.1). NCBI lineage: Bacteria > Bacillati > Actinomycetota > Actinomycetes > Streptosporangiales > Streptosporangiaceae > Nonomuraea > Nonomuraea sp. NPDC004702. The sequence continues at coordinate 157,643 of NZ_JBSGCE010000020.1, forward strand.
GGACCGTTTTCGGAACGCCGCGAGGAACGTCTCGGCCGTCACGTCGTCGGCCGCGGCGGAGTTCTCCTGGCCGAGGCGTCTGGTGGCATATCGGTGGATCTCATCCGCGTACCGGTCGAAGAGGCCCGCGAACCGATCGGGGTCGGCCAGCGACTCCTCGATGAGGGCGGCGTCCGTGATGGCCGCCACCGGGGTGAGTCCTCTCATGGGGGGAAGTCCTTCCACAGGGCGCGTTCGCACCCTTCACCACAGACTCACCCGCACCGGCCTTTCGGTTCCATCGCTCCTCGTGGGAGTTCGGCGCGTGGGAGTTCAACGGAATCCGACCCGCTTCAGCCTGCTTGAGCGGAATCCAACCTGCTTCAGCTTGCTTGAGCGGAATTCGACCTGCTTGAGCGGAATTCGACTCGCTTGAGCGGGATCCGGCCCGTCGAACTCGCCACGCGTACGTGCCTGTGCGTCGCCGCCGTCAGGCGAACCGTGGCGTCGGGATGACTCTCTTCCTCAGCGCCGCGACGCCGACGGCCGCCACCCAGATGGCGGCGATGCCGTTGAACATCGCGACCGCGCCCCAGCCGTTCGAGGCGTAGAACTCCGACGAGTTGAAGCCGAAGAACATCGACGGCACCCCGGCCAGATGCAGTGCGGCGATGCCGAACGCCGACCAGCCGACCCACCGGGAAAGGGCGCCGGTGCGCAGCACCGCGTACCCGAAGGCGACACCGAAGACGACCAGCATCAGGTGGCTCATCGAGCCGTAGAGCAGGTAGGTGGGCACGGTGCGGGTCGGGTCGATCTCCTCGACGGCCTTGATGGCGTTGCTGCCCTCGATCCCCTTGGCGACCATGTCGATGATCGTCCACGCCACGCCGGCGGTGCCGGCGACCGCCCCGAACCATTCGTAGCGGGCGTCGGCCCGCGTGATGAGGGACCTGACGCCGCTCATGAACACCAGGAACAGCGTCAGCGCGCAGAAGTTGAAGAGCGTGCGGGTGAGGATCAGCCAGTCCGGCATGAGGGCGCCGGTCTCGACACCGCAGGCCGGAGGGTCACACGCGGGCACGACGAAGTAGAGGGGGAGCTCGGCCATCGCGAAGACGGCGCCGAGGATCGCGGCCACGCCGATCCAGCGGCGAGCCGTGGGCGGAAGCTGAATCTGTGTAAGTAATGAAGTGTTCATGGCATGCACAGTAGCAACAACTGTGTAAGCCGTCTACTATTTCCCTTAGATCTTCGAGAGGATGCCGGCCATGACCCCACGCAAGAGCTCCGGACGCGACCTCACGCGAGACCGCGAGCCCGCGCCGGATCTCGGGCCCGCCGACGACGCAGACCTCGATGCGCTGCCGCCTGGCTTGGCCGCGGCCTGGGGCGTCGTCGACACCGGCGGGCGGCGCGGCCCCAAGCCGGCGCACAGCGTCGAGAAGATCATCGCGGTCGCGACCGAACTGGCCGACGAGGAGGGCATCGCCGCCGCCTCCCTGCCCAAGGTGGCCGCCCGGATCGGCGTGACCGCCAACGCGCTGTATCGCTACGTCAGCTCCAAGGAAGAGCTCATCGTGCTCCTGGCCGATCGCGCCTGGGGCGACCCGCCCGAATTGCCCGACGGCGACTGGCGAGAGGCGGCCGCGCTGTGGTCACGCCGGCTGTTCGAGCGTTTCCTCTCCCGTCCGTGGCTGCTGGACGTGCCGACCACCGTCTCCCTGACCCCGCACAACGCGGCCTGGCTGGACGCCCTGATCACCGCGCTCGGATCGACCGGCATGGAGGCGCAGCTGATGCTGAACTGCGCGTACCTCCTCGACAGCCACGCCCGGTACGGCGCCAACCTGCGGCGCAACACTCCGACGCCGGCCGCGTTGCGCCGCGCGAACCCCGACCAGCAGCGGGCGGTACGCGCGGTCCGCGTGTTCCTCGACGGCCAGCTCCGCTCCCGCAATCTGAACGCCGTCGCGGACGCGATCCAGGACCCGATGTTCCTCGCCGACGAACCTCCGCTCGACGGCTTCGAATTCGGCCTCGCCAGAATCCTCGACGGCATCGAGGCATACGTCCAGCAGTAGGAACGCCGCAGCAGCCAGCCCCCGGATGTTCCCGTCGGCAGGCGTGCATGAATTATCAGGCGTGCGTTCCTACGCCTGGTCCAACGCCTCCCGCGGCGCCATCACGTACGAACAGCGTCAGGTCTCGGCGACGGCAATGTCGTCCCACCGCGATCGATCCTCGGCCACGTTCTCGCCATAGGCCGCAAACCATGGCCACTCGACTGGCACAGACTCCGCACGTGCCGTTCGATCACTCACGCCGCCGCCAGGTCCTCGAACCCCGCCTTCAACCAAGTAGGCCCCACGACGACGTGCAGCTCACTGCCCCGTCCCAGCACGACCGCCGTCCTGGGAACCGGCCGTCCGTCGGGCATCACCAGCCGGGTGGGACGATCCACCGACAAGCCTTCTCCCTGGATGCTCCCGGTGACCACCCGGTGCCGCTGTCCTTCATATCCGCCGACAAGCGCCACCCGGATCAACGGCAAGCGCGTCGAGGGCACCACCAAGAGCGGTCGTAAGCGCGTCGTCAGCCTCGACGCGCGGACGGTCCAGGTCTTGCGCGCACAACGCTCCCAGCAAGCCGCGGACAAGCTCCAGCTCGGCCCCGAGTGGCGAGGCGTTGGCGACTACGTGTTCACCACGGGATGGGGTGAGCCCGTTCACCCCGACACGCTCAGCTCGCTTTTCCCGATCTTGATTAAGCGGCACAACCAAACGAACACCGGCACGCCGTTGCCCCATGCACGGCTTCACGACCTACGCCATATCCACGCCACGATCCTGCTCCTGGCCGGCGCCCCCGTCCATGTGGTCGCGGCCCGCCTCGGCCACGCCGACCCGTCGATCACGCTCAGGGTCTACGCCCACGTGATCCGCACGGCCGAAGCATCAGCCGCCGACATATTCGCCGAGGCGATCGGTGAGTGAGAAGGACCCGTGTTAGCAGAGGTGCTAGCAAGCTCCGGAGATTGTCCTGACAAACAGAAAGGCCCGCTCCCAGGAACCCCTGGTTGCGGGCCTTTCGCATGTGTGCGGCCGGAGGTACTCGAAACCCCAACCTTCTGATCCGTAGTCAGATGCTCTATCCATTGAGCTACGGCCGCTCGCTGCGTAAGCAAGCATAGCGGGTTCTGTGCAGTGCATCGAACCGAATACCGCGATCACTGGCGAGCCGGCTCCTCCTTCTTGGGCCAGAGGGTGTGGCTCACCGGCCAGATCAGGGCGATCAGGGGGACCTTGAGGAGGTTGAGCATGAAGTCCACCAGGGCTTTTGTGCGGGAGGGGTCGTTCACGAGCCAGATGAGGCCGAAGAGGATGAGGCACGAGATTCCGTACGCCAGGAGCAGTTTCAGCCAGAACGCCCACTCGTAGCGTGTCCGGGCGGGTCCGCCTGCTGGAGGCTTCCAGGGCGGGGGGCCGCCGGCGAAGCGGTGGTGGAAGCGGGCGTCGGCCCAGCGCATCGTCCGGTGGCCGAAGACGATGGAGTAGGCCAGGTAGGCCGCGGCCAGGCCGTGGCGCAGGTCCGCCGTGGCGCCGCCGCGCATGTCGATGACCGCCGCGGCCAGGAGGACCACGTCGAGGAGCGGGACGCAGAGCAGGAGGGCCGTGCTCAGCCGTCGGCGCTTCCAGAGGTAGCGGCAGGCCAGGCCGAGGCCCAGGAGGAGCCAGAAGCCGATTTCGCAGCCGATGAGGATGGCGACAATCACATGTACCAGCTTGTTGTGATTCGCGGCCCGGCACATCGTCGGCGAAAACGAGCCTGTGGATACATCGAAAGGTGTATCCACAGGCTGACCCTCGGAGGACGGCGGCGGCGTTCGGGAGTGGTGAGATGAGGACATGACACGAGCGGCGGTGAGGGGCTGTGGCGCCGGGGCGCGGGCGGTGGCGGGTCGGGCGACACTGTCCGGGGCGTCGCTGGGGGCCGCCTTCGGTTGTTCAGGGTGTGGGCGGGGCCGGAGTAGGCCGGGTGGTCCGGGTGCGTAGGGTCGCTGACCGGCCGCCGGCCTCGAGGCGGTCGGTTTCACAGTGGTGGCGGTCGGTGCCGCTGCCGTGGGGTGCCGGGGTGCGGCCGGGTTCACGGTGGTTGAGGCGGTTCGAGGCGCGAGGGGCCTCCGGGGGCGGCGGTCAGGAGAAGGGCAGGGTGCCGCCTGGGGTGGCGGCCGGGGTGGCCTTCGTTCTGGGGGCGCTGCTGATTCTGGCCGGTGGATACCTGCGCCGCGGCGTGCCGGTGTGGGTGTTGCTGGTGCCGTTGGCGATCACCTGTTCGGCCGTGTTGCTGCGGCAGCGGGCGCCGTTGTGGTCGCTGGCGCTGGGGGTGGTGGCCATCACGATCGACGGGCTGGTGGGGCCGTCGCTGGCGACCGTGCTGGTGTTCACTGACAATCTTTACGCCGCGGCGCTCTATGGGCCGGCGCGGCTCGCTCGGTGGTTGCTCGGGATCACGACGGTGCTGGCCGTGGTGGCCGGCGCCGTGGCGGCGTTCATCGCGGCGGACTGGCGGTTGCTGGCCGTCATGGGGATCCAGGCGGGGCTGGTGCTGGTCACGCCGGTCACCACGGCCTGGGTGCTGCGGGAGCAGCGCGACCGGGCGGCCGCGGAACGCGCGCGGGCCGAGCAGGTCGCGCATCTCGCCGAGCTCGACCGGCAGGCCGCGATCGCTGCCGAACGTACGCGGATGGCTCGTGAGTTGCATGACATGATCGCGAACCATTTCAGTGCCATCGCCATCCAGTCGACGGCTGCTCTGTCCCGCAAGGACCTGGATCGGGAGACGGTGCGGAAGGTCATGGAGTCCGTACGGGAGAACAGCGTCAAGGGCATGGCCGAGATGCGGGACATGATCGGACTGCTGCGGGAGGCCAACGGCGGGCGTGAGGGGGACGGGCCGGAGCTTGAGGCCACCCGGCCGCGGCTGGCCGACGCGGAGAGCCTGGTCGAGCGTACGCGGCGGGCTGGGATGGAGGTCGAGTTGCGGATCGACGGGGAGGTGCGTGAGGTGCCGGCTTCGGTGGATCTGGCCGGTTATCGCATCCTTCAGGAAGGGCTGACGAACGCGCTCAAGCATGGTGAGGCGCCGGTCGTCGTCTCGCTGACCTACGAACCTCGGGAGGTTCTCCTGACGGTCGAGAACCGGGTCGGGCGGCGGGGGGCTCGGCTGCCGGGTTCGGGGGCGGGGCTGATCGGCATGCGCGAACGGGCTTCGCTGGTCGGAGGGTTCTTCGAGGCGGGGCGGTCGGGGGATGGGTGGCGCATCGCGGCGGCCTTTCCGACGTCGCTCACCCCGGACACACAGCCGCTCGACGCCCGTCCCAGGAGCGGCGAGTGTGCCAGGAATGGTGATGGCGGAACGGACGTGGCATGAGTATCAGGGTGTTGGTGGCTGACGATCATGCGGCCGTACGGGCCGGGATTGTGATGATTCTGGACGGCGCCGACGACGTCGAGGTCGTGGGTGAGGCCGCCGATGGTGAGCAGGCGGTTCGGTTGGCTCATGAGCTGCGCCCTGACGTCGTCCTCATGGACATCCGCATGCCTCGTCTCGACGGCATCTCCGCCACCAGGGAGCTGGCGGGGGTGAGTGACGTCCTGATCCTCACGACGTTCGACGTCGACGAGTACGTCTTCGGCGCTCTCCGGGCGGGGGCGGCCGGTTTCCTGCTCAAGAACACCGAGGCCGATGCCCTGGTGGAAGCGGTGAGGCTGGTGGCGGGCGGCGAGGGGATGATCGCGCCGGGCGTCACCAGACGGTTGATCGCCGCCTTCGCGGACCAGCCGCCCCGCCGCGAGCCACCCGAGCCGGAGGCCCTGACCCCGCGCGAGCGTGAGGTGCTGGCCTGCATCGGTCGCGGCCTGTCCAACGCCGAGATCGCCAAGGAACTCGACATGGCCGAGGCCACCACGAAGACGCACGTCAGCCGGCTGCTTAACAAACTGGGCCTGAAGAGCCGCGTGCAGGCGGCGATTTACTACTCAGAGTCGCTTTAGCCCCGTAGGGTGAACGCCGTGACCACGCCGCCGCTCCCTCCAGCCGGGGAGCCGCCCCCCGAGGGGCCTTCGTTCGGGCAGCGTCCGCCCGGGCCGCCCGGCAGCCAGCCTCCACCTGGGGAGCCATCCCCCGAGGGGCCTCCACTCGGGCAGCGTCCGCCCGGGCCGCCGGGTGGCCAGCCTCCAGCTGGGCAGCCACCCTCCGGGCAGCATCCGTCCGGGCAGCGTCCGTCCGGGCCGTCTGGGCAGCCGCCGTTGGGACAGTCGCCGTACGGACAGTCGCCGTACGGGCAGCCGCCGTTCGAGCAGTCTCCGTCCGGGGCTTCTGGGCAGCCTTCGTCCGGGCAGCGTCCACCTGGGCCCCCTCCCGGGCAGCCGCCGTTCGGGCCGCCAACCGGACCGCCAACCGGGCAGCCGCCGTTCGGGCCGCCAACCGGGCCGCCAACTGGGCCGCCGGGCGGGCCGTCGGAGCCGCGGCGGCAGCCTGGGCTGACCGTTGCGTTGGCGCTGGCCGGGAGTTTCGCCTACCTGATGATCAACCTGGTGGTCGGGCTGCTCGCGTTGAGCACGCAGTCCTCGGCGGGGATCGGCGTCGCGGCGGGGTTCCTCTTGCTTCTGGGGCTCGGCTTGGGCATCGTGCTGGTCGTCCTGCGCAAGCCATGGTCGTTCGGCCTGGGGCTCGGGTTGATGATCGGATGGTCGTTGGCGTCGATCGTCTCGGCCGGATATTGCACGGGGCTGAACCCCGGCCTGTACGCATAGGTGAAGGCATTGATCGTTCGGCACGCAGCATCCCCTGCCGGCCAGAGGTAGCGGGATGACGACACCACCGCCACAGGGCTCGCCGGGGCCGCACCAGAACTGGCCACCACCATCGTCGCCCCCGCCGTCGTCACAGCCACCGCCAGAGGCAGGGCCGATGCCCCCGCCGCCATCACAGGCAGGGCCGTTGCCACCGCCGTCGTCACAGCCAGGACCGTTGCCGCCGCCACCGCCACCGCCACAGGCGAGGCCGACGGCCCCGCCACCGCCACAGGCGAGGCCGACGGCCCCGCCACCGCCACAGGCGAGGCCGACGGCCCCGCCACCGCCACAGGC
>NZ_JBSGCE010000021.1:0-164297 GCF_053601695.1 Nonomuraea sp. NPDC004702
GGTCCCGGTGATCATGCTGACAGCGCTCGGCGAGGTGATCGACGTGGTGGTGGGTAGGGAAGTGGATCGCACCATGGCCGTCACGGTCACCACAGACGCCGGCCCGGCGACGCCCGCCGGCAGGCGACCCCGCCGGGGAGTCCGGCGGGGAGTCCGGCGGGGCGAGGTCCGCGGGATGCCGTACCTGCTCATCCTGCCCGGATTCATCTTCTACGCGCTGTTCGTCCTCGTACCCATCGCCGACACGGTCCGCCTGTCGTTCCTCGAATGGGACGGGCTCTCGCCGCAGACGTGGGTCGGGCTCGACAACTACCTCCAGGTGCTGACCGATCCGAACACCTGGACCTCGTTGCGGGTCTCGCTCGTCTTCGTCGTCTTCGGCTGCGTGCTGCCGGTGACGCTCGCCCTGCTGCTCGTCGGCATCATCGCGCGGACCAGGATCCGCGGGCTGAGCTTCTTCCGGTTCGTGTTCTTCCTGCCGTACACGATCGCCCTGGCGGTCGTCGCGATCGCCTGGCGCTGGCTCTACTCGCTGGACGGCTCGCTCAACGCGATCATCAAGGCCGTCCTCGGCGCCGACCTGGTGCGGCCGTTCCTCGGCGACGCCGGCCTGGCGCTGCCGGCCCTGGGCGTCGTCGCGTTGTGGGCGACGTTCGGCTTCGTCGTGGTCATGCTGCTGTCCGGCACGCAGCACATCCCGAAGGAGCTGTACGAGGCCGCGCGCATCGACGGCGCCGGGCCGGTGCGCGAGTTCTTCACCGTGACCCTGCCCGGCATCCGTCACGAGCTGCGCGTGTCGCTGGTGATGACCCTCACCCTGTCCCTGCGCATCTTCGACCTGCCCCTGATGGCGACGCAGGGCGGCCCCGGCTACGCCACCACCACGCCGTCGCTGATGATGTACCGCGACGTCTTCGTCAACGGGCAGATCGGTCCGGGAGCGGCCATCGCCGTGCTCCTCACCCTGGTCATCTTCATCGGCGTCGGCCTGGTCAACCGGCTCGTCAGATCGGAATAACACGATGGTCTCCCGCCGCAGCAACACCATGTCCTACGTGGTCCTGCTCCTGTTCGCGGCCTTCGCGATCTACCCCTTCATCTCCACGACGCTCGTCGCCTTCAACCCGCCGGACGCGTCCGTGAGCGGGCTGGCCTGGCCGAGCCGGTGGTCCCTGGACAGCTTCGTCAGCGCCTGGGACAACCCGGACGCCGGCATCGGGCGCTCGCTGCTCAACAGCGTCCTGCTGTCCGGGGTGGTGGTGAGCGTGTCGGTCTTCTTCTCGATCCTGACCGGCTACGCGTTCGGGACGATGCGGTTCCGCGGCTCGTCGCTGCTGTTCCCGCTGTTCGTGCTCGGGCTGATCGTGCCGTACGAGGCGACCGTCATCCCGCTCTACTACCAGTTCAGGGCCTACGACCTCATCGACACCTACTGGTCGATGATGCTGCCGTGCATCGGCGGCTCGATGGCCTTCGGCACGTACTGGATGACGTCGTTCTTCACGTCCTTCCCCCGCGAGCTGCTGGAGGCGGCGCGGACGGACGGGTCGAACCGGTGGCAGACGCTGTGGCGGGTGGTCGTGCCCACGGCCAGCTCGCCGATCTTCGCCCTGGCCACCATCCTGTTCATCTGGACCTGGAACAACCTGCTGCTCGCGGTCGTGATGATCTCCCAGCCGGAGCTGCGCATGGTGCCCGCCGCGCTCAACTTCTTCGTCGGCCTGCAGTACGGCAGCAACTACCAGATCACCTGCGCCGCCGCGATCATGGTCGCGCTGCCGGTGATGATCGTCTACTACCTCCTCCAGCGCCGGTACGGCGCCGACGTGCTCGCCGGCTCCCTCAAGGGCTGAGGCCCGGCGCCCACCAACCATCCATTCGTCACATCTCTACAGGAGAATCACATGTCAGTGTCGAAGCCGGGCGTCGGCATCGCGGGTCTCGGGCTGATCTCGAAGACGCACGCGGCGGCCTACCAGCGCATGTCCGACGTGGTCGACCTGGTGGCCGGCTGCGACGTCGACCCCGGGGCGGCGTCGGCCTTCACCGCCGAGTTCGGCGCCAAGACCTACACCGGGCTCCAGGACCTGATCGAGGACCCGCGGGTCGACGTGGTGGACCTGATCCTCCCCCACCACCTGCACCACGACGCCGCCATGGCGGTGCTGGACGCCGGCAAGCACCTGATCCTGGAGAAGCCCGTCGCGCCGACGTACGAGCAGTCGGTGGCCATCCAGCGCCGGGCGGCCGAGGCCGGCGTGCACTTCATGGTCGCGGAGAACAGCCGGTACATCGCGGCCTACCAGGCCGTGCACCGGCTGCTGAGCGAGGGCGCCATCGGCGAGGTGATCCACGCCAGGACGTACCTGCGCTCCAACGAGAAGGCCCACCTGTCGATGCCCGGCTACTGGCGGACCCAGTACAAGCTCGGCGGCGGCCTGGTCATGGACACCGGCGCGCACTCGTTCTACCTGCTCAAGTGGCTGCTCGGCGAGTTCGAGGAGCTGACCGGCGTCTCCAGGAAGGTGTTCCCGCTCGACAACGAGATCGAGGACACCGCCGAGGTGTACGGCCGCATGCGCAGCGGCGCCCACTTCTCGTGCGGCTTCACCTCCGTGTCGGAGGTCCCCCACAGCGAGCGCCTGGAGCTCTACGGCACCGAAGGGGGCATCCTGGTGGACCAGATGTCCGCCCCGGTGGTCAAGATCTTCCGCGGCCAGCACGACTACCAGGGCGAGGCGGTCGCCGGCGTGCCCTTCGGCCCCGACGCCTGGCACCCCGGCGGCTGGCACTACGAGTCCGTCATCACCGAGGTCACCGACTACGTGCGCGCCCTGGTGGAGGGACGCCCGCCGCTGATCGACTCCGGCGACACCGTGTACGCCATGCGCGTCGTCGAGGCCGCCTACGAGTCCATCCAGTCCGGGAAGACCGTCACCGTCCCGGCCGGCGCGCAGCTCTGATCCGCCCCCACAGCAGAATCTGGACCTCCCCATGAGACTCATGCGCATCGGCGCCGCCGGCGCCGAACGTCCGGTCGTCGCGATCGACGACGAGACCTACATCGACGTGTCCGACGTGGTCGCCGACTTCGACGGCTCCTTCTTCGCCGCCGGCCTGGACGGGCTCGCCGCGACGGTCGCCGACCGGGTGGCCGCCGGCGCGGCCCGCCGCTTCGCCGGTGAACGCGTCGGCGCGCCGATCGCCCGTCCGCACCAGATCCTGTGCGTCGGCCTCAACTACGCCGACCACGCCGCCGAGTCGGGCCAGGAGCCGCCGGCCGAGCCGATCGTGTTCACCAAGGCGCCGAACACGCTGGTCGGGCCCGACGACGACGTGCACATCCCGCGCGGCTCCTCGGCCACCGACTGGGAGGTGGAGCTCGGCGTCGTGATCGGCGCCCGGGCCCACTACCTCGAGAGCGACGAGGAGGCGCGCGCCGCGATCGCGGGGTACGTGCTGGTCAACGACGTCAGCGAGCGCGACTTCCAGCTGCGCCACGGCGGCCAGTGGGTCAAGGGCAAGTCGGCCCCGACGTTCAACCCGTGCGGCCCCTGGCTGGTCACGCCGGACGAGCTGGGCGAGGTGTCCGGCCTGGGCATGTGGCTCGACGTCAACGGGCGGCGCCGTCAGACCGGCTCGACGGCCCACATGTTGTTCGACCCCGTCTTCGTCGTGCGATACCTGAGCCGGTTCATGGCGCTCGAACCCGGCGACCTGATCAACACCGGCACGCCCGCGGGCGTCGGCATGGGCTTCGACCCGCCCGTCTACCTGCGGCCGGGCGACCGGATGGAGCTCGGCATCGACGGCCTGGGCCGCCAGAGGCAGTCCGTCGTGGCCGCCCCCTGACCGGCGGGGGCGGCCCGCCCTGAACGGTCCGGACGGGCCGCCCCCGCCGGCGCCTCACGACGGAGCTGGACTTCCCGTAGGGCTGTCACAGCGCGGACCTATGCTCGTCGCCATGTCGACATCCGCCACCCCCGCCTCCCTGTCCTACGCCGACGCCGACGCCCGTCTGAGCGGCGCGCTGTCCGCCGCGTTCGAGAGTGAAGGAGAGTCGTCCGACCATGTCAGCGTGCTGTTCTTCGACGGCGATCTCGCGGTCGACGGGGACTTCCTGGACGCCGTCAATGCCCTGCGAAGCGGGGACGACGAGGACGACGTCGAGCTGATCGTGATCACCGGCGATCTGACGGTCAACGGCCCGATCGCGCTCTATGAGGACCAGCCCGGACTCTACGTCGGCGGTCGCACCGAGGCCGAGACCCTGGAGGCCGGCGACTGCGAGATCTACATCCACGACGGCGCCTTCACGCACCTCGTCCACGGCTGTTACAACCACGGCCGGCTACGGACCGGGACCGTCGAGACCCCTTGGGTGATCGACTTCGATCACGCCATGGACGTGCACGCCGTCGGCGGGCGCTGGGTGGACAACTTCGGCGACGCCAAGAACGCCGACTACACCAAGCCGGGCATCGTCGAGGCGTTCGTGCCCGAGGTCGTCGACGCGGAGGACCGCTGTCTGGACATCGATGCGTTCCTGGATCGGCTGCGGGCCGGGCTGCCGGTCCTGCGGCCCGGAGCCCGGACGGCGGCCGAGTCGGCCGAAGCCGACGTGTCCCGGGCCCGGGCCGACCGGGTGGAGCACCTCGACCTGACCGGTCGCAACCTCAAGGAGTTTCCCGCCGAGGTGCTCCAGATGCCGTGGCTTCGTTCCCTGATCCTGGACGGCAACCCGATCGGCGAGCTGCCCGAGGCGCTCGGGACGCTCACCCGGCTGGAGCACCTGTCGGTGCGCAGATGCGAGCTGACCGCCCTGCCTGAATCGATCGGCGACCTGGCCGCGCTCCGGGTGCTGTGCGTCGCCGGCAACCGGGACCCGGACCTGGACACGGTCGAGTTCACCCTGCCGGCCGCCATCGGCCGGCTCACCGCTCTGGAGGAACTCGACATCTCCTACCTGTCCGTCTCCGTCGACACGGAGTCGGGGTCGGAGTGGAACCTGCCGGAGGTGACGCGGTTCGTCCTGCCGGACGCCTTCGGCGACCTGGTCGCGCTGCGCAAGCTGGTCGCCGACGGGACCGACGTCGTGTTCCCCGACACCGCGCACGGGCTGGCCGCCGTCGAGGAGGTGTCCATGACCGGCGGGAGCCATTACTTCCTGCGGACCTTCCCCGAGGCCGTCACCACCTTCCCGAACCTGCGCCGGCTCGACCTGAGCGGCAACTACTTCGACACCGTCCCCGACAGCCTGCTGCGGTTGACCCGCCTCGAAGAGCTCGACCTCGGCGACAGCCTCGGTCTGCTGCGCGACCCGCTGCCCGACCTCGGCCGCCTGCCCGCGCTGCGGGTCCTCGGCTTCGGCGGAGAAAGCCGCCGCGCCGGCACGCCCCTGCCGTCGCACGTTTTCCTGCGGGAGCTGTTCGCCATGGAGCTGCCCGGACTGGAGGAGCTCCGGATCAGCCGGTGGCAGCGGAACACCAAGCGCCTGAAGCTCAAGCCCGAGCACTTCGCCGGGATCGGGACGTTTCGTCGGCTGCGGATCGTCGACCTGAGGTTCAATCAGCTCAACGACCTGCCGGCGGATTTCGACACGCTCCCCGATCTGGCGGTGGCCAACTTGTACGGCAACCTGTTCCCAGGGGCGGTCCGCGACCGGATCACCGCCGCACACCCGACCGCCCAGATCGACTTCGAGTAGGCGCGGCCCGCACCCGATCCGGGCGGAAGCGGGGACGGCCGGCCCCCAGGCGGGGCACCCGAATCGCGCATCACTTGAGTCCCCACGCGCTGCACCGAGATCATCCCGGTGCAGCGCGATCAACGCGACAGGGTTCTCGAACACGCCCTAGGAACGCCAGCCGGGCAGGCGGTCGGTCTCGCAGCCGGCGTCCTCGATGGCCGCCACGATGAAACTCTCCTCGACCGGGCCCTCCGTGAGCACGCTCACCCGGCCGGCCGCCAGGTTCACGTCCACGCCCACCACCCCCGGGATCAGGGCCAGCTCCCGCTTCACCGCCTCCACGCACGTGGCGCAGCTCCCGGTGTTCAGTTCGGGGATGCCGTAGGTGACGAGGCTGTGGACAAGGGTGATCATAAGGTCCTCCGAAGTGCCGTACAGGGGTTGGGTATGGGGTCCGTTTCACCACGCCGTACCCTTTTCTGAGCTTGCCGCAAGGAGAGCGGCGACGACAGCGGATACGACTTCCCCTTCCCGCCATGGCGGGAAGCGGACAGGAGAGGGACGTGAGCGACGAGGCCACCGCCAGGCGGGTGTACACGCGGATGCGCCGGCACCGGGAGTCGTTCGGCGCGGCGGCCGCCGGGCTGGGGCTGCGCGGCGCCGAGGTTGAGCGGGCCCGCGACCGGCTGACCAGGCTCGGCCTGCTCAACCCCGGCGCCGAGATCGCCGTCGACGCGATGGCGGCGCTCAACCGCATGCTGCTCGGCGGCGAGGAGCTGCTCGGGATGCTCGCCGAGCAGCGGGCGGCCTCCAGGGAGCTCACCGAGCACTACCTGCGCCTGGACGGCGACCCCCAGGACGCCCGCGTCGAGTTCTTCCCCCGGTCCAACGTGGAGGCCCTGCGGGTGAAGCTGCGGGCGGCGACGGACCTGGCCCGCGAGGAGGTCATGGGCATGCACATGCCGCACGCCTGGGAGCCGGAACGGCTGCGGGACTCCCGCGCCGAGGACGTGCGCGCGGTGGCCCGCGGCGTGCGGGTGCGCATCATGCACGCCCAGAGCCAGCTGGCCCAGCCGGCGATGCGCGAGCACGTCCAGGGCATGCTGGAGGGCGGGGTCGAGGTGCGCACCATGCCGTTCGTCCCGGTACGGCTGATCATGCTGGACCGCGAGCTGGCCGTGGCCGAGGTGATGCCCGGCGACCTCATGGCGGGTGCGATGCTCATCGAGGGACGCGGGCTGGTCGCCTCCTACGCCGCGCTGTTCGACTACTGCTGGATGACCGCCTCCGAACCGGGCGACGTGCCCAGGGCGGCCGACGGCGAAGAGCTCAACGACCAGCAGCGGGCGGTGCTGCGCCTGCTGGCCACGGGCGCCAAGGACGACGCCATCGCCCGTGCCCTGGGCGTCTCGAACCGTACGGTGACCAGGGTCGTGGCCGAGCTGACCGCCCAGCTCGGCGCCGACAGCCGCTTCCAGGCGGGCGTCCGCGCCGCCAAGCTCGGCTGGATCTGAGCCGGGAAGGCCCTCTCCCCCGATCCGCGCGCCGGGCGGATCGGGCTCGTGAAACTCGCATTGTTCTATCAGGATTAGAACATGCTCTATCGCGTCGACCCGAGCAGCAGCACGCCGTTGAGCGAGCAGATCGCCGGATGCGTCCGCCGCGGCATCGCCGACGGGCTGCTGACCCCCGGCGACCGGCTGCCCTCCGGCCGCGACCTGGCCTTCTCCCTGGAGGTCAACATGCACACCGTGCTGCGCGCCTACGCCGACCTGCGCGACGAAGGACTGATCGAGCTGCGTCCCGGCCGCGGCGCCACCGTCACCAGGACGAACCCGCGCGAGCGGGCACAGCTCGTGCAGACCGTCCGGCACCTTGTCACCGTGGCCCGCCGCGCGGGCCTGAACCGCGACGAACTGATGTCGCTGGTGGGGAAGGAATTCACATGATCGGTAAGGTCCGACGGCTGACGGGCGCGGTCGCCCTGCCCGCGACGGTTCTGGGCGGCGCCGTGCTGACCGTGCTCGCCTGGCGTCAGCGGCTGCCCGCCGCGTTACCCGGCCGGAGCGGCGCGGCCCACGGCTCCACCGTCACGGTCGAGCAGTTGTCCACCCTGCTGCTCGGCGTCCCGGCGGCCGTCTGGCTGGCCGGGCTGGCCGGGTTCGTCCTGGCCGGTCGCGCGCCGGCCTCGCGCGCCCATGCGATCCGGACGGCGATCCTGGTCGCGGTCGTCACGATCGCCGTCGCGCCGGCCACGTCCCTGCTGGTCATCCTGCACGCGGCACTCGACGCCCCCACCGCGGCCCAGGCGGCTGCGCCCTCGCCGGCGGTGATGGGCGTGCTCGTCCCCGTGGCCACGCTCGCCGGCGCGTTCGCCGCCTTCCTGCTGGCCGGCCGCCGCACCCCCGCCGGCCGGGCCACCGGCGCCCCCGCCCCCGACGCTCCCCGGCTGCCGCTGCGCGGCCAGGAGAAGGTCTCCTGGCAGGAACGGCGCGTCATCCGGGCCGTCGACCTGGGCGTGGCCGCTCTCACGCTGACCGGGGCGGCCATGACGGCGGCGCTGGTCCTCACCGTCGGCCCCGCGGGCTGGGCCGGGGCCGCCGTCGTGGTCGTCGCCGTGGTGCTGCTGCCGATGCGCTCCTACCGGCTGGCCATCGACGAGCGCGCGGTGACCGTCGCGCTCGGCCCGATCAGCCGGGAGGTCGCGGTCGGCAGCGTGCGCCGGGCCGACGCGGTCGACGTCCCGGCGGATCGGTGGCTGCTGAACGGAGCCCTGCACGGCGCCGGGGCGGGCATGTTGCTGCTGCCCGGGCCCGCGCTGGCCCTGCGCCTGGCCGACGGCACCGACTTCCTGGTGTCCTGCCGTGACGCCCCCACCGCGGCCGGCCTGATCAACAGCCTGCGCGACCAGGCCGCCTGAGAGCGCCCGGGCCCGGCACGCCGGTGACATTGGTCAATGTGATCACGCTGATCCCATTGATCACTCGGCCACCGGCGTGCCGGGACCCGGCCTATACACTGCCGCTGTTCCTGGTTTTCGTGGCGCCCGGCCCGTCGTGGCCGTGCGGCACCGTTCTCCTGGGGGGCGCACCTGCGCCGCCTGCGTGTACACCCGATTCACGGATGGCATGGGGCAGGTGGGATGACGACGGTCGGGAAACCGGATCGGGTCGTGCCCGGACAGGGGCGGCCGTGGCCGCGCGGCGCGGCGCGGCACTACCGCCGCGATCCGCTGGGGTTCGTGGAGCGGGCGGCGGCCGCGCGCGGGCCGGTGTTCCGCCTGCCCGACGACGGGTCGCTCTGCGTGGCCGACCCGGTGCAGGCCCTGCGCATCCTGCACGACGAGGCGGGCGACTACGACGACGTGTCCGGGTTCTTCCACGTCGGCGGCGGGCTGCTCGGGCCGCGGGCGACGCAGGTGGCGATCGGCCGGGCGGCCCGCACGACGTTGCGCGCCCACGTGGCCGCCCGGCGCGAGCGGCTGCCCGCCGTCGTGGCGGAGCTGGGCGAGGTCAGCGAGTGGCCGTCGGCCGGGCGGGCCGCCGTGCACCGGTTCCTGGCCGACGCCCTGCTGCGGCCGGACAGCCCGCCCGCCCTGCGGGAGCTGATGGCGTACGTCGTGCGGCGCGAGGTGCTGATCCGTCCCGCCGGCCGGCTCGCGCGGTTGTCGCGGCGCGCCCTGTGGGCCCGCGTGGTGCGGACGCTCGCCGCCGAGGCCCGCGCCCGGCGGAGCGAACCGGGGAGTGAGGCGCGGCCCGGCGACCTGCTGGACGCCGTCCTGGGCGCCACCCCGCCCGGGACGCCCCACGAGCACGTGGCGCAGGTGTACCTGCTGCTCTTCCGCACCTCGATCGCGCCGGTGGGCCACGCGGTGGCCTGGGCGCTGCTGTCGGCGGCGGCCCACGGCGTCGACCTGGCCGCCGTGCCGCCCGAGTCGGCCGTCCGCGAGTCGCTGCGGCTGTGGCCGGTGGCCTGGCTGCTCGGCCGCCCGGTACGCAGGGCCCACCAGGTCGGCGGCGTGCCGCTGGAGCCGGGCGACAGCGTGTCCGTCTGCCCCTATCTGCTCCACCGCGACGAGCGGCACTGGCCGCAGGCCACCACGTTCCGCCCCGGCCGCTGGGACGGTCCCGAGCCGCGCGGCCCCTACCTGCCCTTCGGCGGCGGCCCGTTCACCTGCGCCGGAGCGGGCGTCGCCCAGGCGCTGGCCACCGACCTGCTGGCCGCCCTGACCGACGGCGCCCGCCTGGAGGTGCGCGGCGGCGCCGGGCGGCCGCACGTCGAGGGCATCATCACGCCGCCGTCCTTCCAGCTGCGCCGCACGCCACGCCAGACCTGACCACCAGCGGTTCGTCGAGGAAGGAGGTGATCTCCCATGAGGAAGCTGCTGCGCCGCGTCACCGGCCGCCGGGTCAACCGGCAGGCCTGGTACATCTGGTAACCGAGTCCGAGCGGCCGCGCCGGGCCGAGGGCCCGGCGCGGTCACCCGGCCCGCCGGCCGTTCAGGAGGCACGCATGTCGCATGTCGAGGAGACCCTGGCGGCCTACGAAGGCGTCGCCGCCCGCTACGACGAGCTGAACGCGCAGATGGACACCGAGGCGCTGGTGGACCGCTTCGCCGAGGCCGTGGAGCGGCACGGCAACGGGGGGCGGCGGCTGCTGGACGCCGGTTGCGGCACCGGCCGCAGCAGCACGGCCTTCAGCAAGCGGGGATTCGCGGTGACCGGCTACGACCTGTCCCCGGCGATGGTGGCGGCCGCGCGGCGGCGGCCGGGCGCCGACGGCATCCCGTTCCTGGTCGGATCACTCCTGCGCCCTCCGCCGGAACTGTCCGGCTTCGACGTGGTCGCCTGCGTGGACGTGCCCCTGACGTACCTGACGAGCGCCGGCCAGCTGCGGCAGGCGCTGGCGGCGGCGCGCGACCGGCTCGGCCCGGGCGGGCTGGTGGTCTTCGACCTGAACACCATCGGCTACTACCGGCGCACGTTCGGCGTCCCGGTGGTCGCCGACCGCGGTGACCGGTACGTGGCCTGGTTCGCGCACTCGCCGCGGATCGAGGCCGACGAGATGGTGATCACCCAGTTCGACCTGTTCGAACGGGCCGGCACGGGCTGGCAGCGGCTGTCGATGCGGCACGTGCAGCGCCACCACTCCGACCGCACGGTACGCCGGGCCGCCGAGCTGGCCGGGCTGCGCGTGGTGGCCGCGCACGGTCTGGTGGGCACCTCGGTGCGCGACCCGGCCGACGAGGAGGCCCACGACCGCATCCTGTACGTCGCCCGCCCCGCCTGACGTTCGCTATATTCAGAATATGGTGAATCTACCGTCCGTCCTCTCCCTGCGGGGTTGCGACCTGCGTTACGCCGACAGCGGGGGCGGCGGCGTGCCGGTGGTGTTCTCGCACGGCGCCGGGGCCGACCACGTGATGTTCGACGCCCAGGCCCGCCACCTGCGGGCCCGGGGGTACCGCGTGGTCACCTGGGACCTGCGCGGCCACGGCCTCTCCCGCCCGGCCGGCGGGCGCTTCACCGCCGAGCAGGCGATCGCCGACCTGTGCGCGCTGGTCGAGCACCTGGCGCTGGACCGGCCGGTGCTCGTGGGGCAATCCCTCGGCGGCAACCTCAGCCAGGCCGTCGTGCGGCGGCATCCCGGCCTCGCCCGCGCCCTGGTCGTCATCGGCGCCACGCCGAACACGGCGCCGTTGTCCTGGCGGGACCGCCTGCTGCTGAGGGCGGCCGCGCCGATGCTGACGATGATCCCCGCCAGAAGGCTTCCGCGGCTGATGGCCGACGCCTCCGCGACCACCCGGGCCGCCAGGGACGACGCCCGGCGGGCCTTCGGCCAGGTGCCGAAGAAGGAGTTCGTGCAGGTGTGGCGGGCCACCGTCGAGTTCCTCTCCCCCGACCCCGGCTACCGCACGCCGGTCCCCCTGTGCCTGATCCGCGGCGAGCGGGACACCACCGGCGACATCGCCTCGGCCATGCCCGGCTGGGCCCGCGCCGAAGGCGTCGAGGAGGTCGTCGTCCCCGGAGCGGGCCACATCGCCAACCAGGACGACCCGCAGGCGGTCAACGAGGCGATCGACGCGTTCCTGTGCGCGCTCCCGGCGCCGGGGCGGGCGCGGCGATGAGCGCGCGGCACACCTTCGTCACCTCGGTGGGCGACCTGCTGGCCTCATGGAACCTGCCGCACGCGACCGGGCGCGTCTACGGGCTGCTGCTCCTCACCGAGGAGCCGATCTCGCTCGACACCATCGCCGCCGAGCTGGAGCTGAGCAAGGGGGCGGTGAGCACCGCGGTACGGCAGCTCGACTCCTGGGGGCTGGCCAAGGTGATCCCGCAGCCCGGCAGCCGGCGGCTCCTGGTGGAGGCCACCGGGGGGATCGAGTCGCTGCTGGAGGCCAGCCAGACACGGGCCAGGACCCTGATCGCCGCCCTGCGCGAGGGCGAGGCCCTGGTGAACGCCGGGCCCGCGCAGGAACGGCTGCAGGACGTGATCGGGTTGTTCGCCGGTTATGTCGACGTCGGCGGGCAGCTGCTGGCCAGGCACCGGGAGCGACGCCCCGGATCCGGCACCGCGCGGCCGTCCTCCGCCGGGTAGGGTCTGCCCCACGAAGTCGATCAAGGGGGCCCGGCGGTGGAACTGCCAGACACGCGCATGGACATGTCCCGGGGCGAGCGGGCCCGAAGATACGGCGACGTCGCGAGCGCGCTGGCGTTGCACAGCGACCGGCAGCTCGGCCAGGCTCTGGAGCAGGCGCGGGTTCTGGGCGCGGGCATCGGCGGCACGTCGGTGCTGCTGGACGTCGAGGGCGTGCCGGTCTTCGCCAAGCGCATCCCGCTGACCGACCTGGAACGCCGGCCGGCCAACGTGATGTCCACCGCGAACCTGTTCGGGCTGCCGCCGTTCTGCCAGTACGGGGTCGCCGCCATCGGCACGCCCGGCTTCGGCGCGTGGCGGGAGCTCGCCGCCGCCGCCATGACGACCGGCTGGGTGCTGGCCGGGCACAGCGCCGCCTTCCCGCTGCTGTACCACTGGCGGGTGCTGCCGGGCGCGCCGCCGCCGACCGCCGAGCACGCCGACGTCGAGGCGGCCGTGGAGTACTGGGACGGGTCGCCCGCGGTACGGGAGCGCCTGCACGCCCTCGCCCGCGCCTCGGCCGGCATCGTGCTGTTCCAGGAGTTCATCCCCCACGACCTGAACCACTGGCTCGCCGCGCAGGTCGCCGCCGGCCAGGAGGCGGCGACGGCGGCGGCCGCCATGCTGGAGTCGTGCCTGCCGCGCGACGTGGCGTTCATGAACGGCCGGCACCTGATGCACTTCGACGGCCACTTCGGCAACATCCTGACCGACGGCGAACGCCTCTACCTCGCCGACCTGGGGCTGGCGACCTCCTCCCGGTTCGACCTGGCCAAACCGGAGATCGAGTTCCTGGAGCGCAACCGCACCCACGACACCGCGTACGCGCTGGCGCGGCTGGTCAACTGGCTGGTCACCGACGTCTGCGGGGTGCGGTCGCCGAGCGGCGCCGTCGAGGAGCGCAACGCGTACATCCGCGCGTGCGCCGAGGGCGCGGACCCCGCCGGCGCGCCCCCGGCCGTGGCCGCGATGATCCGCCGGTACGCTCCCGTGGCGGCGGCCGTGAACGACTTCCACTGGCACCTGTGGGGCACCAGCAGGACGACGCCCTATCCAAGCGAGAAGATCGAACGTGCCCTGAGCGCGATGCGCTGACGACCGGGGCCGAGGTCGCTGGTGACGACCCGGCCACCGGTGTCATACCGTCACATCATGGACGAGCACCGCCAGAGCATCCCCGACGTTCTCCGCCCCGTACGGGACGCCGCCGCGGCCCTGGGCGAAGACCTCACCGACCTGGGCGACGCGCTGCGGGCGTTGCGGCGGGTCGAGGTGGAGGTGGAACTGGCGACCGATCTGCTGATGCGGCAGTCCAACACGAAGGCGAACCAGGCCCGGCAAGAGACGTCCTGACCGGCCCGGCGAAGACGCCGCCGCGCTGGTTCCTGTCCTCCTGCTCGGTGGCGAAGCGCGGCTTCGGCGCCCTGGTCGGGACGCGAATAATCGCTCGGCAGGCTCAGGATGATCACACTAGACTGTCTCCCTCATTCTTGATCAAGAAGATGGAGGATGACATGTCTCGTCTTCGCGCGTTAGCGCTAACCGTCGTCGCGGGAGCCGTTCTGCTTCCCTCTCCCGCTCACGCCGCGTCCGTGAAGGGGGTGAAGCTCGTCAACGGCGCGTCCGGCCAGTGTCTCACCGTGGCCGCGACCGAAGTGAGGAAGAACGGCGCCCCGATCATCCAGTGGCCCTGCGACGGTTCCAGGCGCCAGCGCTGGTACGTCGTCAAGGATTCCGAGGGCGGCGTGAATTTCCGGAACGCGGTGTCCGGGCAATGCATGGCGATCGCCCATGGAACCACCAGGGAAGGCAAGCGGGCCATTCAGTGGCCGTGTTACCGGGGCAAGGCGCCGGAGCAGGTCTGGCGGACGAAGGCCGCGCGAATCAGGAATCTGGCCTCCGGCCGATGCCTGGCGATCGGCGAGGGCAGCAAGGCCAAGGGAGCCATCGCCATTCAGTGGCGCTGCTACGGGGGCAACGCCCCTGAGCAGGACTGGCGCATCCGCAAGAACTGACCCGGCCGGAAGAGCGGCAGCCGCGGCGATGCCCGCCCCGGGCCGCGCGACGTAGGACCCTGAGGTCGCGGACTTCGAGCCAGGCCAGGCTCGCGCTCCCGTCGAGGGAGGCGAGCCTGGCGCGCGCAGGAACGAGACGGGCCCCTGCCGTGCTCGCGCTTCGCAGCCCGCACGCCTGATCCGTGCCGCCCCCACCGCATGCTGGAGCGCACCGAGCCCCTCACCGACGCGGCGGCGGCCATGGGAGTCACCACCGCGACGTCGAGTTCTTCGGGCGGGACGAGATGGCGACCCGGCCGGCCCGGCGCATCGCGGAAGGGAGCGAACAGGCCGGGCCCGAGATCCTCGCCCTGCACCCGGCCGTCGGCGCCGAGGACTCGGCGATCGCCGCACGCTGGGAGCGTCCACCCGGACGGTCACGCGGGTGGTCGGTGAAGTCAGCACGCTGCTCGGCGCCAGGAGCCGCTTCCGGGCGGGCGTCCGCGCGACCCGGCCGGGCCGGCTCGATCAGCGCAGCCGCGAACGCGGGGTCGAGCCCGGCGCGGACGTCAGCGGATCCTGTCCACGGACACCGGCACCGCCGTCACCCCGGCGCGAACGTCGGCGGATCCCGGCCACGGACACCGGCACCGCCGTCACCCCGGCGCGGCCGCCGCTCAGCCCCGGCCGGACGCCTGCTTGGCGGCGTACGCCTGCCGCCACTCCTCGGCCGCCCGCAGCATGGCGTGGCCGACGTGGTCGAAGAAGTCGCCGATGTCCTGCAGCCGGGTCGCGGCGGGCGAGGCGGCTCCGAGCATCGCCGCGCCTTGGCGGGCGACGTCGGCCAGCAGCGCGTTCTGGCGGGCGCTGGCCGTCCAGCCGCGGAACCAGGCGTCGGCGTCGATGACGTAACGGTCGCGCCGCCGGCGCGGGTCGCGTTCGCGCCGGATCAGCTCCTGCCGTTCGAGCTCGCCGATCGCCTTGGAGACCGAGGCGGGGCTGACCTGGAGCCTGCGGGTGAGCTCGGCCGCGGTGAGGCTGCCGCTGTCGGTGAGGTAGAGGCTGGCCAGGACGCGGGCGGTCATCCGCGACAACCCGGTGCCGATCATCACCGTGGTGAACTCCTCCTCCAGATCGGTGACCGCCTTGCGGTCGCGCGTCCCGGAGGCCGCCGGACGCCTGCGGGCCCGGTCGCGGGTGGCCTGGTGCGCCTGGTCGGCCTGGTAGCCGTCGGGGCCGCCGTTGCGGGCCACCTCGCGCGTGACGGTGGACAGCGGCCGGTTGAGGCGGGCGGCGATCTCGGTCTGGGTCAGCCCTTCGGCCAGCCCCTCGGCGATCTGCCGGCGGTCCTGGTGGGTCAGCCTGCCTCCGGGCATCGGCGGCGCCTTCCTGGTCGTACGCGCAACGGACGGCTGCAGTCTTGCATTCGCCGCCATCTCATTGCAACTCAACCGACTTGCGTTCATCATCATGCCATTGCAATTACCACTGAATACCTAATGAACAGGCAGTTTTTCGTTGACGATTTAGCGAATGCAAGTTAGCTTTTCCATTGTCGCGAACGTCAGGAATCGCGCCGCCCACCCCTAGACAAGGAACCGACGTGACCGCATCCCAGTCCGCAAAAGCGGCGGTGCTCACCGCCGCGACCCTGGCCGCCACGGCCCTGCCCGCCGCCGCGTCCCCCGCTCCCGGGCATGCCGGGGTGCAGCAGGTGCTCGACCGGACGGTGGCCGCCAGGCTCGCCCCCGGCATGGTCGCCGACGTCCGCGACGGCCGCCGCTCCTGGTTCGGCTCGGCGGGCGTGTCCGACACCGGGACCGGACGCGAGCGCCGGCAGAACGAGCGGTTCCGCATCGGCAGCGCCTCCAAGGCGTTCACCGCCACCGTGGTGCTCAAGCTCGCGGCCGAGGGGAAGCTGAGCCTCGACGACACCCTGGACAGGCACCTGCCCGGCCTGTTCGACGGCAGCGCCTACGAGCCGGGCGAGATCACCATCCGGCAGCTGCTCAACCAGACCAGCGGCATCTTCGCCTACACCGACGACGAGAAGTTCTTCGGCACGGGCGGCGGCGCCGAGTGGTTCAAGCACCGCTTCGACACCTACACCCCCGAGCAGCTGGTGAAGATCGCCCTGGCCCACCCGCCCACCGGCGAGCCGGGCCGGCGTTTCAAGTACTCCAACACCAACTACATCCTGGCCGCGATGATCGTCGAGAAGGCGACGGGCCGGACGTTCGAGCAGGAACTCAACCGGACCGTCATCCGCCCCCTGCGGCTGAACGGCACCTCCCTGCCCGGCGCCGACCCCGGGATCCGGGGCCCGCACCCCGTGCACTACTCCATCCTGTTCTCCCGCGACCCCCAGCCGACCGTCCACGACGCCACCCGGATGAACCAGTCCTTCGCCTGGGCCGCCGGCGGCCTCATCTCCACCACCACCGACCTCAACCGGTTCTTCGCCGCCCTGTTCGGCGGGCGCGTCCTGCCGGGCGCGCAGTTGCGCGAGATGCTCACGACCGTCTCCACCGAGGGGGCGGGCTGGATCCCCGACACCCGGTACGGCCTGGGCGTTTTCGAACAGAAGCTGCCCTGCGGCACCAGCGTGTGGGGCAACGGCGGCGCCACGTACGGATCGTGGAGCTACAGCATGGGCACGCGCGACGGCAAGCACCGCCTCACCACGCAGGTCAACGGCGACTGGGCGCCCCTGAGCGTCTTCAACGACGCCCTGGCCGCCGAGTTCTGCCCCTCCACCGCCGCTTATGGATCTTGAGACATTCGAACATATGGTAAAAAAAGGGAGTTAGATCATGACCGAAACGCCAGCAGATTGAAGGATGCCTGTGCTCAGGAAGACCCTCACGGCCGCCGCGTTCACCCTCGTCGCCGCCACCTCCCTCATGGCGATCCCGACGGCCGCCAGCGCGGACGTCTACTGCGGCGACGGCTACAAGGTCGTTCACCAGAGCGAGATGCACAACTACACCAAGGTCTGGGGAACGGTGTACCTCACCTACAACAGCAGCACCGGCAAGAACTGCGTGACGGTCGTCAAGAGCAACTACGTCGGCACCAGCACCTGGACCAACGTCACGCTCACCGTCCAGGGCGGTAGCAGCTACGGCGTGAGTGAGACCGTCAAGTACTACGGCGGCCCGGTCTACGCCAGCGCCAAGGGCGCCTGCGTGAAGTACTCGGCCGTCATCGAGGCCCCCAGCGGCGCCCGCGCCATCGGCGGACGCTCCACGTGGGGCAACTGCGGCTGACCCGAACGGACCCGATCCGTCCACGCGGAGCACGGCCGCCCGGATCCTGAACCCCGGACGGCCGTACCGCCCCAACACCAGGCCCCCCAGTCACCAGGGCCACCGTCCTCAGGTCCGCAGTCATGGCCTCGATCATCGGGACGGGCAACGAGCCCTTGGACGCGCTCTCGCAAGCCCCCGTCGCTCTCCCGGCGAACGACAAACCCCGGCCCGGCCAGACTCGTGACGACGCCGGGTATCGGCGTGATCTACATCATGCGGACGGAAACCGGGCCGCAAACGGGTGTGAACACGCCCAAGCGAGCATCAACAGCGCCGTTCCCGCGCGCGGCAGGGGTAGGCATTCTGAGAGCCGTAGCAGGTGGCGCGGCTTGCCGAGCAGGAGCGAATTTCATAGCCGTCCCCTGGAGACGTCATGACACAGCCCGCGCAGCAACAGCAGCCTCCCGGCAGCACGGGCAAGATGAATCCGACGCCCGATCACGGTGAGCGGAGCCATCGGGGCTCGGGACGCCTGACCGGCAAGGCGACGATCGCCACGGGCGGCAGCAACGCCGCGTACCAGATGACCCGCGGGTCGCTGGAGGAGATCCCGGACGAGGGCTGGGACCACACCCTGGCGACCGATCCGTCCGCGTTCTTCCACCTGGCCAAGGCCGCCGTGCCGCACATGCGGCCCGGCTCGGCGATCATCGCGACCTCGTCGGTGAACTCCGACAACCCGCCACTCGCCCCCTCCGAGGCCGGGCCGCCGGTCCTGTCTATGCTCAAGCCCATGGCACTGGAATGGGAACAGATCATCGTCGACGCCGCCGACCCTGTCGCTCTCGGGCGCTGGTGGGTCGAGGCTCTCGGCTGGGTCGTGGTCGACGAAACTGAGGAAATCATCGAGATCCGGCCTGAGCCGGACCGGATGCCGGGGCTGCTCTTCGTGCCTGTCCCCGAGGGCAAGACGTCGAAGAACCGGCTCCACCCCGACTTCCGCCCCGACGACCAGGAGGCCGAGGTCGCCCGGCTGCTCTCCCTCGGCGCCCGGCGCGTCGACGCCGTGCAGGACGAGCAGCACTGGGTGACCCTCCTCGACCCGGAGGGCAACGAGTTCTGCGTCCTGGGTGAGCGGAAGAGCTGAGCGGAAGCACTGAGCGGAGGCCGGCAGCTGTTCGAGGCCCCGAGTCGTACGGCGGACCTCGAACCCCCTCGACGTTGCAGCACGTCAGAGCGCTCAGAATCCACCCACGGCCGGAGTTCCCGTCATCTCGGCGCGGCCCGGGACCGGCCGCCCGGCGCTCGCCGGGCGGCCGGTCGCAGTTCCGACACGACGCTGCCCAGGATGACGGCCTCGTCGCCGTCGATGTCGCCGCGCGCGGCGTTACGTGGTTGGGGGACGACGTCGCCGCCCCCTCGCCGGAACGCCTCGACGGCGTCCTTCTCCCGGAGGTGGCCCCAGCCGCCAACCAGCGACATGGCCCTGGTCGCAGAGGTGCCGGTGCGCCGAGGTGGAAGCGGTGCGCCGTCATCTCGGCCAGGGTGGCGCCAGGGGTCGGCGGCTGGCCATGACGCAGCCGACCACGACGAAGACGGTGTCCATCGCGCCGGCCATGCCGTCCAGCACGGGCCGGGCCAGGCGGGTGTCGAGATGGTCGAGGTAGGAGGTGTTGTTGAGGTCGACGCCGGATCCATCGTGCAGGCCGGTGATCTGATGCTGTGCACTGGGATCTGCGGTCACCGCGGGGTCGTGCAGGGCTGATTGGAACGCCGGGGTGTTTTCTGTCCGGCGAAAGGCGGCGGTGATGCGGTCCTCGGTGAGAGCGAACAGGAGCGACAGGTAGATCGCGGTTCCGGCGGTGCCGCCGAGTTGCCGGAAGAATGTGTAGGAGGCGCTGGCGGCGCCCATGGTGCCCGTGGGCGCGGACGCCTGGACAGCGATCAGCATGACCTGGAAGCACAGGCCGATGCCCAGGCCCATGCTCGACCGGCAGCCCACGGGACGGCCGGCCACCCTGGGCCCGGACGGCACACCACACGTGCGCCCGCCGAGCTTCCGCCTGAACCGGGACGCAACCATCGATCCGGGTGGACCATGGGTGGCCCGCACGCAGCGCCGGCGCAACATCCAGACCAACCCGCGAGTGAGCCTCGTCATGGACGACATGACGCCCGACGACCCCGATGCAATCAAACCCGGCATGGGCCGGGGCGTGGAGATCCGCGGCCGGACGGAAACCCTCGCCGTCGACCACCCACCCGGCCCGCAGGGAACGGCCGCGCCAGAGATCATCCGCAGCCATCCCGAACGGATCCTCAGCTGACACATCGCCCCGGCCGCGCCCGACGGCCGCTCGGTCGACCTTCCCCGGAAAGACTCTGACTCGCGAGGCAGCCCAGCCTCCGTCACCCCTTCTCCGGGCGTGGCGGGTCGGGTGACCCCGGACCGAGACGCCCGGGGCCCCGACAGGCGGCACCCCAGGCGCCGCGACCCCCGCGAGATCAACGCGCCCAAGCCGAATGCCAGCGTTTGCCCTTATAGCGCGTGTGCAACTATTGTTGAAGCCTGCAAGAAGCAGTAGCAATAGTAAGAAGGGTCGCGCGATGCCTCTCGCACTCCTCGCCCTGGCCATCGGGGCCTTCGGGATCGGCACCACCGAGTTCGTGATCATGGGCCTGCTGCCCGAGATCGCCGGCGACTACGGTGTCTCCATCCCCACCGCCGGCCTGCTGGTCACCGGCTACGCGATCGGCGTGGTCATCGGCGCGCCGCTGATGACGGCGCTCGGCACCAGGATCAGCCGCAAGACGATGCTGCTCGTGCTGATGGGCCTGTTCGTGATCGGCAACCTGCTGTCCGCGCTGGCGCCCGGGTTCGGCGTGATGCTCGGCGGCCGGATCGTGGCCTCGATGGCCCACGGCGCGTTCTTCGGCATCGGCTCGGTGGCCGCCGCCGGCCTGGTCGCCCCGCACAAGAAGGCCGGCGCCATCGCCACCATGTTCACCGGCCTGACCGTCGCGAACGTCGTGGGCGTGCCGCTGGGCACCTTCATCGGACAGGCGGTGGGCTGGCGCACCACCTTCGCGATCGTCGCGGGGCTGGGCCTGGTCGGCCTGCTCGGCATCGCCGTGCTCGTGCCCGCCATGCCCCGGCCCGAAGGCACCCGCCTGCGCCCGGAGCTGACGGCGTTCCGCAACCCGCAGGTGCTGCTCGCGATGGCGATGACCGTGCTCGGCTTCGGCGGCGTCTTCGCCGCGATCACCTACGTGGCGCCGATGATGACGCAGGTGGCCGGCTACTCCGCCGACGCCGTCACCTGGCTGCTCGTGCTGTTCGGCGCCGGCATGTTCCTCGGCAACCTGCTCGGCGGCCGGTTCGCCGACCGCGCCCTGATGCCGCTGCTCTACACCACCCTCGGCGGCCTCGCGGTCGTGCTGGCGCTGTTCACCCTGACCGCGCACGACAAGGTCGCCGCCGCGGCGAGCATCTTCCTGGTCGGGGCGCTGGGCTTCGCCACCGTGCCGCCGCTGCAGAAGCGCGTCCTCGACCAGGCGCACGGCGCGCCGACGCTGGCCTCCGCGGTCAACATCGGCGCGTTCAACCTCGGCAACGCGCTCGCGGCCTGGCTGGGCGGCCTCGTCATCGCCGCGGGCCTGGGCTACACCGCGCCGAACTGGGTCGGCGCCCTGCTCGCCGCCGCGGCCCTCGCCCTGGCGTTCTGGTCCGCCGCCCTGGAGCGCCGCGCGCCCGCGCGTGAACCGGCCGGCGCCGCCGTCCCGGTTCCCGCCCTCGTCCACGACTGACCGCCTGACTGCGCGTCCGTCTCACCTCAGGAGAATCATCATGAACGCCACCACCCTCACCCCGCTGACCACCGCCGACGCCGAGGTCCTGATCTCGGCCGCCCGCGCCGCCGCCGAGACGGCCGGGGTCGCGGTCAGCGTCACCGTCCTCGACGCCGGTGGTCACCTGCTGGCCTTCCGCCGCGACGACCGCGCCGTGCTGATCTCCGGCGAGACCAGCACCCGCAAGGCCTACACCGCCCTCCAGCTGAACGCCCCGACCGCCGACCTGGTCGACCTGGTCAAGCCCGACGGCCCGTTCCACTCCCTGCCGACCGCGCTCGACCGGCCGCTGCTGTTCATCGGCGGCGGCCTGCCGATCCACCGCGACGGCCGCCTGATCGGCGCGATCGGCCTCGGCGGCGGCGCCCCCGAGCAGGACCACGGCTTCGCCACCGTCGCACTGGAGGAACTCCCCCGCTGACCGCGCGGTTCGCGGGCCGGGTCAGCGGGCGGTCTGCACGCTCCTCGCCGCGGCGGCCATCTCCGTCAGGACGTCGTCCACCGGTGTCGCCACGACGCCGAGGATCTCGACCGTCGAGGACGCGTCGAGCACGTTGGGCCGGTCGTACAGGTACAACATCTCGGGGAACTCGGCCATGATCGAGTCGGTGCGCCCGATCTCCGCCAGCTCGCGCAGGGACATGCGTCCCAGCCGTGGCGCGGGCGCCTGGGCGGCTCCGGCCAGGCGCAGGGCGAGCCCGCGCACCGGGAGCTCGCTGGTGGAGGGTACGTGCCAGGCCCGTCCCCAGGACGCCTCGTTCCCCGCGGCGGCGACGAGCGTGCGGGCCGTGTCGCCGGTGTAGGACCAGCTGTGCGGCGCGTCCAGATCACCGGGATAGGAGACCGGCGCGCCGGCCAGCACCTGCGCCCCGACCATGAGCGTGAACGGCGAGTACGCGCCGGCGCCGAGGAAGTCGGCGGCCCTGACCTCGGTCACCCGCACCCGGCCCGCCTGGTGGGCGGCCAGGGCGTCCTGCCACATCCGCGCCCGGACCTGCCCCTTGCGGCTGGTCGGCGCCATCGGCGCCCCGTCGGCGACGGGCCCCTCGACCGGCCCGTACCCGTAGGTGTTGCCCAGCATGACGTAATCGGCGCCGCTGCGCCCGGCGGCGGCCAGCAACGCGGCGGCCAGCGGCGGCCACTCGGCCGGCCAGCGGTCGTAGGGCGGCATCGCGCAGTTGAACAGGACGGCTGCTCCCTCGGCCAGCTCCGCCAGCCGGTCGGCGTCGCCGGCGTCGGCGGGCACGCGTTCGATCCGGGGATGGACCGGGCCACTGCCACTCCGGGTGACCAGGCGGACCTGCTGCCCGGATTCGGCCAGCAACCGGGCGGTGGCCGATCCGGTGGCTCCGGCGCCGACGACGACATGAAAAGACACGATCTTCTCCAAGGACAGGGGACAGTGACACCGGTTGTCCACCCTGTACCGACGGCGATCAGTACGATAGTGGCCCGAATGCCAAGTATCTGGAGGTTCGGGCCATGCACCGGGTGGCCGTCATCGCCGTCCCGCCGGCCACGACGTTCGACCTGTCCATTCCGGAGCTGGTGCTCGGCGAGATGACCGTGGACGGCCGACCCGGCTACGACGTCCGGATCCGACCCCGACCCCGGCCCCGTCGCCACCGGCGGCAGCCTCCACGTCACCGTCACGCACGGGCTGGAGATCGTCGAGGACGCCGACACCGTCATCGTCACCGGGACGGGCGCCCGCGACGACGTCGACCCCCGGGTCCTGCGGGCCCTGCGCCGCGCGGCGGAGACCGGCAGGCGCGTCGCCTCGATCTGCACCGGGGCATTCGTCCTGGCGCGGGCGGGGTTGCTGGCGGGCCGCAGCGCCACCACGTACTGGGCCAGGTCGGAGGAGTTCCGCCGCCGCTTCCCGTCCGTCGACCTGCGTCCTGACGTGCTCTACGTCGAGGACGGCAACATCTGGACCTCCGCCGGCCTGTCCGCCGGCATCGACCTGTGCCTGCACATGGTGCGCGGCGACTACGGCGCCGCCGCGGCCAACGCCGTGGCCCGGCTGGTCGTGGCCGCGCCGGTGCGTCCTGGCGGGCAGGCCCAGTTCATCGCATCCCCGCTGCCGCCCGAGACCGGGCTCTCCCTCGCCGCCACCCGGGCATGGGCGCTGGAGCGGCTGCACGAGCCCCTCACCCGCGCCGACCTGGCCGCCCACGCCCGCACCAGCGTGCGCACGCTGACCCGCCGCTTCCACGCCGAGACCGGCCACAGCCCGCTGCAATGGCTGCTCCATCAGCGGGTGGAGCAGGCCAGGGAACTGCTGGAGAGCACGGACCTGCCCATGGGCCAGGTGGCCCAGCTCAGCGGCCTGGTCACCACGGACTCGCTGCGCCAGCACATCTCCCACCGCACCGGCCTCACGCCCACCGCCTACCGGGCGGCCTTCACCCGCGGAACCACGTCCGGCGCGCCCAACGCATTGCACCAATCGACGCAAAACCGGTAGCGCGCCCGTATGGCGAGGCCGAGATCGTTCGACGAGGACCGCGCCCTGGATGAGCTCGCCGGGTTCCCCTCCGGAGCCGTCCCGCTGTTGCTGGTCGCGTACGGCGCGGCCACCGTGGTCGGCAACCACGTCGTCGGACGCCTGGCCGACCGGCACACCGTCCGCGTCCTGCTGTCCGGGCTGGTCCTCAACACGATCTTCCTGGCCGGGTTCGCGCTGCTCGCCCACCTGAGCGTGCCCGGCTCGTCGGTCGGCGGGCTGGTCATCGACGGCTTCGGGCTGCGCGCTCCCCTCTGGCTGGGCGCCGGGCCGGCCGTGCTCGGAGTGGTGTCCCTGCTGCCCGAGCTCGGCCGCCGTACCGGGGCGCGGTCATCGGCGCCGGGCCGCGTCGCCCCCTGCCTGGCCTCGCCCGCCGGACAGGAGCGTCCCTAGGAGAACCAGCTTCCGCCGAGTTCCTGGACGGCCTTGCTGCCCTTGGGCACCAGCACCGCCTCGCTCAGCACGTTGTTGACGCTCTTGGCGTCGTTGAGCAGGGCGAACAGGAAGAACATGCCGCCACTCGCCGTACGGAAGCCGAAGACGGAGCCGCGGCCGGCGAAACCGACGTACATCCCCTTGTTGACCCGGGGGAACGCCTTGCGGCTGTAGCTGTCCCTGGCCAGGCGGTAGCCGGAGTCGCCCTCCTTGTTCCTGTCCCCGTTCCAGAAGTTGCGGTACTCCTCGGCCACGGCGGCCGCCATCGCGTCGTCCATATCCGTGATGTAGCCGTCGGCGTCCAGCAGCGGCTTGGGCATCTGCTGTCCCCAGTGCAGCGGGGTCGCGACGGCCAGCCGGAAGGACTGCCCGGGAGAGCGCAGGAACGCCAGCACGTGCGGGCGGCTGTGGCCCTTGGTGTCCCGGTAGGTCGCCTTCGCGATGAACCAGTCCCCGGCCGGTGGCTGCCGCTCCGGCCGGGGCACATAGATCGTCGGGGTGCCGGTCGGGTTGATCGGTTTGTGCGCCGGCTTCCATCCGAAGCCTTCACGACTGCGTTCCAGGACGCCCTCGTACAGGGCGCCTTCGACGAACAGCGCGTCGAGCCGGGCGTTCGACCGCCACCACTTGCGCTTCTTGATCGCCGCGTTGTACGCGGCCACCCACGTGCGCATGGCCGTCCGGGCCTGGGCGACGGTCAGGGCCGGCGCGGTCGCCGAGGGAGCGGGGGTGGCGCTCGCGGACGGCGTGGCGTCCGACGACTGAGACGGAGACTGAGACTGAGACGGCGAGGTGGCGGACGAGGCGGCCCGGCTCGGCGTCGGCGGGTCGGCGGGGCGATAGGGCAGTCCCGGGATCGCGCCGCAGCCGGCCAGGCTCAGCACGAGAGCCACGATCAGCGGTAGTGCGCGCACCGACAACTCCCCCAAGACACCGCAAAGACCTGACAAACAAGAACATATCGGATGCGTCCCGCCGCGCCGGTATCCCCGCAGCTCACCCGGCACGCGCGGACCGGCACCCGCGAACCGGCCCCTATGGACCGGCGGACCATACACTGCCGGTCATGCCACCCAGACGCAGGCGCAGCCCTGCGGAATCACGTGCCGAGCTGCTGGCCGCCGCGGCCGAGCTGATCAGGGAACGAGGTCCGGACAACGTCAGCCTGCGGCAGATCGCCGAGGCCGCCGGGGTCGCCCACGGGCTCGTCTCCCACTATTTCGGCACGTACGCCGTCCTGGTCCGGGAGGTGCTGCGGGCCGAGAACGACCGGATCGAGGCCCGCGTACGCGAGCGCATCCAGGCCGAGGACGGCGTGCCCACCGCGGCGGGAATGATGGACGTGCTCTTCGACACCCTGGCCGACGAACGTTATCTGCGCCTTTTCGTCTGGACCGAGATGCACGCCGACTACCGGGGCGCCGCGCGGCCGGAGCTGGTGGAGCTGATCGACACGATGGAGGCCGGGATCCGCGCCGCGCTCGCCGGACGGCCCGCGCCCAGCCGGTCACGCATCGAGGCGGTCGTCCTGGTGGGACTGTCGGCCGCGTACGGGTTCGCGATCGGCGGCCGGTCGTGGCTGGCGGGCCTGGGCCACGATCCCGACGACCCGGCCCGCGAGGCGGAGTTCCGCGTCCAGCTCGCCCGGATGATGGGCGCCCACATGGTGGAGGAGTCCGGGCTGGAGCCGTCCGGCTGACTTGTTCTCCACTTGGAGAATAGGATGGTCCCGTCACTTCGACCACACGGACAGGACCGCCCATGCCCGAGCACCCCGACCTCATCCCCGCCCGGCCGGTACGCCCCTCCGACGAGGACCGCGAGCAGGCGGCCCGGCGACTCCAGGAGGCCGCCGCCGCGGGCCGGATCGAGCTGGCCGAACTGGACCAGCGGCTCGGCGAGATCTACACGGCCCGCACCCAGGGCGAGCTCGCGCACGCGGGCCACGACCTCCCCGAACCGGCCCGGACGGACTCACTTGTGGTCCGGGACGAGCCCCACTCGCGCTTCGCCTTCAGCGTGTTCGGCTGGTTCAGCCGCAAGGGCCGCTGGATCGCCCCGCGCGTGTTCACCTCCCTGTCGGTCTTCGGCGGCGGCGAGATCGACCTGCGCGACGCCCGCTTCGCCGGCCGGGAGATCCGGGTGCGCGCCTTCGCCCTGTGGGGGTACACCGAGGTCGTCGTCCCCGACGACGTCGAGGTGGAGGTCAAGGGCCTCGGGCTGTTCGGCGCGTTCGACCGGAGCGCCGTCAACAGGAGGCAGGGGGCGCCGCGGGTGATCGTCAGCGGCCTGGCCCTGTTCGGCGGCGTCGGAACGAAGACCAAGCGGCCCGCCGCCAGGTGAACCGCCCTTCGCCGGTCAGAGGCGGGGGATCTCCACCTCGCGCACGGCCGACAGCGCGGCCGGCGGGAAGTCCGGCCAGTGCGGCCCGTGATGCCCCTCGCCTTGGAGGTGCTTGTCGGCGAACGCCTGGGCGGCGGCCAGCACGTCCGCGACCTGCCGCGCGGTGAGCCTCCCGGACGTCAGCGCCTCCCCCAGCTCGTGCAGATCCAGCACCCGGTACGGAAGCCCGGGCGGGCCGACGACGAAGTCCACGTAGTGGTCGGCCACCCGGACCGTGTCACCGCTCTCCCGGATCCCGACCAGGTCGATGTACCACCAGCCGGCGCGCTCCGGCCCGAACACCACGGGCTGGTGGAGTTGCGCGCCGGGACGCACGTACCTGCCCTCCGGGATGTCGAACTCGTACGCCGCCACCCGCCCCACCCGGCCCCCCGGGCACGGCAGCTCACCCCGCACAACGGTGACCCGCTCCTGGAGAGTTCGGCCCGCGCTCACACGGCGGATCGTATCGGGGCCGGCCGATGCTGTCGGCACGGCGCCTGGGCGCCGAGCAGCTCATCCCGATGGGACGTCACCCGGCCCGCACCGACGTCGTGGCCGCCCGCGGCGCGGAGGGCATCGAGCAGGTACGCGACCTCACCGGCGGCGACGGCACCCACGCCGTCCTGGAGGCCGTCGGCACCATGCCCGCCTTCCGGCAGGCACTCGGGGTCGTCCGGCCGGGCGGCGTCATCAGCCGCGTCGGCGTCCCGCAGTACGACGACGCGCCGATCGGCATGGGCAGCCTGTTCCGCCACAACCTGCGCCTGGCCGGCGTCCCGGCCAGCTAGCGGGACATGGCCGACCGCAAAAGCCTCAAAGTCCTCATCAAGCTCTGACCTGTCGAAGCTCACCCGAGGCGCCGGCCACGCCGGAACGCCACCCGCGGGCGAAGCCGCTGCCAAGCGGGAGGAAGGAAACAACCCCGCGAGGAACGATCCTCAGCCCGCCAGGCCACCCCGCCCGTCCCTCCCCCGCGCACGGTCGCCATACTGCAGAAGGCGCACGGTGAAGAGCCCCCTGGTGGCCTGAGCACAGACCACCACGGCACCTCCCGCCGACCCGGTGCTCCGGAGCCGCCGTCGGCCCGGAGCACCCGCGCCCACGACATCCCCGACGTCGGAAGGCCCTGATGACAGCCGACCAGCCCATCTGCTGCCCCACCTGCAAGGGAGTCCTCCCCGGCCGGCAGCCCAGCGACTACACGGCCGCCCGCGGACGCCTCGTCGTCGTCAACGGCTACTGCCAGGGCCACTGCCCGGCCCCCGAACAGCGGCCCCGCCTCCAGGCCCCCGCGGAACACCTCGCGGAACACCCCGCACCCGCCGACCACGGCACCCGGCAGCCGCTCAACGTCCCGGCGCCGGCACTCTGACCCCGGCACACGGGACGACCCCAGCACACGAGACCGAGCCGCCGCCGCTCAGTCAAGGAGCTCCACGTACCCGTCGGTCCCGTGAACGCGGATCCGCTGCCCGTCCCGGATCAGCCGGGTGGCCCCCTCCACCCCCACCACCGCCGGCAGCCCGTACTCCCGCGCGATCACCGCTCCATGTGTCATCAGGCCGCCCACCTCCGTCACCAGCCCGGCGATGCCCACGAACAACGGGGTCCAGCTCGGGTCGGTGAAGGCGGTGACCAGGATGTCACCCGCCGCCAGGTCGGCCCGCGCCATGTCCAGCACCACCCGGGCACTTCCCTCGACGGTTCCTGCCGACACCGCCAGACCGGCCAGCGCCCCCGGCGGCACGTCCTCGCGCTGGTACCGGCCGGCGAGCACCTCGCCGTCCGACGTGAGCACGCGCGGCGGGCGCAGCGTCTCGTGCCACCGGAAGTCCTCCCGACGCCGCAGGACGAGCTCGCCGTCCGCCTCGCCCGTGCGCACGACCTCCTGCAGTTCCTGGAACCGCAGGAAGAAGACGTCCTCCCGGTCCCGCAACACGCCCGCCCGGACGAGCCGATCGGCCTCCCGCCACAACGCCTGCTTGTAGGCCAGGTAACGGCAGACCATGCCGTACTTGGGGAACTCCCGATAGCCCGCGAACGTGCGCACCCGGGCGATCATCCGCTCGGTCTCCGCCGCCTTCCGCTCCCCGTCGGGCAGGGTCCGCAGGCGCGCCAGCACCTCCCGCTCCTTGCGCAGAGCCTCCTGACGTCCCTGCTCGAAACGCCGCGCACCGGCACCCGCCTCGAAATTCCGGACATTGCCGAGAATCACCGGAACAAGCATGGCGGGCCGCTCACTCCAGCGCGTCCGGGTGATGTCGATCTCCCCCGCGCAACGCATGCCGTACTGCTCCAGGAAGCCCCGGACGGCCTCGGCGGCCTCCCGGCCGCCGGGCAGCTCGCCCAGCTCCTCCAGGAAACCGTCGCCCTCCCGCTCCTCCGCCGCCACCCGCTGCAGGAATTCCACCACCTCCGCGTGCGGACGGATCACGTCCGCCACGTCCAGCAGCGCCAGCCCCATCTCCGACGTCACGTTGTGCGGGACGGACTGCGTCAGCACATCGGCCGCGTTCCGCTCCCCCAGCCACTCCTCCAGATGATCGTTCAGCCACCAGGCCGCCTCCATCCCCGCCATGATCGCCTGGAAGCTCCGCGGGCCGAACAGCAGACGCCGCAGCTCCGCGATGTCCGCCAGGATGAACTCGAACAGCTCCGGCCCGGACAGCTCCTCGATGCGGCGCCGCAACGCCGCCACCGACTCCCGGCCGTCCCGGACGAGCTCGGCGACCAGCTCCGGATCGGCCTCGATCGGCGCGGGCGGAGCAGCCGCGGGCGCGACACCCGACTCCTCCTCCGGCACCGCGCGGATGAAGTCGCCACGATCCACCACCGTCTGCAACGCGTCCCGGATGAGCGGATCGGACTTCCCCAGCGTTCCGATGAGGTTCGCCCGGCCCGCCGCCGTCGCCAGGACCGGGGCCACGTCCACGAACAGCCGCCCGCCCGCCTCCGCCATCGGCCGCGACGTCGTCAGCTGCCAGAAGGACAACCCCAGCGGCTTCATCGCGTCGGTCATCATCTGCTGATGCCCCACGGAGACATAGACGTGGTTGTCCTGGTCGCCGGCGACCGGAACCGGGAACAACGTCGTGATCGGCCGGCTCTGGACGACATGGAACTCCTCACCGGCCAGACACCACTCGATGTCCTGCGGCCGGCCGAACCACGCCTCGATCCGCCGCCCCAACCCCACCAGACGAACCACCTGCTCATCGGTCAGAGCCCGCCGGACCGACCGCTCGGCCTCGACCGGCCCCTCCTCGGTGCCGCCCGCCGGCGACGCCCGCACCACCCGCGCCTTGGCCCCGACCGACACGTCCACGACCCGCTCGTCCCGCACCGTGTAGACGTCCCCCGCGACCACGCCTGAGACCAGCGCCTCGCCCAGCCCCCACACCGCCTCCACGACGGCGGCCTTGCGGTCCGACGTCACCGGATCGGCGGTGAACAGGACCCCCGCCGCCTCCGGGAACACCATCCGCTGCACGACCACCGCCATCCGCACCCCACGGTGCTCGAACCCGTTACGACGCCGATAGACCACCGCCCGCTCCGTGAACAGCGACGCCCAGCACCGCCGCACGTGCCGGAGCACCTCCGCCGGCCCCACGACGTTCAGGTACGAATCCTGCTGCCCGGCGAAGGACGCCGTCGGCAGGTCCTCGGCCGTCGCGCTCGACCGCACCGCGCAGGCGGCCTGCTCGCCGAGCCGGGCCAGCGACGCCCCGATCGCCGCCACCACGTCGTCGGGCACCGGCGCGCCCTCGACGACGGCGCGGATCTCCGCGCTCAGCGCGCGGACCGCCGCACGGTCGTCCGGGTCCACCTTCGACAGCAGGTCGAGCTGGGCGTCGAACGACGGCACCGCGGAGACGACCCGCTGGAAGGCGTCGGTCGTGACGCAGAAGCCGTCCGGCACGCGGACGCCGTCGATCCGCGAGAGCTCGCCCAGGGCGACGCCCTTCCCGCCGACGTCCGCGAGGTTCGCCGCGTTGATCTGCCCGAACTCCAGCACGTAACCCAATTCCGTCGCTCCATCCTTCGTCGGGGTTGGTTCGCAACGGGCAGTATGAACGACTTCTCGAGGTCTCATGAGGGGCGGGGATCCGCTATAAAGTGAAAGTGAGGGGACGTTTCCCCAGCATCCTGCCCGACCGCTGATCCCGGCCGGTCCGACGGGCCGTTCGAGCCAAGATCATATTCGCACCTGGACAGCGCCTTTACGTTGTAGATCAATAGTAGCGCGCCGGGACGAGACGGTGGCGACACGCCCTAGCGCGCGCAATCACCAAAAAGCCGATAAGGCTACCCCCATCCGGGACGCCCCTCCCCCCACCATCACCCAGAGACATGAAAAACTAGCGTCCGGGATACGGAAGCACAGCGCCCTCGAAGCGGGAGTCGCAAATCCCCATATAACGGGAAATATCCCCAGCTTCCCGGCGCTCCCCGCGCGTGACGGGTTCGGGAATCACACGAGTTCTCCGCCTTTGTCACCCAGCGAGGCTTTCTGGCGAATTATTCCAAATGCGGGATTTTGCGTTTCCCTCGCCGCCAAAGAGCTGGTCACCCACGCGCCAGGTTCCGTTATAGAGTCTGCACCCGGACCCCGCCGAAGAAAGGTGACAGGCATGCAAGACGCGGCCATCGACCGAGTAAAACTCATCTTCACCCTGTTCGACGCCGACGGCACCGGTTACCTTGAGGCCGAAGACTTCGACCGTATGGCCAACCGTGTATTGGCGGCGTCCCCTCGTTCCACGGAAGCCGCCAAGAGCGCGATCAGTGACGCTTTCCGCCGTTACTGGACAACTCTTGTCGAGGAACTCGATTCAGACAAAGACGGCCGCATCAGCTTCGAGGAGTACAGCGCGTGCGTCCTGTCCCCCGAACGCTTCGACGACGCGCTGACCGACTTCGCCGAGGCGCTGGCCGAGCTGGGTGACCCCGACGGCGACGGCCTCATCCACCGCACCGATTTCATGGCGCTCATGACCGCCATCGGCTTCAAGCGGCGCAACGTCAACACCCTCTTCGACGCGTTCGGCCCCTCCCAGGACGACCAGGTCAAGGTCCCGGTCTGGGCCGAGGGCATCAAGGAGTACTACAGCCCCGAGAAGGCGGACATCGCGGGCGACCTCCTGCTCGGAGAGTCCAGCTGACGGCCGCCACGAGCCGGCGCGTCCGGCCTTCGACGACGAAAAGGGAGCAGTAGTGGAACCAGTCATCGGACTTGCCATCGGCCGGGGGACGGGCCCCGAGCTCGCGGCCGTCTTCGAGCGGGTGCTGGCCGGGATCGCCGACGCCTGCGGCACGAAGGTGGCCCTCACCCGCTCTGAGCGGATCTATCACTCCTACGTGTCCTTGAAGGCCGGCGCGGAGGCCGAGGAGATCCGCGAGAGCACGCGGCAGGACGCCGACCACTACACGCGCTTCTGCCGCTCGCTGGCGGCCGCCGGCGTCCCCGCCGTCTTCCGTACGGCGATCAACGCCCAGTCTCTCTACCTGGTCCGCCAGCGCCTGCAGGCGGTGAAGGTCGACGCCATCACCACGGCCGGGGCGTCGCTGCTGCTGGTCAGAGACCAGGCCCAGGGCTTCTACACCGGCGAGAACGTGCATCTTCCCGGCGCGCTCGTCCGCACGATGACCTTCAGCAGGGAGATCACCGAGAAGGTCATCGCGCTGGCCGTGCGCCGGGCGCGCCAGGAGTGGCCCGACGGCCGCATCGACGAGATCGTCATGGCCTACAAGTTCCACCTGCTCGACGGGGCGCTCGACGAGTGGGTGGCCGAGAGCGCCGCCCGCCACGGCGTGCAGATCGGCCTGTTCCAGCCCGACACCGTCAACCGCAACCTCATCGAACGCGGCCCCCGCCCCCGCACGGTGATCATCGCGGGCAACGAGTGGGCCGACATCATGCACGTGGTGCTGCTCGACCGCTTCGGCTCCGAGCGGCAGGAGAACCGCTGCACCGAGAACGTCTACCTGCATCCCGACGCGCGCGGCCTGGTCGAGTACCAGACCGTGCACGGCTCCGCCGACGATCTGGCGGGCACCGGGAGGGTCAACCCGGTGGCCACCGTCCGGGCCGCGGCGGCCATCGCCGAGCGGCACGCGGGGTGCGCCGGAGCGGTGCGGATGGTCGAACGCGCCCTGATGACGCTCGACCGGCACGGCGTCGCCACCCCTGACGCCGGCGGACGCCACTCCACCACCGGCGTGGTCGACGCCCTCCTCGACGCCCTGGAGCCCGTGGCCCGGCCGGTCTCGATGGCGGACTCATGACCGACGAGCAGCCACAGCCCCAGAAGGAACGTTCCATTCTGGTCATCGGGGAACACCAGGAACGTGCCACCGTCCCGGCCGCCGAGGAGCACCGGCCCGTCCAGGAACGTGCCGGCCTGGCCGCCGAGAAGCGCTCGCCTGTCACCGAGCGTGCGGCTCTGGTCGTCGTCGATCTGCAGAACGACTTCTGTACCGGCTCCACCGCCCGTGCTCGTTACGCCGGTGACCCGGCGGCTCTGGAGACGGCCGCGGCCAACACGGCCACAGCCCTCGCATCGGCGCGAGCCCGCGGCATGGACGTGGTGTTCGTCCGCTTCGTCGGTGACGCCGAGCATCAGGGGCCGAGCTGGCGGCGGCGCGACCTCGCCCAGGGCAAACCCCTCAAATGCCTCGAAGGCACCTGGGGCGCGCAGTTCCACAAGGTCGAGCCCGCGCCCGGGGAGCCGGTCTTCACCAAGTGGGCCTGCTTCGACGCCTTCCTCAGCGAGGGCTTCGAGCGGCACCTGCGCGGGCGCGGCATCGTCCGCCTGGTGTTCGCCGGCCTGTACACCGACGTCTGCGTGGACAGCACCGCCCGCACCGCGTTCCAGAAGGGCTTCCACATCACGGTGCTGACCGACTGCACCGCCAGCCGCTACCTGCCCGACTCGGAGATCCTGCGCTTCATGGCCGCCCTCTACGGCGCCCATCTCACCTCCCACGACGTCCCCGGCTCGTGGATCCCGGAACAGGAGACCGCCGCGGTGTCAGCGGACGGTCGACCGGCCCGAGAGGAGCGCACGTGCCGGACAACCGACAGCTCGAGATCGACAGCGGCGTCGGCCTGACCGCGCTCATGGTCGCCGCCGCGCGGGCGATCGAGACCCACCGCCCCGACTCCCTGGCCGTCGACCCCTACGCCGAGCACTTCGTCCGCGCCTCCGCCGCCTCGGCCGCCTGGCCGACCCGTCCGCAGGACGTGCCCGGCGGCGACGCCAACCCTCTGTGGGGCAGGCTCGGGCGCTACTTCGGTCTGCGTACCCGGGTCCTCGACGACTTCCTGCTGCGCGCGGCCAAGGCGGGCATCCGGCAGGTCGTCCTGCTCGGCGCGGGGCTCGACAGCCGGGCTCTGCGGCTCGGCTGGCCTCGGGGACAGGTCGTGTACGAGATCGACCGGCCGGGTGTGCTGGCGTTCAAGGAACACGTGCTCGCCTCGCTCGCCGTCGAGCCGTCTTCCTCGGTTCGGGGCGTCCCGGCGGCACGGCGCCGGGTGGTCGCGGCGGACGTGGGCGACGACTGGGCCGGCGCGCTGCTGGCCGCGGGCTTCGACGCGAACGCGCCGACCGCCTGGCTGGCCGAGGGGCTGCTGCTCTACCTCGATCCGGAGGTCGAGCGGCGGCTTCAGCGGACCATCGACGTCCTGAGCGCCGAGGGGAGCGTCCTGGCGTTCGAGGCGAAGCTCGGGCTGGGGTCGCCGGCGGTCCGCGCCAACCCGGTCTACGCGGCGACCAAGGCGCAGATCGGCGTGGATCTGCTCGCGTTGTTCGACCGGAAGCCGCGTCCTGACTCCATCGGGCTGCTGAGGCGGCGGGGCTGGTCCGCCACCGTCCGCACGCCCTTCGACTTCACCCGTCAGCACGGTCGAGGCCCCCTCCCCGAACCGGACGACGCCTTGGCCACCAACCGCTGGGTGTTCGCCGACAAACCACGACAGAGCCACGTCTTGGGCGTCTCCGTCCCCACGTTCCGCGACTGCTGACGGCCGGCTCCCGGGCCAGCCACGAACAGACGGCGAGGCCCCCTTGGCTGCCCCGACCGGTGGCGATCGCGAACGGTCGGAGAGCGGGGCGGCCCAGGGGGCGGGGCCGCGAATGGTGCCATGTGTGACTGTCGGGGCGCTGGTTCGGCTCAGGGCCGGGGCGCTGGTTCGGCTCAGGGCCGGGGCGCTGGTTCGGCTCGGTGGCGGGGCTTGGTGGTTGGTGTCTGGGGGCGGTTGATGGTCGGGGTGGTGCTCAGGTGGTGGGGGCGTGTTCTCGGGCTGAGATTAGGATGTCGAGGATTGCGAGGGTTTCGGCCCATGGCACTGGGTTCGGGGCGCCGTTCACCATGCTGAGGAACGCCTCCATCGTCCGGATGTATCCCAGGTTGTGGACCGGGTCGGGGCCGCTTTCGATCACGATCGACTCGCTGCCGTGCCGGCCGTGGAGGGTCACCGTGTAGGCGTTGTCGTCCGAGACGCCCAGGATCTCCACCGTTCCGACGATCCCGTTCGCCCACTGCAGTGCCAGGACGCCGGTGTCCTCCGACCTGAGTGTCCGGTAGTGGCGTCTGGTGCCGGCTGCGCCGACCAGGCGCACGTCCGGGCCCAGCAGGGCGACCAGCGGTTCGACGCCGTGGATGCCCATGGTCACCATCGTCCCGCCGCCCTCGCCGGGAGTGTCCTGCCAGGCGTTGTAGCCGTCGGCCCACTGGCCCACGTCGTGCCGGACCGTCGCCCGTACCGACAGCACGTCCTGCGCGTCGGCGCGGAACTCGGCGAGTGCGGGCGCGAAGCGCAGCACCGAGCCTGACATCACCCGATGGTGCACCGGCAGCCGGCGCAGGGCGTCGAGCTGCTCCCTGGTCGCGGCGGCGGGCTTGTTCACGAAACACGGCACGCCGGTCTCCAGCACCCGGGCGAGGGCGGCGGGCACGTGCGGGTTGGGCAGCGTCAGCACGACGCCGTCCGGGTTTCCCGTCAGCAGCTCGTCGAGGTCGCCCGCGGCCTTCGCCGCGGGATGCTCCTCGGTGAAGCGCCGCAGCCGCTCGGCGTCGGGCTCCCAGACGGTCAGCTCGGCGTGGCGGGTGAGGGTGCGGGCGTCGGTGTACGGATGGCTGGTGGCGAGCCCGGCGAGCGCGATGCGCACAGCTTTCCTCCAAATGGGCGATATTTCAGGAAATGATCCACATCATGTCAGGACCATGGGAACCGCTCCGGCCCCCTCAGGGGCGAACCACTCCTGCGCCCCAGGGGCAAACCCATCCCTGGAGCAGAAGGACAACCCCGCTCCCGATCCCCCAGAAGCTGACCCGCTCCTCGATCTCCGGTTCGGGAGCGGCCGTGGAGATGGCGGGCCAGGGGCGTGCCGCGGGGCCCGGAGTTTGTGCTTTCCGGTCGTAGTCCAGGGGGTGCCGGGTGCTGCTCGGCGTGGACGGGCAGTTGGGGCCGGCCGTCCTGGTCTCCGGTTCCGGAACGGCCGTGCAGCAGGGCCGCCCGTAGTTTGTGGTTTCCGGTCGTAGTCCATGAGGGTGCTGCTCGGTGGGGGCGGGCAACTGTGCAGGGAGGCCATGAGTCCCTGGTGAAAACTCGGTGGACCGGACGGACGGTCGCTGCGAGCATGGCCGGTGATGTACCGAGCGTAGGAACACGTCGATCACCGGCAGGGGGACGGCCCAGGAGCCGTCGCTCCCTTGTCGGCAGCTCTCTGACTCTTCCCTCAGACGATCGACGTACGGGCGCCCGAGCGCGCCCGGAGAAGGACTTTCCATGGACATCCATGAGTACGCCAGGTACGACGCCACCGGCCTCCGCGACCTGATCAGGACGGGCGAGGCCGACGCCGGCGAGGTCGAGGCGGCGGCCCGCCAGGCGCTGGCGCAGGTCGACGAACACGTGAACGGGCTGGCGCTGCCGGTGTTCTCGCCGGCGCTCGACCACGCAGCCGACGGCCCCTTCGCGGGGGTGCCGTTCCTCATCAAGGACCACGGGCCGGTGGCCGAAGGGGTGCCGTTCACGCTGGGCAGCCGGGCCTATCCCGGCGTCCTCGCCCGGCGCGACACCGACCTGATGACGCGGTTCCGCGCCGCCGGACTGGTCACGCTGGGCCTGACCACGGTGCCCGAGCTGTGCGTCAGCTTCACCACCGAGCCCGTGCGCTACGGGCCCGTACGCAACCCCTGGGACCTCGGCCGGACCGCGGGCGGGTCGAGCGGCGGCGCCGCGGCGCTGGTGGCGGCCGGTGCTGTGCCGGTCGCGCACGCCAGCGACGGCGCCGGCTCGACCCGCGTCCCGGCCGCCTGCTGCGGGCTGGTCGGGCTCAAGCTGAGCCGTGGGCGCGGCCCCTGCGGCCCGGACGCCGGCGAACCGGTGCTCGGCATGGCGGACGAGTTCGTGCTCACGCGCACGGTCCGCGACGCCGCGGGCCTGCTGGACGCGGTCCACGGGCCGGGGATCGGCGACAAGTACACCGCGCCTTCCCCGCGCGGGCCGTACGCGCGGGAGCTCGTGACGGATCCGGGCCGGTTGCGGGTGGCGCTGACCACCACCTCCTGGATGGGCACGGACGTGGACCCGGAGGTCGCCGCGGCGGCGGTCGCGACGGCCCGCG
This sequence comes from Nonomuraea sp. NPDC004702, assembly GCF_053601695.1. Classification (NCBI taxonomy): domain Bacteria; kingdom Bacillati; phylum Actinomycetota; class Actinomycetes; order Streptosporangiales; family Streptosporangiaceae; genus Nonomuraea; species Nonomuraea sp. NPDC004702. Next base: position 37,383 of record NZ_JBSGCE010000021.1, read on the forward strand.
TGCTGGAGCAGGCGGGGCACGTCGTGGAGGAGGCGGGCCCGGCGGTCGACCGGGAGGACGCCATGAGGGCGTGGATCATCGAGGCCGTCGGGGTCGCCTCCCCGTGCCTGCTCGCGCCACGGCAGCCCGACGAGGCCAGGATGGAGGCGGTCTCGCGGGAGTTCCTGAAGGCGGCCAGGCAGGCCACCGCGCTGGACATGCTGGCCGCCTTCGACGCCCAGAACCGGATCACCCGATCGGCGGCGGCCTTCTTCGCCGGGTACGACCTGCTCGTCACGCCCACCCTGGGCCGTCTGCCGGTGCCGCACGGCACGTTGCGGTACGACGATCCCGGTCAGACACTGCGGGGATGGCTGGAGACGTTGTCCTGGTTCGGGCCGTTCACGCAGTTGTTCAACACCACCGGGCAGCCGGCGATCAGCCTGCCGCTGGGGCAGAGCGCGGGCGGGCTGCCCATCGGCGTGCAGGTCGCCGCCGCCTACGGGCGCGAGGACCTGCTGTTCCAGGTTGCCGCGTACCTGGAACGGGCGATGCCGTGGCGGGACCGGGTTCCGCCGATCTTCGCGGGCGGCCTGCCCGGGTGACGGGGAGGCGGCCGCTCTGAGGCGGTGGGTGCGGGCGGCTCGGCTTCGAGCGGGGGCATGGTCATGCCCGGTCGAGGTCGTAGCCGCCCGTGCCGCCCTTTCAGGCCGGTTCCAGGGCCGTCGCGAGTGCACTGTGGGGTGCCCGCGAACGGCCGCGTCGCGTGAACTCGATCGCCGGCTCGGGTGAAAGACGGGCGACACCACTTCCTTGCAAAGGCTCAACCACATGCCGCCCAGTACAACGCTGTCCGACGCCGCCCTGATCGAACGGTCGTGGCGAGATCCCGAGGACTTCGCCTTGCTGTTCGACCGGCACGCACGACACATCCACCGTTATGTGGCCCGCCGGCTCGGCGACGACACGGCCGACGACGTCGTCTCCGAGACGTTCCTCGCGGCGTTCAGGCAGCGCCGGGACTACGACACCGCCCGTCCGGAGGCTCTCCCCTGGTTGTACGGCTTCGCGACCAACTTCGTCCGCCGGCACCAGCGCGCCGAGATCAATCGTTACAAGGCGTACTCGAAGGTGGGCGCGCTGCCCGACGCGGACGACGCCGCCGAACAAGCACTTGAGCGGGCGAGCGCGCAGGCCGTACGCCGTCCGCTCGCCCGGGCGCTGGCCTCGCTGAAGGCCCGCGACCGGGACGTCCTCTTACTCGTGGCCTGGGCCGACCTCAGCTACGAGGAGGTGGCCGACGCCCTGTCCATCCCGATCGGAACGGTTCGTTCCCGCCTCAGCCGCGCGCGGGCCATCGTCCGCGACGTCCTCGGCAGCATCGACCCCACGATGGAGCAGACCTCATGAACGACCAGACCGACCTGACCGAGCTGCGTGACCTGTTCGCCGACAAGCCGTACCCGACGGCGGATCGCCTCGCCCCCGCCCGTACCGCGCTCCTGGCCGAAGCCCGTACGAAGCGCCGGTTCCGGCCGGCCGGGCCGCGGCGTCTGGTGCCGGCGGCGGGCCTGGTCGCGGCGATGGCCGCGGGGGTGATCGTCGTCCAGACGGTCAATTCCTCCGCGCCCGCGAGCGCCGCCGAGGTCCTGCGGCTGGCGGCCGAGGCCGCGACCGCCGCGCCCTGGCCGCAACCCCGTGACGACCAGTACCTCCACTACGAGCGCATCGCGGAGTCGTACAGCGAGAAGGGGGTCCGCAACGTCGTTCCGCGGCACAACACGGGTGAGGTCTGGGAGTCCGTGGACGGCTCCCGCACAGGGCTCCACTGGCACAAGCCGGCGAAGACCGTCCCCCGAGGGGGCGAGTACAAGGAGCTCCTGGTCCGGTGCCCCGAACGCGGCTTCGGGCGTCCCACCTACGCCGACCTGCGCGAGTGGCCGGTGGACCGGGAGCAGCTCCGGCGCAAGCTGGCCGAACTCGGCAACGAGATGGTCGCCGGCAAGGACCCGGCGACCCGGACCTGGTACGGCGTCCGCTCCGTGCTCGGCAGCCCGGTCCCGCCCAGGCAGCAGGCGGCCGTCTTCGAGATCGCCGCGACCCTGCCGGGCATCGAGATGGAGGAGCTCAAGGACGCCACCGGCAGGCCGGGCATCGCAGTGACCCGGGTGGACAACCTGGGGCCCGGGGGTACCGTCTCCCGGGAATCGCTCATCTTCGACAAGACCTCCTACGTCCTTGTGGGCGGGCAGGACTTCGTGCCGGGGCAAGGCCGTGAAGTGTGGTCCGTCACCCGTCCGCAGCCCACCGACGCCCTCCCGGCCTGGTCCAAGACGGTGAAGCGGAAAGGCTGCGCCTGAGCCCGCGTCCGGCGGACGGCAGATGGACCGCGTCGGCTGCTCCTCTCCGCCCTGCACTCCGTAGGGAGTACAGGGCAGGTCGCCGGGATGACGTGGGACGTCAATGGGCGCGGGTGGGGCCGATGCCGGTGAAGAGGGCGTCGAGGATCCGGTCGACGTACTCATGAGTCAGTGGTTCCTGTGTGATCAGGAGCTGGAAGTACAGCGGGCCGGACAGGATCGCCATCGCCAGGGTGAGGTCGAAGGCGGGCGACAGCTGCCCCTGGTCGCGGGCCGCCTTCAGGCGGGCGACGGTCTTGTCCGCCTGTGGGGCGACGAAGCGTTCGTTGAGCGCGGCGGCGATCTGGGGATCGTGCTGGGCCTCGCCGATCAGGGCCTTGAACAACGGGCCGACGGGTGGCCCGGCCAGCAGATCAACGGCCGAGTGGATCTGGGCGCGCAGGTCGGCCACGATGTCGCCGCTGTCGGGGTAGTCCAGGGCAGGCCCGTTCACCGACAACAGCGAGTCGAACAACAGGGCTGCCTTGGACGGCCATCGGCGGTAGATGGTCTGCTTGCTGGCGCCCGCTCGGGCGGCGACCGCCTCCATGCTCAGTTTGGCGTAGCCGATCTCCTGGCCGAGCTCCAGCGTGGCCCGCATGATGGCCTCGGTCCGGTCGGCACCGCGACGGTGGGGCGTGTCGGTCATGCCGACACCTTATCGGTACGGCGCGTTCCGTACGGGCGGAGGACTGCGGGGCCCAGACTCCGGCGCGGGGTCCGGCTGGGCGCGTGCCCGCCCTGTCCGGCGCCGAGCGGCCGATCAGGTATGGGACGGGGGTGGGGACAGGACCAGGCGGATGGCGAAATTGCGGTAGCCGGCGCGTTCGAAGGCACGGGCCATCGGGACATTGCCCGCGTCCGTGTCGGCGACGATCCGCTGCACGCCGCGTGCCGCGTGGTTGCGGGTGATCTCGCCGAGCAGGTCGTTCACGTAACCCCGGCCGCGGTGCTCGGGCACCACCCCGAGGTAGCCGACCACCGGGCCGCCACCGTTCGCCGACGGCAGCGCGACCCCGGCCAGCTCGCCGTCCGCGGTGTAGGCCAGGCGCCACCAGGAGCGCTCACCGGGCATGGAGCGGTAGCCGGCGACGTCCTGGCGCGCCTGCGCGTCCGGGTCCATGGTGACCAGGGCTTCGCGGGTGTGGTGGTCGAGCGTGCCGACGGCCACCCGGCGGAACGCCGCGACGAACAGCTCGTCGTCGTCCTCGCCGCGGAACTCCAGCCGGCCCGACGGTTTGGGCACCCCGGCTTCGGCGGTCCACTCGTAGCGCAGCCGTTCCAGTTCCTCGGTCAGCCCCGCGCGGCCCGCGGCCGTCCGGCGCCAGGCGATCGCGGCCGCGGACGTGGGGTCGTCGCGCCAGCCGTTGGAGACGAACACGTGGTAGGCGGGCTTGTCGTCGTAGGCGGCGTGGGCGTGGCCGAGCAGGTCGGCGGCCAGGCCGATGGGGTCGTCGACCGAGGGGTGGACGTAGAGGCAGTCCAGCGCGAGAGGCTTGCCGGCGTCGGGCGAGCCCCACCACACGGCGCGGGCCAGGATCTCGCCGTTCTCCTCGGCGATCCAGATCCACGCGTGGCGGTAGTCGCCGGATTCGAGGAAGGACAGCAGCCGGTCAGGATGGGCCCAGCTGATGCCCTCATCGACGGCGCAGCCGAGCAGACGGTCGAGATCACCCTCGACCGCGGGACGAAAAATCACAGATCCTCCAGAAAGTGGAAGCGGACCCGGTGGGCGCCCGTTGGGTGCGGGACATCTCGGTCGTCCCGCACCCGGCGTGCCGGTTCCGCCGACACCATATCGGTACGGAACGTTCCGTACTTGACAGCGGACGTCCACCTTGGACATCATCCTATCGGTACGGAACGTTCCGTACACATAAGCAGAGCAGACCACACCGCCACCACCTCACGAGAAGAAGACGATCGCGTGATGCCCGTCCCCCCTGACCCGACCGTGCTGCACCCCATGCCCGATCAGCCCCGGGTCGTGCTGCTCAAGCCCCTGGTCACCTCACCGCTGATCGACGTCGGCGAGTTCTCCTACTACGACGACGCCGATGATCCGACCGCCTTCGAGACCCGCAACGTGCTGTACCACTACGGCCCGGAGAAACTGATCATCGGCAAGTTCTGCGCGCTCGGTGAGGGCGTGCGGTTCATCATGAACGGCGCCAACCACCGCATGGACGGCCCCTCGACCTTCCCTTTCCCCATCATGGGCGGTTCCTGGGCCGAGCACTTCGGCCTCGTCACCGGCCTGCCCGGACGGGGTGACACCGTGGTCGGCAACGACGTCTGGCTCGGCTACCGGTCGACGGTGATGCCCGGCGTCCGCATCGGCCACGGAGCGATCATCGCCTCCGGCGCCGTGGTCGTGGACGACGTGCCCGACTACGGCATCGTCGGCGGCAACCCGGCCAGGCTCATCCGACGTCGCCACAGCGACGCCGACATCGCCCGCCTCCTCGCGCTGGCCTGGTGGGACTGGCCGCTGCAGCACCTCACCCGGCACGTCGCCACGATCATGTCCGGCAGCGTCGCGGAGCTGGAGGAAGCGGCGGCCCGCGGGCGCTAGGACGCGCCACCGGGCTCCGGTGACGCCTCCGCCCACGGTGTCACGCGCCTCCATCTGTCGTTCCTTCACCATTCCACGATCAGAATCGAGCTGTCCTCATGCCCGCTTCGTCCCGCCCCGACCCGTTCGCCGACTGGCTTCGCGGCCACGCCGTCCCGCTCACCTACCTCGACCCCGAGGCTCCGCTCGACGACCTGGAGCCGTTGCGCGGCCTCGTCGGCGACGCGCGCGTCGTCGCGGTCGGCGAGAACTCCCACTTCATCACCGAGTTCTCGGTCATGCGCCGGCGCATCCTGCGGTTCCTGGCCGAGCGCTGCGGCTTCACCGTCCTGGCCTTCGAGTACGGATTCAGCGAGGGCGTCCCCCTGGACGCCTGGGCGCAGGGCGAAGGCACGGACGACGAGCTGGCGGCCCGGCTCGCGACGGCGATCCCCGTGGGGGTCGAGGAGCCGCTGCGCTGGATGCGCCGGCACAACGCCTCGGCGGCCGAGCCGGTGCGTTTCGCCGGGATCGACATCCCGGCGGCCGGCGGGTCCCTGCTTCCCGCCCTGGCCCCGGTCGCCGACTACCTGCGCCAGGTCGATCCCGAGACCCTCCCGGTGATCGAGGAGGCGATGCGGATCGCCGGGTCGTTCGCCGGCGCCTCCGCGGCCTCGGCCGCGCCGGCCTGGACCCGCCTGGCAACCGCCGAGCAGGACGCTCTCAGCGCGCTCCTGATGCGGCTGCTCATGCGCTTTCGCGCCGTGGAGGTGTTGTACCTCTCCCGTGCCGACCGGCCCAGCTACGACCTCGCCCTGCGCCGCCTTGAGGCCGCCTGCAGCGCCGACTACGGCTTTCGCGCCATGGCCGGTCTGTACGCCGGCACCGGCCTGACCGCTGACACCTCGGCCAGGGACGTCTACATGGCCGGGTCGGTCCAGTGGCACCTGGAACGTTCCGGCCCTGAGGCCCGCATCGTGCTGGCAGCCCACAACGCCCACATCCAGAAGACGCCGGTCTCCTTCAACGGCCGGCTCACGGGGCTGCCCATGGGGCAGCACCTGCACAACCGCCTGGGCGATGACTATGTCGCCCTCGCCCTGACCAGCCCCGCCGGACACACCGCCGACATGCGCCCCGACGAGAACGCGCGCTTCGGCTTCGCCGTCGACGACACCGCGCTGCAGCCGCCCGAGCCGGGCAGCGTCGAGGCCGCCTTCGCCGAGGCCGGGCTCGGGCTCAGCATCGCCGACCTGCGCCAGGCGCGCGGGATCGCCGGTCCCGACCGCATCCGGATCCAGAGCGCCTACGTGCACACCCCCGTCCTGGAGGCGTTCGACGGCGTCCTCAACACCCCGACCTCCACCGTCGCCGACCTCTGAAAACCGACACGCGACAGATCGTAAGGAAAGTGACCGATGAAGAACGCCGACGTGATCATTGCGGGGGCCGGACCGGCCGGCCTCATGCTGGCGATCGAACTGAGCCTGGCCGGGGTGCGGCCGCTGGTGCTGGAGCGGCACCCGAACCGCCGCGACACCCCCAAGGCCGGCGGCCTCGGCGGCCAGATCCTGGAGCTGCTGCGCTACCGGGGCCTGCTGGAGCGCTTCCAGGCTGCCTGCCCCGGCCCCGCCCCGGCACCCCGGTTCCCGTTCGGCGGGGTGCATCTGGACTTCACCCGGCTGGCGGACCCGCCGCTGCACGCGCTGCCGCTCCCGCAGCAGCACCTGGAACGGCTGCTCGACGAACGCGCCGGCGAGCTCGGCGTGGACGTACGCCGCGGGCACGAGGTGACCGGCGTGAACCAGGACGACGCCGGGGTGAGGGTGGACGTGCGGGGCCCGGACGGACCGTACCGGGTCAGCGCCCGCTACCTGGTCGGCTGCGACGGCGCGCGCAGCCGCGTCCGGGACTGGGCCGGCATCGGCTTCCCCGGCACCGTCTACCCCGAGGTCAACCGGCTGGCCCAGGTCACCCTGACCGACGAGGTCACCGTGCTCGGCAACGGCGATCTCGACGTCCCCGGCTTCGGCGTGATCCGCGCCGGTTTCACCCGCACCGACCACGGCCTGTTCGGCCTCGGCTCCTCACCCGGCGCCCCGAGCGTCTCCCTCTACACCATCGAGGACGAGACCACCGACTACGACGACGACGTCCCGATGACCCTGACCGAACTGCAGGACAGCATGCGCCGCGTGCTCGGCGTGCACCTGCCACTGGCGGGATCGACCCGGCTGTCGCGCTTCACCTTCAAGGCCCGCCAGGCCGAGCGCTACCGGGCCGGGCGCATCCTGCTGGCCGGGGACGCGGCGCACCTGTTCCCCGCCACCGGCGTGGCGCTCAACGCCGGCCTGCTGGACGCGGTCAACCTGGCCTGGAAACTGGCCGCCGACCTGCACGGCCGGGCGCCGGACGGCCTGCTGGACACCTACCACGCCGAACGCCACCTCGCCGGCGCCCGCACCATGCTGCACACCCGCGCCCAGGTCGCGCTGCGACGCGGGCACGACGCGGCCGCCGAAGCGCTCCGGGAGATGGTCCAGGAACTGCTCACCGACGAGCAGCCGTTGCGGCGCATGGGAGCCATGGTCGCCGGCGCCGACATCCGCTACCCGATGCCCGGCCCGAACCCCCACCCCCTGGCCGGAACGTTCGCACCCGACCTCCCGCTGCACACCGGCCAGGGAACCACCTGCGTCGCCGAACTCCTGCACCCCGCCAGGCCCGTCCTCCTCGACCTCGCCGACCGCGCCGACCTCCGCGAGGCCGCCCGCGCCTGGGGGCAGCGCGTCGACGTCCACACCGCCAGGACCGACCGGCGACCGTCCGACGCCCTGCTGATCCGCCCCGACGCGCACGTCGCCTGGGCCGCGTCCGTCGACGAACCCGCCGACACCGCCGTACCGACGCTGCACGAAGCACTCTCCACCTGGTTCGGCACCCCCTGACGTGGACCGGAAGCCGACCGGATGCGGGCAGGTCCGTACCGGTCGGGCAGGGAGCCACGTCAGGGGCCGCTGGAACCAGCGGATCAGGAATCCGGTGACCCGCTCGCGGTCGCGGACGCCGGCCGCTCCCGCCCGGCCGCGCCGACGAGCGGGAGGACGACGTCGTCGACGATCGAGGCGATCACGTCGTCGGCGAGCGGCAGGCCGCCCAGGACCACCTCGTTGCGTGCCAGGTCGAAGGGCAGCCGGAGCACCCGGGCAGGAAGGTCGGCGGTGGGGATCTCGCCGCGCTCCGCGGCGCGCGCCAGGACGGCGGCCATCGCGTGCCCGGCCGTGGAGCGTGCGATCCACGCGCGCACCGCGGCAGCGGCGTCCGGGTCGCGGGCCGTTTCCGCGAGCAACCCGGCCAGCACCTCGCCGCGGACGGCGCCGAACCCGTTGACGGCCTTCCGCAGCAGGTCGATCAGGTCCGGGCGCAGGCCGCCGGTGTCCGGCACCGCGGCGACGGGCGGCGCGGCGCGTTCCATGGCCGCGAGCGCGAGCTCGGCCCGGGTGGGCCAGCGCCGGCTGAGCACCGGGCGGCTGGTGCCGGCCGCCGCCGCGACCGCCTCGAAGGTCAGCCTGGCGTATCCGGCCTCGTGCAGGATCTGCCAGGTCGCGTCGAGGATGGCGTCGTCCAGTCGCTGTCCCCGTCGGCGCGTGGGCGTCATCGGACCACTCCTTAAGATGCACTTCGAATCTTATCTGTGCTAGCGTGCGAGGGTGCAATTAGATACATTGTGCATCTTACGGAGGATCAGCAGATCATGACGGAACCCGCCACCGGCGGCCTCCCCGGCCTGCCGGCCGCCAAGTCCTGCCCGTACCTCCCGGCCGACGGCCACGGCCCCGGCCCTGTCACGAAGGTCCGGCTGCCCGACGGGCGCCAGGCATGGGCGGTGACCGGCTACGCCGAGGGCCGCGCCCTGCTGGCCGACCCCCGGCTGACCGCCGACCGCGCGCACCCCGGCTCGCCCCTGCCGCTTCCGTTCCCATCCGGCCCGCGCACCCGGCCGATGTTGCTCGGCGCCGAAGGGAAGGAGCACCAGCGACAGCGCAGAGCGCTGATCTCCGCGTTCACCGTCAGGCGCGTCACGGCGCTGCGTCCCCGGCTCGAACACCTCGTGCACGAGCGGCTCGACGCCCTGCTGGCCGCCGGGCCGCCCGCCGACCTGGTGGCCGGCTTCGCCCTGCCGGTGCCCTCGCTGGCGATCTGCGAGCTCCTCGGCGTCCCGTACGAGGACCATGCCTTCTTCGAGCGACAGGCCAGGCTCCGGCACGACGCCGAGCAGGCCCCGGCGGCCATGGCGGAACTCGGCCGCTATCTCGAAGCCCTGGTGCGGGCCAAGCAGTCGGCCCCCGGCGACGGCCTGATCGACGCCCTGCTCGCCCATCAGGCCGAGCAGGGCGCGACCGACCTGGACGAGGTCGCCGGGCTGGCGCTCGTCCTGCTGATCGCCGGCCACGTCACCACCTCCAGCATGATCTCGCTGGGCACACTCGCGCTGCTCGAACACCCCGAGCAGCTCGCCGCCGTACGCGACGGCACGCCCGCGTGGCCCGGCGTCGTGGAGGAGCTCCTGCGGTACGTCGCCGGCGAGGGCACGCTCCCCCGGGTGGCGATCGAGGACGTCGAGATCGGCGGGCAGCTCATCCTCGAAGGCGACGGCGTGCTGATCGTCACCTCCGTCGCCAACCGCGACGAGGCGCTGCTCGACCGCCCCCTGGAGCTGGACGTGCGGCGGCCTGCCGGACGACACCTCACCTTCGGCCACGGCGCCCACCAGTGTCTCGGGCAGAACCTGGCCCGCGCCGAGCTGGAGACGGCCTTCCGCGCCCTGTTCACCCGCATCCCCACGCTCACCCTGGCCGCACCGGCCGGCGAACTGACCACCACGCGCGGATCGGGCCTGGAGAGGCTGCCCGTCACCTGGTGACGGACTCCGTGGACCGGCCCGGACTACTCCCGGCGTCGTAGCCGGCCGCGCACTGGTCCCCTGGCGGTAGCGGCAGGTCACTCCGCCGGCAGGACGCCACCGGACGGCGGCGCGACCATCATGGCGGGCATGAGATCAGCAGTGAATGACCGGGAGAGGTCGGAGGTCCTGGGTTCCGCGCTGGACGGCGTGCGCCGCGCGGGCGTGCCGGGCGTGTACGCCGAGGTGCGCGACGCCGGCCGGGTGTGGCAGGGCGCCGCCGGGGTCGCCGACCTGGAGACCGGCCGTCCCGTCGAGCCCGGGATGGCGCAACGGGTCGGCAGCATCACCAAGACCTTCGTCGCGGCCGCCGTCCTGCAGCGGGCCGAGCGGGGCGACCTCCAGCTCGACGCGCCGATCGGCCGCTACCTGCCCCGGCTGGTGCCGGGCGGGCGCGGGCAGCGGATCACCGTCCGGATGCTGCTCAACCACACCAGCGGCATCGCCGAGTACCTTCCCGCCGCGTTCCCGTCACTGGGCGGGTTCCCGTCCCTGCCGGACGTCTCGCCGGAGAGCCTGGACGGCAACCGGTTCACGTACTTCCCGCCGGCCGAGCTGATCAGGATGGGGCTCGCGGCGCCTGCGACCGGCGAGCCCGGCGGCTCTCCCGGCGTCTACTCCAACACCAACTACATGATCCTCGGCCGGCTTCTGGAGCACGTGACCGGCGCCACGGCCGAGGGGTACGTCACCCGGCACGTCATCGAACGCGCCGGGCTGCGCAACACCGCGTTCCCCGGCGGACCGAGGATCGAGCAACCGCACCCGCGGATCTACGAGTCGTTCTTCGGCATGATCGACCCGCCCCGCGACTACAGCGTGTACGACATGTCCTGGGTGCGGACGGCGGCCTCCCTGGTGTCCACCATGGAGGACCTCAACACGTTCTTCGGCCTGCTGCTCGGCGGTGAGATCGTCGGCCTGTCCATGCTGGCGGAGATGCACCGCACGGTCCCGGTCCGCGCCCACACCGGGGAGATCATCGACTACGGCCTCGGCCTGCAGAAGGTCGAGATCCCGGGAGGCGGCACCTGCTGGGGCCACGGCGGCACGGTCTGGGGGGCCACGACGATGTCGCTGACCCGCGACGACGGCAGGCGGCAGATGTCCATCACGACGAACCTGGCGAGATGGAACAGGCCGGACGCGTCGGGCAGGCCCCGGCCCCATCCGATCGACGCCGCCCTGGCCGCCTTCAGCCGGCAGGTCATGGGTCCTCGCGGCAGAGGCGGCAGCCGTGCGTGACCGAGCCCCTGCCGCCGCCCGCCGTGACCGGACGCGGGGGCGCGGTCAGTCCGCGCGCCGGTACCGGAAGTCGTCGAAGTAGTCGCGAAGCCGCTTGTCGTGCCTCTCCACGGCCCCCGGATCGACGATCCAGAACGCGTACGCCTCCGCGAACAGCTCCCCCGCCGAGGTCTGCGCGTACGGGGTGAGGTCCTGCCGCACGTTCTGCTTCTTCACGAACACCACGAAGTCGCGCAGGCACGGGGTGATGTCGTTCCCCTGCGGCGTCTTGTACTTCGCCCGCCAGCGGGCCTCCAGGATCTGCGCGTCGCACCACCGGACGACCTCGTCCCGGTAGGTCTGCCAGGTCGTCTGGGTGACCTTGGCCGTCACGTCCCGCTTGAGCTGCTCGAAGGCGCTCTCCTGCTGGTAGAGGCCCTTCTCGCCGGCCTCGATCCACTCCTGGGCCTTCTCGATCGCGTCGAGCAGGGCGTTGTACTCGGCCTTGGCGCCGGCGCCCGTGAGCGTGGGGCCGAGCTCGTTCAGCGCGGTGTTGTCGGTTCTGAGCTGGAGGGCCTCGATCACCGTGTCCTGCGGGACGCGCTCGGCCGGGCGGTACCGCTGCCCGCCGACGCTCTGGACGGCCCAGGCCGCGTTGTTCCGGGACTCGGTCCGGCACGCGGCGCTCTCCACGACATGGCCGACCTCGTGCAGGATGTCACGCACGCTCGGCGGGCAGGCGCGCGTGGAGGCGCCGCCGTAGAAGCCGGTCCCGTCGTCCCGGAAGATCGCGTCGGTTATCTTGAGCGTGCCGAGCGATCCGGACCAGGGGCCTCTTTCGTAGACGAACTTGCCCTTGTTGTGACCGTCCGCGCCGGCGAACTCCCGCACCCGCTGGATCTCGATGCCGCGCAGCGCGGACCGGTCGGGGGCGGGGACGAGCCGCAGCGCTTCGTTCAGCTTGACCAGGTGCTCGACGGTCCAGGGGCCGGTGATCGCCGCGAGTTCGTAGGTGTTCGTGAGTGACTGCGTCAGCTCGTTCAGGTCGCGGCTCGGCGGCTCGGCACCGGCCGGCAGGCCGCGCCCGACCAGGGTCGCGGTCGCGTGGCGGCCCTGGCCGTAGGCGAGGATCACCTGGCCGACGGTGGTATCCGTGAGGGGCAGGATCTGGTGGTTGGTCTGGGGGGTGTACTCCTGGGGAGCGTACGAAGCGAGCAGCCACGTCAGGGCGTGCCGTTCCGGATCGGTCAGCTGCCCGTCCGGGAAGGTGACGGTCGCCGAGGCGAGGCCGCGCTGCCTGACCGCGGCCGCGGCGACGTCGGCGTTCAGAGGCTGCGGCAGCCGCAGGTCCTGGAGTTTCACGAACGTGTAGTCGATCGGCATGGGGTCTCTCCTCCTGATCCCCGCACCCTGCGCCGGGTGCCCTGCCCTGTCCCGGAGCAGCCCTGAGCCGGTTCTGATACGGTCCGACGCCTTTACAACGTAGATTCCTTACGTCCGGAGAGAGAGCAGGCCGCCGGTTGCTCGCGGGGTGGTCGCGGATGGCTCGCGATCAGGTCACGGGAACGGCCTCGGGGCCGTCGGTCGGCTAGCGTCACCGGCATGCCCCTCGCCTCGATTCCCAGCCCTTCCCAAGGGGTCTGGTATCTCGGGTTCGTGCCGATCCGGGCCTACGCGTTGTGCTTCATCGTCGCCATCGGGTTCGGCATCTGGCTGAGCGAGCGCCGCTGGCGCGCCCGCGGCGGCGAGCGGGGCACGATCGGCGACATCGCGATGCCCGCGGTCATCTTCGGGCTGGTCGGCGGCCGTCTGTACCACGTCCTCGTCGACTGGCAGACCTACTTCGGCCCGCGCGCGATCAAGGAGCCGTACCAGGCGCTGTTCGTCTGGGAGGGCGGGCTCGGCATCTGGGGGGCGGTCGCCCTGGGCGGCGTGGGCGTGTGGCTGGCCTGCCGCCGCCGGGGGCTGCCGCTCGGGCCGGTGGCCGACACGATCGCGCCCGGCATCGCGTTCGGGCAGGCCATCGCCCGGTGGGGCAACTGGTTCAACCAGGAGCTGTACGGCAGCCCGACCACCCTGCCGTGGGGCCTGGAGATCGACCAGGCGCACGGCGGCCTGCCGGGCACGCTCTACCACCCCACGTTCCTGTACGAGTCCCTGTGGGACGTGGCCCTCGGCTTCGCGCTGATCCTGGCCGGCCGGCGGCTGCGGCCGGACCGCGGCCGGCTGTTCGCCCTCTACGTCGCCGGTTACACCGCCGGACGGTTCTGGATCGAGGGGCTGCGCATCGACCCGGTCGGCGGCGTGGACCACGCGGTGACGCTGCTGGGCCTGCGGATCAACCAGTGGACCTCGATCGTGCTGTTCGCCGGTGCGCTGATCTTCCTCTGGGCGACTCGCCGCAAGGAGAACGAACCGGCCCTGGAGCACAGCGCCTGACGGCCACGACGGCGTCAGCCGGTCAGGGCGCCGAGCAGCCGTCGCAGGTCGGCGACCGGCTGGACCCCGGAGACCGGCGGACGGCCGTCGATCACCAGGCTGGGCACCCCGGTGACGCCGTGCTCGGCCGCGCGGCGGCGGTCGGCGCGCACCTGCTCGGCGTACGCGTCGCCGGCCAGGACGGCGCGCGCCTCCGCGCCGTCCAGCCCGGCCTGAGCGGCCAGCCGCCGCAGGACCTCCGCGTCGGCCACGTTGAGCCCTTCGGTGTGGTACGCGTGCAGCAGCGCCTCCAGCATCTCCTCGGCCCGGCCGCGGGCCGCGGCCAGCTTGACCAGCCGGTGGGCGTCGAAGGTGTTCACCGGCCGGGCCAGGTGCAGGTTCAGCTCCAGGCCCTCGGCCGCGCCCACCTCCCGGATGTGGGCGACGCGGACGGGAGCCTGCTCCCCCCACCAGCCCGCCATGGCCTCGGCGGCGGTCGGGCCGGGGGTCCGGCCCTCGTCGGGCGCGAGTTCGTGGCTGCGCCAGACGATCTCGACGCCGTCGCGGGCGGGGTGCCCGGCCAGCGCGCGGGACAGGCGTCGCTTGCCGATGTAGCACCAGGGGCACAGCACGTCGGCGTAGATCTCGAGCTTCATGAACGTCCTGTCCTGATCGGGAAAGCGGTCGGGGGGCCAGGACATCGTGCAATCTCAACCGCGCTTGAGGTCAACCCGGCGGCGGGAGGCCGCGCCGGGAGTCCCGGCGCGGCCTTCGGCGAGGGACGGGTTCAGCGGGTCGTGATCTCGCTGACGGACAGGTTGCCCCAGGTGTGGTTGGCGGCCTTGACGACCAGGCGCACCTGGGTGGTGGTGACCGGCGCGGGCAGCGGCACCGACCGCCGCTCGACCGTGGCGGTGTTGCTCGCCCAGCCGATCGCCGCGCCGGCCGTCCGGGTCACCCAGGCCGCGCCGTCCCAGGTCTGGACGTCGAGGGAGGTGATGCCCTGGCCCTGGCCGAAGTGGGTGGCCAGCACGACCTCGCCGACCGTCCTGGGGTTGGGGAAGGTGAGCGTGATCGTGCCCGGATAGGTGACGCCGGAGGACGGGCTGGCCCAGGTCGTGTAGTCCCAGCCGTCGGTGAGGGCGGCGGGGGTGGTGCTCTGGCCGTCGCCGAAGGAGGTGGTGACGGTCGCGGCCGGCTCGGACAGGCCCGCGCCCGCCGTCCGCTGGACCGCGCCGAGGTCGGGCATGCCCGAGGGCAGGGCCGTGCCGGAGACGTCGCGGCCCCCGTCGGAGGCGATCTCCAGGCCCTGCCGCAGGACCGGGGACGACGCCGTCGGGAGGTAGCCGGACAGGTCGGCGAGCGTGGCGGCGGCGCCGGGGGCGGTCAGCAGCGGGTTGCCGGACAGGGCCGCCCGGTCGCCGCCGGGGACCGGCCCGGAGTAGTACAGGTTGCGGTCGTACTGCACGGCGCCGCCGTCGTTGTAGGGCAGGTTGGCGCCGTTGTGGATGACGTTGTTGCGCAGCCGGACGTTGCTCACCGAGCTGCTCCACACCTTCACCAGGCTGAACGAGGCCCGGTCCGGATGGTTCTGGATGAACGGCGTCAGCGGGACCCAGATGGTGTTGTTGTAGGCGTCGATGTTCCTGGTGTTGGTGGAGAAGGCGAAGACCTGGTTGGCGTCGTTCTGGCTGACGTTGTAGCGGATGGTCGCCTCGGCCGGTCCGGTGCCGGTCGAGACGGCGATGAAGAAGCCGCCCTCGTTGTCGTGGCTGAAGTTGTACTGGACCAGGCTGCGGTGGACGGAGGCGTCGGCGTCGAAGGCGTTGCCGTCGCTGGCCAGGCCCCAGTACTTCGTCCCGGACACCTCGTTGAACTGGACGACGGTGTCGTCGGCCCCGGCCCACCAGATGCCGACGTTGCCGTGGTTCTGGGCGGTTCTGGCGACCCGGTTGCGTTCGATGAGCGCGCCCTGGGCCTGCATGACGGTGATGCCGCCCGCCGAGATGTCGTGCACGTCGTTGCCGCGGACGACGACGCCCGTGCTCGGCGTCCAGGGCCGGTAGTCGGCGGCGGGGATGCCCATGAGGTCGCTCCACAGGGACGTCCAGCCTTCGCGCTGCATCCACTGCGACCAGGTGACGATCCCGTACGAGCGGGAGTCGGCGACCTCGTTGCCCTCGATGAGCAGGTCCTGGTAGTAGGTGGCGGTGTTCTTGCCCAGCGCGCTGACGATGATCCCGCCCGCCGACGGGTTGGAGGACTGCGATCCGGAGGCGGCGCCCTGGATGGCGTGCACGTAGTTGCCGCGCACGGTGATCCGGGGGACGGCGCCGAGGTCGGTCGCGGTGACCGCGATGCCGATGCGCGGCGTGCTCCCCGACCCGGTGTTGGTCACCTCGAAGCCGTCCAGGACGACGTCGTGCAGGTCGGCGAGCTTGACGGCCGCGTCCACGACGCCGCCGCCGGCGATGGACGGCCGGGTGCCGGCGCCGTAGGAGGTGAAGGTGACCGGGCTGCCGGCCGAGCCCGAGCCGCGCGGCGCGAGCCGTCCGGTCCACTGCCCGCCCGCCTTGAAGCGGACGGTGTCGCCGGGCTGGAAGGTCTGGGCGTTGACCTTGTCCAGGGTCCGCCACGCGGTGGACGGTGAGTGCCCGTCGGCCGCGTCGTTGCCTGCGGGGTCGACGTAGTAGGAGGTGGCGGCGTAGGCGGGGGCGGGCGCGGCCACGAAGGTCAGGACCAGCGCGGCGCACGGTAAGAGAACTCGGAACACGGCAACTCCTGGGGAGAGGTGACGGTCGGGCGCCCGAGTTACTAATTAATCAAGGTTTAATATCTTGCCTGAAGAGGGTCAGGTCAAGAGGGAGATCCACGTCGTAGAGAAGCTCGTCCACGTGGTTGAGCGCGTGCCGTACGGCGCCGAGCACGACGGCCTGGTCGGCGAGGGTGGAGATCTCCAGGGCGGGCGGTTCGAGGCAGAGCGGGTCCAGGTGCCGGCGCAGCGGCTCCATGAGCACGTCGCCCGAGCGCGAGACGCCGCCGCCCACCACCACCAGGTCGGGGTCCACGGTCAGCACGATGGCGGCGATGCCCTCGGCCAGGTCGTGCGCGTACTGCTCGACCGCCCACCGGGCGGCGGGGTCGCCGTCCCTGGCCGCGGCGAAGACCAGCCCGGCCACCTCCTCCGGCGCGGCGCCGGGGGCGAAGCGCGCCAGGTGGTCGGGGGCGCGGTGCCAGCCGACCAGGTGCAGCGCGCCGATCTCGCCCGCCATGCCGCGGCCGCCGCGGTGCAGCTCGCCGCGCACCAGGATGCCGGCGCCGGTGCGCACGCCCGACAGCACGAACACCACGTCGTCCACCTCGCGGGCCACCCCGGCCCACCGTTCGGCCAGGGCGGCCAGGTTGCAGTCGTTCTCCACCAGGATCCGGCAGGGATAGTCGCGGCCCACCTCCGCCGCCAGGTCCAGGCCCGTCCACTCGGGCAGCCCCACGCACAGGCGGACCGTCCCGGACGGGCTCACCACGCCGGTGGTGCCCACGGCCACCGACAACACCTGGTCGGCGGTGACGCCGGCCTCCCCCAGCGCGGCCGCCATCGTCGCGCGGACGGCCGCCAGCCGCTCGGCCCTGCCGTAGTCGGCCTGCACGCGGGTGAAGCCGAGGCCGACTGGCTCGCCCTCCAGGTCGGTCACCTGGGCGCGGACGCTGGAGGAGCCGATGTCGACGCCGACGACGTAACCGGTCGTGGCCCGGAACCGGTAGAGGCGGGCCGGGCGGCCCATCTGACCGGCCTCGGGGGCGACCTCCTCCAGCCATCCGTGCCCGTGCAGCTCCTCGACCAGGCCCTCCACGGTCGGCCTGGACAGCCCGGCGCGGCGGGCCAGGTCGGTGAGCGGGACGACGCCCGCCGCGCGGATCGCCCGCAGCGTCGCGATCATGTTGATCCGCCGCAAGCGATGTGCGTCGCTTCCTTGGAGCGCGACCTTCCGCATGGACCCCCCTTGACAGTGCTGCCTGGCGACCAATACAAACAGGGACTAATAAAAACAGCTTTAATTACTAAGTGGCAAACCGGAAGGACATCGATGTCGGAACCCGTCGTCACGCTCGCCGTCGCGGGCGCGGGGCTGCGGAGCACGCTGTACGCCCGCCGGGCCCTGACGACCGGCCGCGCGAGGATCGTGGCCGTCGCCGAGCCTGATCCGCGACGCCGCGCCGCCTTCGCCGCCGAGCACGGCATCGCGCCCGGCAACGTCTTCGCCGACTGGGCCGACCTCGTCGCGGCGGGCCGGCTGGCCGACGCCATGATCATCGGCACCCAGGACCGGATGCACGCCGAGCCCGCCGTCGCCGCGGCCGACCTCGGCTACCACATCCTGCTGGAGAAGCCGATGGCTCCGACCGAGGAGGAGGCCGCGCGCATCACCGAGGCCGCCGAGCGCAACGGGGTCATCCTGGCCGTCTGCCACGTCATGCGGTACACCGACTACACGCGGGCCCTCAAGGCGCTCGTCGACCGGGGCGCCGTCGGCCAGATCATGAACATCCAGCACCTGGAGCAGGTCGGCTGGTGGCACCAGGCGCACTCCTTCGTCCGCGGGAACTGGCGCAACGAGGCGGAGTCGGCTCCGCTGCTGCTGGCCAAGGCCTGCCACGACCTCGACTGGATGGCCTACATCAAGGGCAGTCTGCCGCACCGGGTGTCCTCCTTCGGCGATCTCGTCTATTTCCGCGAGGAGCAGACCCCGGCCGGCGCCACGGCCAACTGCCTCGACTGCCCGGTGGAGGCCACCTGCCCGTACTCGGCCAAGCGGCTCTACCTGGGCTGCCTGGGCGACCCGGACAAGGAGTGGTGGCCGCTGTCGGCGGTCACCGCCGACCACACGGAGCGGGGCGTGCTGACCGCCCTGCGCGAGGGCCCGTACGGCCGGTGCGTGTTCGGCTGCGACAACGACGTGGTCGACAGCCAGGTGGTGAACCTGGAGTTCGCCGACGGCGCCACCGCCTCGTTCACCGTCACCGCCTTCGCCGCCCTGGAGCACCGCAAGACCCGGATCTTCGGCACGCACGGCTCCATCGAGGGCGACGGCGTGCGACTGCGCCTGCACGACTTCCTCACCGACCGGATCACCGAGATCGACACCCGGACCGGCGCCGGGGCCTCGATGGCCGGCGGCCACGGAGGCGGCGACGACGGCCTGATGGACGCCTTCCTCGACGCCGTGGCCTGCGGCGACCCGGCGATGATCCGTTCCAGCGGTCACGAGAGTTTGGCCACGCACCGCGTGGTCTGGGCGGCCGAGCGCGCCCGCCTGTCCGGCACGGTGATCACTCTCGCCGAGCCCTCCCCCCTTGAAAGGTGACAACCATGACCAACGTCCTCTCCCGGACGGCCGCGCTGGTGGCGGTCGGCGCGCTCGCGTTCGGTGTGACCGCGTGCGGCAACAAGAACAGCGGCGGCCCGGCCGGGCAGTCCGAGCAGAAGTCCCTCGTCTACCGCTCCTCCTGGGGCGAGCAGGAGCCGCAGGCCAAGATCTTCAAGGCGATTCTGGACGACTTCGCCAAGCAGAACAACGTCAAGGTGGACGCGAAGTTCGTCGGCCGCAAGGGCACCGAGAACCTGCCCACCGAGATGGCCGCCGGCCAGGGCCCCGACCTGTTCGACGTCGCGACCGACAACCTGCCCGGCTGGCGGGCCCAGAACCTGAACGCCCCGCTGGACGACCTGCTCACCAAGCAGGTGCCCGGCGAGGGCAAGACCGTCGGCGACGTGCTGCCCGACTCGGTCCGGCAGGCCGCCTCCGACGACAAGGGGCTGGGCTTCCTCCCGCACACCGTGATCTCCACCGCCGTCTGGTACGACGCCGCCAAGCGCCCCGAGCTGGCCGCCAACCCGCCGCGCAGCTGGGCGGACCTGATCGCCTTCCTCGACAAGGAGAAGGCCGCCGGCCGGACCGGCATCGGCCAGGACGGCACCATCCCCTTCTACAACGTCTACTGGTTCTACTCGGCCC
The DNA here is from genome assembly GCF_053601695.1 of Nonomuraea sp. NPDC004702. NCBI lineage: Bacteria > Bacillati > Actinomycetota > Actinomycetes > Streptosporangiales > Streptosporangiaceae > Nonomuraea > Nonomuraea sp. NPDC004702. The sequence goes on from NZ_JBSGCE010000021.1 coordinate 56,934, forward strand.
TGGTCCGCGCCAACGGCGCCGGCAGCCTGCTGGCGCTGTCGAAGGACGCCGCCGCCTGGGACAAGCCCGAGGTGCTGGCCGCCGCCAAGCAGGTCGAGCAGCTCACCAAGGGCGGCTACTTCCAGAAGGACCACATGGCCACGAAGTACCCGGCCGCGCAGGACGACTGGGCGCAGGGCAACTCCGCCCTGAACATCAACGGCACCTGGCTGGCCAGCGAGGTCAAGGCGAAGACCCCGGCCGGCGCCAAGATCCGTTCCTTCCAGCTCCCGGCCGGCGGCAAGGACTCCGTCGAGGTCGGCGCGCTCGGCTGGGGCGTCAACGTCAAGGGCAAGAACGTGGAGACGGCCAAGGAGTTCCTGGCCTTCGCGCTGCAGAGCAAGTACCTGAGCCGCATCTCCACCGAGGCGCTCAACATCCCCTCGCGCCCCGACATCCCCGCCCCCGACTTCCTGGCCGACGTGCAGAAGGCGATCGCCGAGGCGCCCGCCGTGCACAAGACCTACGACACCCTGGCCGCCGACAAGGCGTACTGGGTGGACCTCCTGCTGCCCCTGGACGACCAGCTCCTCGCGGGCAAGATCGACGCCGCCGAGTTCGTCGCGCAGGGCAAGAAGAAGACCGCCGACTACCTCGCGAACAAGGGCTGACATGGCATACGGCTCCCTCGTTGCGGAGACGGCGCTCCCGTCGCGGGATCCGTACCGCGGCAAGATCCTGCGGCCGGCGCGGGAACGGGCCTTCTGGCCCTTCCTGCTGCCCGCGCTCGCGCTCTACACGCTGCTGTTCGTGCTGCCCTCCTTCTACGGCGTGTGGGTCAGTCTGTACCGCTGGGCCGGGCCGGGCGCCGAGATGGAGTGGCGCGGCCTGCGCAACTACCAGGCGCTGCTGCGCAACGACGCGTTCCTGCAGTCGTTCGCCAACACCTTCCTGCTGGCGGTCGCGGGCGGCGCGCTGGTCTTCGGGATCACGTTCCTGTCGATGATGGCGCTGCGCCACCTGAAGGGACGGGCCTTCATCCGGTCCGTCGTCTTCCTGCCGATGATCATCTCGGCGATCGCGGTCGGCGCCGCGGTCGGGTTCCTGCTCAACCCCGGCGGCGTCGTCAACCAGGTGCTGGGCTGGGCGGGCATCGACGGGCTCCCCTGGCTCGGCCCCGACCTGGTCTTCCGGTGCGTCATCGGCGGGCTGGTCTGGTCCTCCACCGGCTTCTACATCGCGCTGATGATGTCCGCCGTGGACGGCATCCCGCCCCACCTGTACGAGGACGCGGTGCTCGGCGGCGCGACCAAGTGGGAGCAGTTCCGCCACATCACGCTGCCGCTCACCTGGGACGTGTTCGCGGTCGCCGCCGTGTTGTGGGTGGTCAACAGCCTCAAGGTGTTCGAGATCGTGATCGCCTTCACCACCGGCGGCACGCCCGGCGCCCCGCCGCTGCAGGCCAGGACCGTGGCCGTGCAGCAGTACACGGTGATCACCGGGGGCGGCGTGCCCGAACTGGGGTCCGGCGCCGCGATGGGGGTGGTGGTGACCCTGATCACCATCGTGCTGATCGTCCTGGTGCGCCGCATCACCCGCCGAGAGAGCGTGGAGCTGTCATGACGACCGTCCCGGTGAGGCGTCCGCTGGCCCGGCTGCTGGGCGACCTGCTGCTGCCCCGGCTGACCGCCGTCGCCCTGTGGGCGTGGGTGGTCTTCAACCTGGCCCTGGTCGCCTGGGTCGGCCTGCAGTCGCTGAAGTCCTCCGGCGAGGTGTGGCTGCACCCGTTCGCGCTGCCTGACTCCCCCGCCTGGGAGAACTACGACTCGGCCTGGCAGGCCGGCCAGTTCTCGATCGCCGCGCTCAACAGCGTCGTGCTGACCGCGCTCGGCGCGTTCCTCATCGTCGCGATCGCGGCGCCCGCCGCCTACGCGCTGTCGCGGTCGTCGCGGCGGATCGCCGGGCCGATCACCGGGTTCTTCGCGGTCGGGCTGAGCATCCCGCTGCAGACCATGGCGATCCCGATCGTGGTGGCCAAGCTGTCGGTCTACACGTTCATGGAGGACTGGGTCACCGGCTGGTGGGACAACCGCATCACGCTGCTGGTGTTCGAGGTCGTCCTGTCGCTGCCGTTCGCGGTGTTCGTCCTGACCGGCTACTTCCGGTCGCTGCCCAGGGAGGTCGAGGAGGCCGCCGAGCTCGACGGCGCCGGGCCGCTGACGGCGTTCGTCCGCGTGATCGCGCCGCTGGCCCGGCCGGGCCTGACCACCGTGCTCGTGCTCAACGTGATCGGCCTGTGGAACTCCACCCTGCTGGTCCTGCTCATCACCCCGCTGCCCGAGGAGCGCACGCTCCCGGCGGCCCTGCTCAACCTGTACTCGACCATGCAGTACAGCTCCGACTGGGGCGGCCTGTTCGCCGGGATCGTGATCCTCATCTATCCGATGGTCATCCTCTACATCTGGCTCGGCCGGCGGGTCGTCGAAGGCATGACGGCCGGTATCGGCAAATGACCTGGAAAGGACGCCCGCTCTTGCGCGTCATCGTCACCGCTTTAACGTTGTTCGCCGGACTCCTGGCCGCCACCCCCGCGCAGGCCGCGACCGGCACCACCTACTACGTCGACGCCTCGGCCGGCAACGACGCCGCCGACGGGTCGAGCCCGGCCACCGCCTGGCGGAGCCTGGACAAGGCGAGCGAGTTGCGGCTCGGCCCCGGCGACCGGCTGCTGTTCCGGGCCGGGCAGCGCTGGACCGGCCGGCTCACCCTGAAGGGCGCCGGCGCGCCCGGCGACCCGGCGACGGTCGGCTCCTACGGCCAGGGCGCCAAGCCGCTGATCGAGGGCGGCGGGCTCGACGGCGCCGCCGTCACGATCGCCGACGTGCACGACTTCGTCGTGGACGGCCTCCAGGTGACCAACAGCGACGGCCGGGCCGTCTACCGCACCGGCGTCAACCTGTACGCCAAGGACTCCGGCAAGCTGGCGAACGTCACCCTGCGCAACCTCGACATCCACGACGTGGACGGCGCCGGCGGCCACAGCGTCGCCACCGCCGGGCTGCTGGTCTCGATCAGGGGCAACCGCACGCCGACCTGGTTCGACCGGCTGGTCATCGAGGACAACGAGATCTCGAAGATCGGCTCCTACGGGATCATCATGTGGTCCACCTGGTCCCGCCGCAACGGCATGACCAGCCTCTACCCGGTCGAGACCGGCATCCCCGACAGCGAGGTGGTCACCTGGACGCCGAGCACGGGCGTCGCCATCCGCGGCAACCACGTCCATGACGTGACCGGCGGCGGCATCACCCCGATGCACACCAAGGGCGCGCTGGTCGAGGGCAACAAGGTCGAGCGGGCGGTGACCGGCCGCACCAAGCCGACCGGCGGCAACGTCGGCATCTGGTGGCAGGGCAACGACGACCTCGTCGTCCAGCGCAACGAGGTCAGCGGCACCGGGTTCAACGGGCCGGGCTCCGACGGGCACGGCTTCGACTCCGACGCCGACAACAACCGCAGCATCGTGCAGTACAACTACAGCCACCACAACGACGGCGGCTTCTTCATCGCGGTGTCCTTCGCCGGCGCGCCCACCCGCGACACCGTGGTCCGCTACAACGTCAGCGAGAGCGACGGCTACGAGGTGTTCGGGCTGTCCACGGCCACCCACGGCACCGACATCCACCACAACACCGTCTACGCCGACGGCCGGGTGGTCGAGGTGAAGCCGCCGCTGGCCGGGGCCGGCAAGTATCCCCTGGGCAAGGTCGTGCGGATCTACAACGACGCCGCGGGCGTCACGGTGCGCGACAACGTGTTCCTCAACGCGGCCGGCGCCGGGTTCGACGGCAAGAACGGCGCGATCTACGACCACAACCTGTACTGGGGCACGCCGCAGCCGCCGACGGGGCCCGACCACAAGGCGATCGTGGCCGACCCGCGGCTGGCCTCGCCCGGCTCCGGCGGCCTGGCCGGATACCGGCCGCTCGACGGCTCGCCGGTGTTCGACGCGGGCGTGAGCGTGCCCGCCGTCTCCGACCTGGCCGGCACGCCCGTCCCGGACGCGGCGCCCGACCTCGGGGCCTACCAGCGGGCCGTCCCGCTCCCCGAGGTGAGCAGCACGTTCACGCCCAAGGGCCGTCTGGAGCGGCTGGCCGACCGTGACCCGGACACCTTCTGGCAGAGCGTGCCCAGGCCGCGGTTCCCCGGCACCGTCGACCTGACCTACGCCGTGCCGCGCACCTTCGGCCGCGTCGAGGTGAGCGGCTCGCCCGACATCGCGTTCGACGTCCAGACCTCCGCGGACGGCCGTGCCTGGCAGACCAGGGCGAGCGGCGCGAAGCAGGCGGTGACGCTGCCCGAGGAGGTCACCACGCGCCGGGTGCGGCTGGTCGTCACCGGCGAGGGCCGCTTCCGGATCGGCGAGGTGCGGCTGAGCGTGCCCGCCGCCGCCGAGCCGTACCTGCCGCCCGGCGGCGTGCCGGTGGCCACCTCGTCGTTCGTGTCGGCGTCCGCGCTGGAGAACCTGATCGACGGCGACCCCGGCACGCCGTGGGCCTCGGCCTCGACCGGGGTGACCTTCCCCGGCGACATCACCGTCGACTACCGCACGCCGCGGACCTTCTCCGAGGTCACCCTGCACACCGCCTGGGCCAAGGGCCAGGGCATCACGGACGTCTCGCTCCAGACCTGGGACGGCGACTCCTGGGTCACCCGGGTCGACCACCATCTCATCGACTGGCCGTCCAGCAGCGCCACCGTCGAGACCAGCACGATGCGGCTGCCCGCGCCGGTGTCCACGCAGAAGATCCGGCTGATCGTCCACAAGGCGAACCTCGAATGGGGCAACCTCGCCCTCTACGAGATCGTCACCCGCTGACCGGATCAGGAGAATGAAGGCATGACTCAGGTGCTGTCGGGAGCGATGCATTACTTCCGGGTCCTTCCGGAGCAGTGGCGGCAGCGCCTGGCCATGCTGCGGGCCATGGGCCTGGACACCGTCGAGACGTACGTGGCCTGGAACCTGCACGAGCCGCGGCCCGGCCACTTCGACTTCACCGGCCGGGCCGACCTGGGCCGCTTCCTGGACCTGGCGGCCGAGGAGGGGCTGCGGGCGATCGTGCGGCCGGGGCCCTACATCTGCGCGGAATGGGACAACGGCGGCCTGCCCTGGTGGCTGCTCACCGACCGGGACGCCGCGCTGCGCTGCCACGACGAGACCTTCCTCGGCCACGTCGGGCGCTTCTTCGACGAGGTGATCCCGATCGTCGCCGCCCGGCAGGCCACCCGCGGCGGCAACGTGATCATGGTCCAGGTCGAGAACGAGTACGGCTCCTACGGCTCCGACCGGCGCTACCTGGCCTGGCTGGCCGACGGGCTGCGCGAGCGCGGCCTGGACGTCCCGCTGTTCACCTCCGACGGCGCGATCGACCACATGCTCACCGGCGGCACCCTGCCGGGCGTGCGGGCGACGGTGAACTTCGGTTCCGACCCCGAAGGCTCCTTCGCCGAGCTGGCCCGCTTCCGGCCCGAGGACCCGCCGGCGTGCATGGAGTTCTGGAACGGCTGGTTCGACCACTGGGGCGACACCCACACCACCCGGGACGCCGCTGAGGTGGCCGGCATCCTGGAACGCATGCTCGCCGCGGGCGCGTCGGTCAACCTCTACATGGCCCACGGCGGCACCAACTTCGGCACCTGGGCCGGCGCCAACCTGGGCGGCGACCTGCAGGACGGCGCGTACCAGCCGACCGTCACCTCCTACGACTACGACGCCCCGATCGACGAGCGGGGCGCGCCGACCGAGAAGTTCTGGGCCTTCAGGAAGGTGCTGGCCGCCCACCGGGAGGGCCAGGTGCCCGAGCCGGAGCCGCTGCCGCCGACGCTGCCGCCCGCCGCCGTCGAGCTGACGCAGTCGTTGCGGCTGTTCGACGCGCTCCCGCCGGTCGCGGCCCGCTCGGCGCGCCCGCCGACGTTCGAGGAGCTCGGGCTGGCCCACGGCCTGGTGCTGTACCGGGCCACCGTGCACGGGCCGCGGGGGCCGTACGAGCTGCACGTCGACGGCCTGGCCGACCGGGCCCACCTGTTCGTGGACGGCGAGCCGGTGGCGGTGCTCGAACGGGACCGGCTGACCGGCGTGCCCGTCGCGGTGCCCGGCCCGTCGGCGGTGGTGGAGCTGCTGGTCGAGTCGATGGGCCGGGTCAACTACGGCCCCCGGCTGGGCGACCGCAAGGGCATCGTCGGCGGCGTGCGGCACGAGCGGCAGTACGTGCACGACTGGGAGGCCGTGCCCATCCCGCTGGACGACGTGTCCGGGCTGCCGTGGGGCCGTACCGGCGCGACGACCGGGCCGGTCTTCCACCGCGGCACGCTCACCGTGGCCGAGCCGCGCGACGCCTACCTGGCCCTGCCCGGCTGGACCAAGGGGTACGTCTGGGTCAACGGGTTCTGCCTGGGCCGCTACTGGGACCGGGGCCCCCAGCGCACCCTCTACCTGCCGTGGCCGCTGCTGCGGGCGGGCGGCAACGAGCTCGTCGTCCTCGAACTGGACGGCTGCCGGGAGCCGGTCGTGGAGATCCGCGAGGAGGCCGGCCTTGGCTAACCCGTGCCCGGTCGTCGTGCCCCGCCTGCAGCAGTGGGACGGCGGCGCCGGCGTGCTCCCCCGCACCGCGCTGGCCAGGGTCGTGAGCGGCGAGAACGCCCTGCGTGACCGGCTCGTCCGGGAGATCGGGCAGGTCACCGGCCTGACCCTGGCCGCGGCCGGTGGGCCGGCGGGCGCCGGTGACGTCGTCCTGACCCTCGACCCGGCGCTGACGTGCGAGGCGGGCGGCGCCCGCTTCGCCGAGGAGGGCTACCTGCTCACCGTCACCGGCGAGCAGGTCCGGATCTCCGCGCCCACGCCCACCGGCCTGTTCTACGGCACGCGCAGCCTGCTGCAGATCCTGCGCACCACCGTCGAACTGCCGGTGGGCGCCGCCGCCGACTGGCCCGACTACCCGGTGCGCGGCTTCATGCTGGACGTGGGCCGCCGCTTCTTCACGCCGGGCTTCATCCGCGAGCAGCTGGCCGTCATGGGCTGGTTCAAGCTCAACGAGCTGCAGCTCCACCTCAACGACAACGGCTTCCTGGCCCCGGACGGAACCTGGGCGGAGGTGCAGGCGGGCTTCCGCCTGGTGCCGGAGGACCCCGCGCTGGCCGGGCTGGCCTCGGCCGACGGCGCCTACGACCGGGCGGACTGGGACTCCTTCGAGGAGACGGCGGCGGCCGAAGGCGTCACCCTGGTCCCCGAGATCGACGCGCCCGCCCACTCTCTGGCGTTCGTCCGGTTCCGTCCCTCGCTCGGGCTGGGCGACGACCACCTGGACCTGTCGAAGCCGGCGGCCACGCAGTTCGTCAAGGACGTGTTCACCGAGTTCGTCCCCTGGTTCCGCGGCCCGCACGCGCACTTCGGCGCCGACGAGTACCTGGCCGACGAGCCGCGTTACCGGGAGTTCTTCAACGCGATGGCGGCCCACCTGCGGGCGCTGGGCAAACGTCCGCGCGCGTGGGGGAGCCTGACCAGGATGGCGGGCGGCGTCCCCGAGGGCTACGACCGGGACGTGGTGATCAACTGCTGGGCCACCGTCTGGTACGGCCCGCACGAGGCCGGGCGGGACGGCTACTCCTTCGTCAACACCAGCGACTCCCTGCTCTACATCGTCCCGGCCGCCACCTATTACCACCCCGACGGCCTGGACGGCGAGTACCTGTACGACCACTGGGCGCCGCACGTCTTCCCCGACGGCCAGAGCGTGGCCCCCGGCGATCCGCGGCTGCTGGGCGCCATGTCGGCGGTGTGGAACGACATCACCGCGGCGCCCTACACCGAGGACGACGTGCGCGACCTGGTCGAGCCCACCTTCGCCGTGCTGGCCCAGAAGATGTGGAGCGGCGCGGGGGGCATGCCGTACGACGCCTTCATGGACGCCGTACGGGAGGCCGGCGAGCCGGCGCGCCCGTAGCGGCTCCGCTCACCACGTCAGGCCGGCCGGGATGATCTTCCTGATGCCCGCGACCGGCAGGACGGTCAGGAACGACGCCACCGCCCCGATCCCCATGGCGGCGGCGATCCCGAACCGGGCCCCGAGCCAGCCGGCGAGCAGGCCGCCGATCGGCAGCGTGCCCCACACGAAGAAGCGCACGGTGGCGTTCATCCGGCCGAGCAGGTGTCTCGGGCTCAACACCTGCCGGAGGCTGACCTGCGTGATGTTGAAGACGAGCGCCGACGCCATCAGCCCGAACTCCGAGACGATCACCAGGGCCAGCCCCAGCCCGGGCGCGTCGGCCGCGACCATGGCTGCCACCGGGGCAAGCAGGCAGAACAGCGACGCCGACAGCAGCCCGGCGACGATGAGCCGTCCGCCGTCGACCCGCCGCCGCAGCAGGGGCGTCACCGCGGCGCCGGCGACGCCGCCGACCGAACCGGCCGTCATCACGATGCCGAGCACGAAGGCGTCCATGCCCAGGTTCCTGAGCACCAGCAGGGGGATCAGGGTGGCGACCACCGCGGCGAACATGCCGGAGAAGACCATCGACACGACCAGCCTGCGGATCACCGGTTGGGTCCGGACGAAGGCCAGGCCCTCCCCGATCTCGGAGAGCAGCCGGCGGCGCGCGCCGGAGGGCTCCCTGGAGCCGCGCTCCGGCTCGGCGTCGCGGGTGAGCGCGAGGGCCAGGAGGCTCACCAGGTAGGAGCAGGCATCGGCGAACAGCACGACCGGGACGCTGACGAACCGGGTGAGCAGCCCGGCCAGTGAGGGCCCGAGACTGGTGGCCACCTGAGCGGTCGTCTCCAGCCTGGCGTTGGCCTTGCTGATCTCGTGATCGGGCACCAGGACGGGCACGTACGACTGGTAGGCGACGTTGAAGAACACCGTGCAGACGCCGACGACGGTGGCGACCACGTACAGCACCCAGATGCTGAGCGTGCCGGTGAGCCACGCGACGGGGATCAGGGCGATCGACACCGCGCGCACCAGGGCGGAGACCATCATGGTCCGGCGTTTGCTCCACCGGTCGACCAGGGCCCCGGCCGGCAGCCCGAGCAACAGGAAGCCGAGCGACTCCGCGGCCGTCAGGACGCCGAGCTGGCCGCTCGTCGCCACGAGAAGCTGCACGGCCACGACCGGGATGCCGAACTCGCCGATCCTGCCGCCGATCTGGGACATCGTCTGACCGGCCCAGAAACGGCGGAAGTTCACGCTGCCCACCGGGGACCGCAACGGCTCGGCGGGCGCCTCGTTCTGGGGTGGGGCGTGGTCCATGCTGCTCTCTCTCCGGAGGGGTCGCGGGTAGTCTGCCCCACGTCCCCGCCGGAGTCGACACGCCCCCCTCCGGGGGCGGGCTCCCTCAGAGGTGGACGGCGGCACGGTGGCGCCCCGCAGGTGCGGATGGTGGAACCCGGCGCCGTAGTGGGCGGTCAGGGTGATCGGCGCGAGGCCCGACGGAAGGCGTCCTGCTTGCCACGGCGGGTGACGTGGCCGGCGTGGGTGCCGTCGCGCAGGTCGGCGAAGTGGCGGACGAGCGCCTCAAGGGGGGCGGGGGGAACGTTCATCGGTGGTCCTCTCGATGGTCGGACGGGTCCGGCCCGCGCAGGGCCCGCGCGAGCAGCCGGAGAAGGGGACGGCCGGGGCGCAGCACGTCGCCGTGGACGGCGCCCGGCGGGCGGAGCAGCCGCGCCGGGACGCCGTCGGCGCGCAGCCGCCGCGCGTAGGACTCGACGTCGTCGTGCACGGGGTCGTCGCGGCCGACGGCGAGCACGGCGGGGGCCACCCCGGCCAGGGTGGGCGCCTCCCAGTGCGTGGTGTACAGGCGGGTGCCGTCGGCGTCGCGGACGGCGGCCGGCCGGTCGCCGCGCCAGGCGCGCCAGGCCCGGCGCAGCGGCTCCGCCTGCGGGAACGCCGACGGCGAGCGGTAGTAGGAGGCGCCGGCGCAGGCCGGGTCGAACGGCGGGTAGGCCAGCACCTGCGCGGCCAGCGGCAGCCCGCGGTCGCGGGCGGCCAGGGCGGCGACGGCGGCGAGCGTGCCGCCCGCGCTGTCGCCGCCCACCGCGAGCGGCATCCCGGCCGCCTGGCCGTGGGCCCAGGCGAGGGCGGCGAGGACGTCCCGCACGGCGCCGGGATGGCGATGGCGCGGCGCGAGCCGGTAGTCGACGCTGATCACCGCCCAGCCGGACCAGGCGGCCAGGGCCGCGGTGGCGTCGTGCCAGCCGGCGGCCGAGCCGCGCTGCCAGCTGCCGCCGTGCGCCCAGACCAGCAGCCCGGCGGGCGGCAGGCCCCGCGGCCGATGGACGCGGACCGGCACGGGAGGCGAGCCGGGAAGGACAAGACGTGACCACGACGGCTCCCGGCGTCCGCCGGTCACGGCGATCACCGCGCCACTGGGCTGAGGATCCATGAGGTGCTCCGCGACGAGAGAGGGAGGGCGGGTCAGGCGTTCGCACGGTCGCGCCGGCCGCGCAGGAAGATCGCCGCGACGAGGACGCCGAGCAGCACGAGCGCGGCGTTGACCGCGATCGCGACGGTGACGCCGTGCAGGACGGCCGCGCCCGTCACGGCCCCGGCCGTCGCGGCGGTGACGATCGCGGACATGATCGGGGTGCCCATGGTGATGCCGATCTGCTGGGACATCGAGGCCAGACCGGTGGCCAGGCCCTGCTCGCGGTCGGGCAGGCCGGTGGTGGCGGTGACCATGAAGCCGACGATGACCAGCATGTTCCCCACGCCGCCCAGGAAGGTGGCGGGCAGCAGCAACGCCATCGAGCCCGAGGTGCCCCCGAGGAGCAGCAGCGCGCCGGTGCTGACCGCCTGCAGCAGCCCGCCGCCGACCAGCACGGTCACGGTGGAGGCGCGGGCGATCGCCTTGGGGGCGAGCAGGCCGCCGGCCACGGTGCCGAGACCGAGCACGCCGAACGACAGCCCGGCCGCCAGGGCGGTGAAGCCGAGGGTCTTCTGCAGGTAGAGGGTGAGCAGGTACACCAGGGACGTCTCGGTGACGAAGGCCAGCAGGCCGAGCAGGTTGCCCCAGGCCACGGTCGGCTTGCGCAGCACGTGCAGCGGCACGAGCGGCGCGGCGGCGCACCGCTCGACCAGGTGGAACAGGCCGAGCAGGACGGCCCCGCCCAGCACCCCGGCCAGGGCGAGGGGGTGGGTCCAGCCGTGCTCGCCGGCCTGCGTCAGGCCGTAGACGACGCCGAGCAGCCCGAGGGTCACGCTGAGCGCGCCGGGCAGGTCGAGCCGGGGACGGTCGGCGGGCCGGGACTCGGCGATGACCGCGGGCGCGACGATGAGCACGGCGAGGGCGACGGGCACGTTGACGAAGAACGCCCAGCGCCAGGAGAGCAGGTCGGTCAGGACGCCGCCGAGCACGGCCCCCGCGGTGAACCCGGCGGACATCAGGGCTCCGTTGAGCCCGAGCGCCTTCTGCCGCAGCGGCCCTTCGGGGAAGGACGTGGTGAGCAGGGCGAGCCCGGCCGGGGTGGCCGCGGCCGTCGCGAGGCCCTGGGCGATGCGGGCCACGATGAGGACGTCGGGGGTGGGGGCGAGCCCGCCGGCGAGCGAGGCCGCGCCGAGCAGCGCCAGGCTGCCGAGGAAGATGCGCTTGCGGCCGACCAGGTCGCCGATGCGGCCGAAGAAGAGCGTGAAACCGGCCGCGCACAGGGCGAAGGCGGTGGCGATCCACTGGAGGCCGGACAGGGAGAAGCCGAGGTCGTCGCCGATGGCGGGCAGGGCCACGTTGAGGATCGAGAAGTCGACGGCCAGCATGAACTGGGCGACCAGGAGCACCGCGAGGACGAGGCGCAGGCGGCCGGTCAGGCGCCGTGGCGGAGCCTGGGCGGCGGACGTGGGCAGGGGTGTGGTGGTGGTCATGGCAGGGCTTTCTCTCGGGCGTGCCGATCGGGCATGCCATCGCAAACGGTTCTTTAGTTCCGTTAAGATGCGAGAACAGTAGCACCGGAATCAGCGTTAAGGGAACTACGGTTCCAATAAGGGTTCGAACGAGGAGGAGTCCGTATGGCCGCCGTGCCACCGCCGGGTGCCGTCCGTCCCGGTGGGCGTACCGCCCGCGTCCGCGAGGCCGTTCTGCGGGCCGCCGGCGACACCCTGGTCGAGAAGGGCTTCGCCGGGCTCGACCTCGCCGACATCGCCCGCCTCGCGGAGGTCGGCAAGACCACCGTCTACCGCCGCTGGGGCACGCCCGGCGCGCTCGCCGCCGACCTCCTCAAGGACATGGCGGAGACCTCGCTGCCCCGCGCCCGCAACGGCGACGTGCGGGCGGACCTGCGCGACAACGCCCGCCTGGTCGTCAAGACCCTCACCGACCCCCGCCAGGGACGCCTGTTCAAGGCGCTGATCGCCGCCTCGCTCTGCGACGGGGAGGCCGCCCGGGCGCTGCACCGTTTCTACGCCGTCCGCATCGAGGAGTGGGCCGGCTGCGTCACCGACGCGATCGGGCGCGGCGAGCTGCCGCCCGGCACCGACCCGCGCCGGGTGATCGCCGCCGTGTCCGCGCCCCTGTACTACGCGCTGCTCAACACCGGGGAGGCCCTCGACGAGGCCGCCGCCGACCGGGCCGCCGCGGCGGCGCTGGCCGCGGCCCGCGCCGGAGCCCTGTGAGCCCTGTGAGCCCTGTGAGCCCTGTCAGATCTTGAGCTCGGCGTAGACGGTGTCGAGGTAGCCGGTGAAGTCCGCGGTGTACTCCCGGTACCGTCTCCGCCAGCGCTCCAGGTCGGCGGCCGACACCGCGGAGCCGAGCACCGCCGTCAGGTGGGCGATGAGGAAGGTGTCGTCCTGGCCCGCCTCGAACCGCACCCGGCTCTCGACGATCTCGAACCTGCGCATGAGGTCGAGGCGGAGCAACTGGTAGAGGAAGGACTCGGCGGCGAACCTGAGCGACTCCGGCATCTCCTTGGAGATCGACTGCGGGCCGTGGTACCAGGACAGGTAGATGGCGTCGTCGAAGATCTCGAACCGGTAGGTCGCGGTGTCCTCGATGTAGGCCAGGTCCACCGGGCAGATGTGCCGGTAGTCGAACAGCGCGACCGTGCTCATGACGAGCTCCTCGCGCAGCTCCTCCGACAGGGTGGAGTTGTCCTTGCCCGCCAGCCTGGCCCAGCTGGTGCGGTCGGTGGCGCGGCGCGAGATGGCCAGCTTGTCGCCGGGGTTGAGCATCGCGACCCGGACCTGGTGGGGGAAGTGGCGGGACCTGGTCAGCCGGGCCGACACGTAGCGGGCGCTCGGGCCGCAGAAGGCGTAGAACCCGGTGGCCTCTAGGCTCGCGGTCACGTCCTTGTTGAAGGCGTCCCCGTACGTGCCGTCCACCGGGTCGAAGGACGGGTAGACGGCCGTCGGCATGAACCCCTTGTGCATCGAGGCCACCTCGGCGCGCAGCCCCGTGGCCAGGTCGTCCAGGTGCTGGGCGATGTTCTCCTCCATGCTGCGCTGCTGCACCTGGGAGCTCAGGACGGAGAACACGACGGCGAAGGCGACGGATGCGATCAGGTTGAGGCCGATCGAGGAGAGCACCGCCGCCCTGGTGAGGTGCGGGTCGAAGAACAGCATGAGGACCGCGGCGAGCAGCGTCACCGCGCAGGAGAGGCCGAAGGCGTACCAGCTCAGGGTGTTGCGGAGCTTGCGCGGGGGCGTAGGCATGCACAGATCTCGCTTCGTCGCCGAGTGTCGCCACGATCCCCGATCCCGTTCCATGCTAACCGCACCGCCGGCGCTGTGTCGTAATCACGACATGGCAGACAAACGGCACGGGTGACACCTGGCGCGCCGCGTGTCCGATCACCCACTCTCGTGTGCACTGGTTGTTGCTACGAGAGGTTTCACCCCCATGCACTGGTCCGCCCATGTGACGGTGGCAGGAGTCACCACCGCCGCCCTGTTGAGCTCCCCGTTATCGGCGGCCTCGGCCGCGGCCGAGCCCGCCGGCGGGAGCGTCCACCGCGTCACACTGATCACCGGGGACGTGGTGACCGTCAGGCAGGCCGAGCCGGGCAGGCAGGCGGTGGAGGTGAAGCCGGGGCCGGGCCGTGAGCGGATGGCGTTCAGCACCACCGAGGAGAACGGCGAGCTGCGCGTCCTGCCCAAGGACGTCGTGCCCCTCCTGGCGGCCAGGCGGCTGGACCCGGCCCTGTTCTCGGTCACCCGGCTGATCGCCCAGGGGTACGACGACGCCAGGTCGGACAAGCTGCCGCTGCTGTTCCTCTACGACGGCGCCGCGCCGAAGAGCGCGTCCGCGCCCGAGCTGGAGAGCGTCAACGGCCGGGTGGTCGCCGCCGACAAACGCACGATCGGCGGGTTGTGGAAGTCGCTCGACGGGCAGCGGGCCACGCTGTCACAGGGCGTGTCGAAGATCTGGCTGGACGCCAAGGTCAAGGCCACCCTCGACCACAGCGTCCCGCAGGTGGGCGCGCCGGAGGCGTGGCAGGCCGGGTTCGACGGCAAGGGCGTCAAGGTCGCCGTGCTGGACACCGGCGTCGACGCCACCCACCCCGACCTGGCCGGACGCGTCAAGCAGAGCAAGGTGTTCACCGGCGAGCCGAGCGTCCAGGACGGCAACGGGCACGGCACCCACGTCGCCGCCACCATCGCCGGCGGCGACGGCAGGAAGGGCGTCGCCCCCGGCGCCGAGCTGATGGTCGGCAAGGTGCTCGGCGACGACGGCTCGGGCACCCTGTCCGGCGTCATCGAGGGCATGGAGTGGGCCGCCGCCGAAGGCGCGTCGGTGATCAGCATGAGCCTCGGCGGCAGCCCGACCGACGGCACCGACCCGCTCAGCGAGGCCGTGAACACCCTCACCGAGCGCACCGGCGCCCTGTTCGTGGTGGCGGCGGGCAACGACGGCGCGGCCTACTCCATCGGCACGCCCGGGGCGGCGACCTCGGCGCTGACCGTCGGCGCGGTCGACGGCAAGGACGCCCTCGCGGAGTTCTCCAGCCGCGGCCCGCGCCTGGACGACGCGCCCAAGCCCGACCTGACCGCGCCCGGCGTGGCCATCGTCGCGGCCCGCGCGGCGGGCACCAGCATGGGGGAGCCGGTGGACGAGCGTTACACGGCCGCCTCCGGCACCTCGATGGCCACGCCGCACGTGGCCGGGGCCGCCGCGATCGTCAAGCAGCGCCACCCCGCCTGGACGGCCAGGCAGATCAAGGACGCGCTGATCGGCTCGGCCAAGCCCATCCCCGGCCAGCAGATCGACGACGCCGGCGCCGGCCGCCTGGACGTGGCCCGCGCGGTGCGCCAGGGCGTGACCGCGACCGGCGTGGTCGACCTCGGCAAGCATCAGAAGGACCAGGGCCCGGCCACGGCCGAGGGCACCATCACCTACGCCAACGGCACGGCCGCCCCGGTCACGCTGCAGCTGGCCGCCACCCTGGACAAGGCCGAGCTCAGCGCCGCGTCCGTGACGGTCCCGGCGGGCGGCACCGCCGACGTCAAGGTCACGGTGGACCTGGCCGAGCTCTCCTTCGGCCGGTACGGCGGGCTGGTCACCGCCACGGCGGGCACGGAGCAGGTGCACACCACGCTGGCGCTGACCTGGAAGGGACCGCAGCACAAGGTCCACTTCACCGCCGTCGACGCCGCGGGCAGGCCGACCGGCGCCGACACGCTGTCGATGTTCGGCGCCTCCCAGCAGGACGACCTGTTCACCTGGCTGCCCCAGGAAGGGCTGACCGTGGAGGTGTCCGAGGGCACCTACATGACGCAGTCGCTCAACCTGGGCGGCGGCTGGGGCCGCACCCACCCGCGGGACGGCATGGTCGTCATCCCCGAGCTCAAGGTCGACCGCGACCTGGACGTGGTGCTCGACTTCCGCAGGACCACCCCGGTGACCATCAGGACCAAGGAACCCGCCGAACAGGTGGGCATCTACACCTACTTCACCCATCGCGCGTTCGGCTCGCGCAAGATCTCCCAGGGCGTCATGAACTTCGACGTCATCGAGGGGCTCAACGTCTCGCCGACCCAGCCCGTGCGGGACGGCTCGTTCGAGTTCGCCTCGCGCTGGCAGCTCGTCGCGCCGAAGCTCACCGCCCGCGTGCCCGGGTCGGGCGAGCCGTACCCGATGGGCTTCCTGGGCCGGTCGCCGGCCGTGGACGGGCGGCACATGTGGCGGCTCGCCGACGGGGCCGCCGGGTCCAAGGGCAAGGCCGCGGTCATCCGCAGCGAGGACATCGACTGGTCCGACCCGTCCGGGGCCGCGATCAAGGCGGGCGCGGTCGCCGTGATCCTGGTGCTCTCCCCCGACGACGCGTTCGGCCACGACTGGAAGCCGGTCGGCGCCGACCTGCCGATCCCGGCGCTGGTGGTCGCCAGCGACGACGGGCAGCGGATGCTGGAGCGGATGAAGAAGGGCAACGCCAAGCTGGAGGTCACGGGGCAGATGGACTCGCCCTACCTCTACGACGTCATGCAGGTCTCCGACGGCCGGGTGCCGGACAAGATCGTGCATGAGGTGAACGACGGCAACACCGCCCGGGTCACCACGACCTATGCCGACAACGGCGGCTTCGGCTGGGCCAAGGAGCAGCGCTTCGGCTGGCGTCCCTGGCAGTCGTACGCGCTGGGCCAGCAGATGGAGACCCAGCGGATCGTCAGGACGCCGCTGCGCCGCACCGAGTACGTCAGCGCCGACGGCTCCTACTGGCAGCACCTCGTCAACCACCAGTACGTCTGGGACGAGATGGGCCGGCTGCTCGACGGCATGACCGAGCAGCCGCGCACCTACCAGCCCGGCGCGCGGATCAGCGAGAGCTGGCACGCCCCGGTGGTCCGCCCGGCGATCCCCGGCTGGCTCAAGCCGTCCACCCGGGAGGGCGACACGATGGAGATCCGCGTCCCCGAGTTCGTGGACTCCTCCGGGCACGTCTCCCGCGCGGGCGTCGACAACGACACCGCCTCGGCCCGGTTCTTCCGCGACGGCGCGCTGGTGGCCGAGCGCGACGCCGCCTGGGGCGCGTTCCCCGCGGCGCCGCAGGAGGCCGCCTACCGGCTGGAGCTGTCCACCAGGCGCACCTCGGAGGAGTGGACCACGGCCACCGCGACCGAGACGGCCTGGACGTTCCGCTCCAAGCCGGGCGACCGGGTGCTGCCGCTGCTGCAGGTCGACTATGACGTGCGCCCGGAGCGTCCCGGTCTGGTGGGCTTCGCCGTACGGCATCAGGAGGGCGTGACCGGGGTGCGCGCGAAGGACCTGAAGCTGGAGCTGTCCTACGACGACGGCGCGACGTGGCGGCGGCAGCCGGTGATCCCGCTCGGCGGCGGCCGCTACGACGTGATCGTGCTGCGCCCGCACCCGTCGCTGCGGGTCACCGCCACCGACTCGGCCGGCAACACGGTCCAGCAGACGGTGATCAGGGCCTACTGATCGGTCAGAGCCAGTTCTCGCGGGCGGCGTGCCAGGCCAGTTGCATCCGGGTCTGCGCACCCGCCCGCTCCATCAGGTAGGCGATCCTGCGCTGCACCGTCCGCTGGGAGATCTTGAGCTGGGTGGCGATCGACTTGTCCGGAACACCCGCGACCAGCAGCGACAGCAGGTAGAGATGGTCGGCGTCGAGCGGGCTGCCCGGGTTGGTGAGGCTGACCGGGGTGGCCCGCTCCCACAGGGTCTCGAACAGGGCCTTGAGGGCGTCGAGCAGGCTGCTGGGCCGGATCAGCGCGGCGGTGAGCTGGGTCAGGCCGTCGGTGTGCTGGATGAGCGGGAGCACGCCGAGCTCGCCGTCCGCGATGATCATCCGTACCGGCAGGACGGGCAGCGCGCGGGCCTGCTCCCCCAGCGTGATGCCGTCGGCGAGGTTGACCAGCATGCCGGGTTCCTCCAGCAACGCCCCCTCGTAGATGACGCGGTAGCCGACGCCGCGCCGCAGCGCCGCGAGCTCCTCGCCGTTCTCCTGCGAGCTCATCGCCACGTGCCCGGCCCGGCAGAGGCTGAGCACCTCGTGCCGGGCGCCGTCCTGGAGCAGCCGGAGCTGCTCGCGCAGCGCCGCCCGGCTGGTGATCACCTCGATGAGCTGCGCGGCCTCGCGCCGCCTGGCGTGCGCCAGGTACTCCCCCGTGAGCTGCTCCATGGCGTGCCGCGCCCGGTCGACCTCGGCCTGCCGCCGGTGCAGCCGGGCCGCGAGCGCGACGTCGGGGGCGACCGCCGTGAACCGGCCGGGCTCGCCGGGAACGGCGCGCGCCAGGCCCTTGGCCAGCAACGAGCCGAGCGCCTGCCGCGCCACCTCGGCCGGCACGCCCAGCTCCTCGGCCAGGGCGTCGGACTCCACCTCGGTGGTCCTGACCAGCAGCCGGTAGGCGGCCTCCTCCTCCGCGCCCAGCCCCGCCGCGCTCAGCACGTGCCGCACACGGCCCGATCCAGATTCACCCGGCCATTGTAGGGAGCGGCCGCCGGGGCGACGGCCGGGCCTGTCACGTCACGAGCTCGGTGCGCAGTTCGTGGCTGTCGTCGGGGAGCCGGGCCTCGTAGAAGACGCGGTGGGCGCCGTCGGGGAGCGGGAGCACGTCGAGGTAGCGGACGTCGGCCACCGGCGGCCCGTCCACCTGCGTCAGCAGCGGCGCTCCGCCGGCCCCGGTCGCGCCGGCGGGCGTGGCGAGGCCGGTGCGTTCGCGCCAGTTCTCCGCCGCCGAGGCTCGCCCGTCGTAGCAGGCCCGGCCGTCGGGCAGGACGCTGGTCAGCCGGGCGCCGCGGGCGTCCCACGAGCCGGGGCGGCCGGTGAGGACGGTGCCGTGCGGCCGCCAGTTCAGCCCGTCGTGGCTGGTGGCGTACGCGGTGCTCATCCGGTCCTCCGCGCCGGGCGTCTCCAGCGGGTGGCAGCAGATCCAGGCCCGCCAACCGGTGCCGTCGTACCGGATCACCGGGTCCTTGACGCCGGTGCGGGCGTCGCCGGTGAGCACCGGCCGGACGTCCGCCCCGGCCAGGCCCTCCGGGGACGCCGCCTCGACGACGCCGATCCACCAGTGCCTGGTCCCCGGCGTGGCGCAGCTGACGTACAACCGCCACCGGCCGGACGGCAGGCGCACCAGGGCGGGGCGCTCCACCATCGCGGCGCCGAAGCGGCCGCGCGGCAGGACGGCGACCGTGGTGAACCGCTCGCCGTCCGCGGAGCGGGCCACCGCGTTGTGGTCCTCGCCGCCGGCGCGTACGCGGTAGGCCAGGACGTACGTGCCGTCGGCGTCGAGCGTGGCGCTCGGCGCGCCGGCCCAGTGCTGCGGCCCGCGACCGGGCGCCGGAACGGCGACGGCGTGACGCTCCTTGCCCAGGCCGGGCAGCGGGAAGGAGGGCACGAGCGGAGAACGGGGGTACGTGCTTGCGGTCATGGTCCGAGTCTGCGCGGGAGGGGGATCGCGAGGCAGTGGCAGCACTGCTCATATACGGGAATTTCCTGCCATACTCGGTGACCGGGATCCGGCACCCTCGACGAAAGGGCGACATGACGGCACGATCGGCACGACAGCCCGTTCTGACCCGCGCGGGCAGAGCGGCGAAGGGGCCGGTTCGTCCCGGCTGCCACCTCCCCACGGCGGGCGCGTCCGCCCGGCGCGGACGGTCGTCGTGACCGCGGGCCTCGACGCGCCCGACCGGCGTGGCCGCACCGGCCTGGACCAGGCGGGACGCGACCTGACCGGCAACCCCCGGGTGCGGGTGCGCGACGTGCGGCTCCTGGCCTGCAACTGGTACGTCCTGCGCACCACCACCTTCGACTACCAGCACGCCGACGGCCGCTGGAGCACCCAGCAGCGGGAGACCTACGACCGCGGCAACGGCGCCACCGTGCTGCTGTACGACCCCGCCCGCCGCACCGTCCTGCTGACCCGGCAGTTCCGCTACCCCGCCTACGTCAACGGGCACCCCGACGGGATGCTCCTGGAGACCGCGGCCGGGCTGCTGGACGACGACGCGCCGGAGGAGGCGATCCGGCGCGAGGCCGCCGAGGAGACCGGCCACACCGTCGGCGAGGTCGAGCCGGTCTTCTCCGTCTACATGAGCCCGGGGTCGGTGACCGAACGCCTGCACTTCTACGCCGCGCCGTACAACGCCGCGACCCGCACCTCGGCGGGCGGCGGGGTCGCGGCGGAGGGCGAGGACATCGAGGTCGTGGAGCTCGACTTCGACCACGCCCTCGACCTGATCCGGCGGGGCGAGATCGCCGACGCCAAAACCATCATGCTGCTGCAGTGGGCGGCGTTGAGCGGCCCCTTCTCCCCCGCCCGCACGCCGGACGGGCCCGTGGCGCGCCTGTAGGGGCCGGCGTCACGGAAGGCGGCGGAAGGCGCGGCGGTAGGCGGCGGGGGCGACGCCGCGCCGGGCGGCGAAGTGGTGGCGCAGGGTGTCGGCGCCGCCGAACCCGGCTCGGACGGCCACGGCGTCCACGCTCAGATCGGTGGTCTCCAGCAGCTCCTCGGCCAGCTGGAGGCGGCGTTCGAGCAGCCAGCGGTGCGGGGTGGTGCCGGTCAGGTCCTTGAACCGCCGGGCGAACGTGCGCGGCGACATGGCCGCGCGCGCCGCGAGCGCCTCCACCGTCAGTGGCCGGTCGAGGTGCTCCTGGATCCAGTCGAGCAGCTCCGCCAGTTCGTACGGGGTGCGCCGCGGCGGCATGGGCGCCTCGACGTACTGGGCCTGCCCGCCGGCGCGATGGGCCGGTACGACCAGGCGCCGGGCCAGGGCGTTGGCCGTGGCGGCTCCGTACTCCAGCCGGATGAGGTGCAGGCAGGCGTCGATCCCGGCCGCGGCTCCGGCGCTGCTGAGCACGGGGCCGTCCTCGACGTACAGGATGCCGGGCTCGACGGTGATCCGCGGATGACGGCGGGCGAGCAGGTCGGCGAACTGCCAGTGGGTGGTGGCGCGCCGGCCGTCGAGCAGCCCGGCGGCGGCCGGCAGAAACGCGCCGGTGCAGACGGTCAGCACCCGGGCGCCGCGCCCGACCGCCTCCCGCAGCGCCGCCAGCAGGGCGGCGGGGACGGGCGCGTCGAGCCGCGGCCAGGCCGGGACGGCCACCAGGTCCGCCTCGGCGAGCCGGTCGAGCCCGTGCTCGACGTGGACGGCGAACCCCGAGGTCGTGGGGATGGCGCCGGGCTCCGCCGCGCAGACCGCGAAGTCGTGGACGGGCAGCCCGTCGTCGGTGCGGTCCAGCCCGAACACCTGGCAGACGATCCCGAGCTCGAACGCGGCGACCAGGTCCCCGACCACGGCCGCGACCCTGCGCATCACGCCCGCCAGTATGGCAGGAACTTCCCGGACCCGGGCATTTCCGCCGCGCGGTCAGGTGAGTGCCCGCACTGCCCGGACAGAGCCGCCGGACCACCGGCGGACGACCTCGCGTTTGCGGCGCGCTTCCTCGGGCATGGCGTGCTGACCCAGGAGAACGTGAGTTCGAGGAGAGTCAGCATGAGTCACGGACCGGTGGAGAAGGACCCCGACGAGTGGACGACCGGAGACGAGCCCATGACCGGCCCGCAGGAGTCCTACCTGCACACCCTGGCCAGGGAGGTGGGCAGGGAGGTGCCCGGCGGGCTGAGCAAGGCCGAGGCGTCCCGGTTGATCGACGAGCTCCAGGAGAACAGCGAGCGCCTGCGCGCCTCCGGCGCCCCGCCGGAGGGCGCCGGCTGATCCGCCGGGCGCTGGCCCGCGAAGGGGAGGCGGTTCCCCCTCGGGAGGGAGATCGGGGGCGGGCCGCGCGGCCTACCGTGGGCGGCCATGAGATCACTCACACGGCCCGCGCTGCTGGCCGCAGGCTGGACGGCGGCGGCCGCGCTCGTGCTGGTGGCGCCGGGGAACCTGGTCATGCGGCTGGCGTTCGGCAAGCTCGACGACCCCGCGCTGGCCCGGCAGTCGCTGTCCGCCGCGCTGGGGGTGCTGCTGGCGCTGGCGGCCGTCCGCTTCGGGACGCGTACCGCCGCGCGGCCGCACCGGCGGCGGGCCGACGGGACGGTCCGGCCTGCCCGCTGGGCCAGGGCGGCGACCTGGACGGCGGCCGTCCTGCCGGTGCTGGGCTTCTCGGTGCCGCACCTGCTGTGGGGGCTGGGCCTGCCGCTGGGCGTGGCGGAGAGCTCCCGCGCGGGCCTGGCGGAGCTGGGCGGCTCGGCGGTGTTCTGGGTGCTGCTCGTCGCCGGGCCGGTGGCCGGGGGCCTGCTCACCCTGGGACTGATCGCCCGATGGGGACAGATCGTCCCGCGCTGGGTGCCCCTGGCGGGAGGACGGCGGGTGCCGCGCGCGCTCGCGGCGGTCCCGGCGGCGGCCGTGGGCATGCTGGTCGGCCAGTACGGCGCGATGATGACGAGCTGCCTCGCGTTCGGCGTCACCCGCGGGTGCGCGCCCGGCGGCGGCGCCGAGGTCCTGGACGGGAGCTGGGGATTCGCCGGGACCTACCCGGTCTTCCTGCTCTGGGGGACCTCGCTGCTGGCCGCCGCCGCCGGTTACCTGGACACGACCGCGCGGACGCCGGTCAGCGGCTCAATCAGCGGCTCAATCAGCGGCTCATTCAGTGGCTCATGACGTGCCGGCGCTTCGGGGGCTTGCCGTAGCCGAGCAGGCCCATCATGCCCTGCTCCTGGTGGTAGAGGTTGTGGCAGTGGAACATCCACTCGCCGGGGTTGTCGGCGTGCACGTCGATGCTGATCCGCTTGTACGGCATGACGTTCACGGTGTCCTTCCGCGGCCCGCCGCGCTCGGTGGTCCGGACCTGGAAGGTGTGGCCGTGCAGGTGCATCGGGTGCCACATGTGCGTGTCGTTGTGCATGACGATCCTGATCGTCTCGCCCCGCTCGACCCGCAGGCGCAGCGGGTCGTCGGCGAGGTGCCCGTTCATGGGCCACTCGCTGCCGGAGGTGCCCTGACGCCAGCCGAGCGTGACGGTGACCGTCCTGGACGGCGGGCGCAGCTGGTCACGGCGGCGCGCCTGGAGGTCCTGGTAGGCGAGCTGCCGCCGCTGGAGCTCCGGCACGGCGCCGTCCGGTGACGGCGTGCGGGCGCTGGGCGAGGTGCGCACCACCGCGAACGCCCGCCCGGCCTTGCCCTCCGCCATCGCCATCAGCGGGAACGCCCCCGCGTCGAGCGTGACGACGAAGTCGTAGCGCTCCCCCATGCCGATCACGACCGTGTCCACGGTGACCGGCTTGACCGGGAAACCGTCGGTGTGGGTGATGGTCAGGCGGTGGCCGCCGAGCGCCACCCGGAAGGCGGTGTCGGCGGCCGCGTTGATCACCCGGAACCTGGCGCGCACGCGGGGACGGCTCATGAAGATGGTGGGCTCGTCGGCGGTACGGCCGTTGACCAGGTAGTACGGGTAGCGCGCGTGCCCGGACGTGCCGCCGAGGACGTGGCTGCTCAGGGTGTCGTCGTGCGGGGTGGTGCTCAGCGCGCGCAGCGTGTCGTCGGGCGTGCCGTTGACGCCGTCCTGCCAGTCGTCGAGGACGACCGTGAACTCCTGGTCGTACCCGAGCGGCTCGTACGGGTCCTCCACGATCAGCGGGCCGTACAGGCCGCGGTCGCTCTGCATGCCCACGTGGGAGTGGTAGAAGTAGGTGCCCGGGTCGGGGACGGTGAACACGTAGTCGAACGTCCCGCCGGGCCGGGTCGGCCGCTGCGAGAGGCCGGGCGCGCCGTCCATGTCGGCGGCGATCCTGATGCCGTGCCAGTGCACGGTGGTCGGCGCGGGCAGGTCGTTGACGAGCCTGGCCCGTACGGTGCCGCCGGCCGTGGCCCGGATGGTCGGGCCGGGCAGCAGACCGTCGTAGGCCCAGGTGGACACCGTCCGTCCGCCGAGGGACACGGTGGCGGGCGCGGCCCGCAGCACCCTCCTGCCGGCCGTCTCGGCGGCCCTCCCCGCCGACGGCCCCGCGGACGGCCCCGCGGACGCTCCGGCGGCGGCCGACGGAACGGCGCCCAGGGCGGCGAACATGCCGCTGACGAACAACCTGCGGGACACGGTCCCACGCGAATCAGTCACTACGGATCCCCCTCATCCATCTCGCAAAATAACGGAGAGTCACCGTGGAAGGACGACGCCACGCGCGGCGGGCGGTTCAAGATCGCCGTACTCCGGCCGGGGACGGCCCGAACCCCGGCCCCGGCGCCGTCGCGACGCCGCGATCCCGGCATACTGGGCCATCGGATCATCACGTCCAGGGAGATCATGCGCATGAGCACGCCGTCGTCGCAGCCGGGGGCCGAGCGGGCCGGCGGGCCGTCCGTCCGGATCGGCGCGCTCGTCCCGCTCACCCCGCCCGGCTGGGTCGAGGCGGGCCGCCACCTGCTCGCCGGGCTGGAGCTGGCCGTGCGGGACGTCAACGACGCCGGCGGCATCGGCGGCCGGCCCCTGGAGCTGGTGGTCCGGGACACCGCCGCCGACCCGCGGAAGGCGGCGGCGGCCGTGGACGAGCTGGCCCGGCTCGGGGTGGCCGCGCTGACCGGCGAGTACCACAGCGTGGTCGCCCGGACCGCCGCCGCCCGCGCCGAGGCCGTCGGCCTGCCGTTCCTCTGCTCCTCGGCGGTCCTCGACGCGCTCACCGAAGAGCCCGCGACGTGGGTCGCGCGCCTGGCCCCCGCGCAGTCGCGCGGGTGGCGGATCTTCGCCGACTTCCTTCTGGGCGCGGGCCACGGGCGCGTCGCGGTGGCGACGCAGCCGAGCGTCTACTGGGCGTCGGGGCTCGGCGTCCTGCGCGACCACCTCGCCGCCCGCGGCGGCACGGTCACCGAGCTGGACATGACCGCGCTCACCCCCGCGGCCGTGTGCGACGAACTCGCCCGCGACGGCGCGACGGCGCTGCTTCTCCTGGTCGGCCACCCGGAGCCGGCGGTGCCGATCGTGCGGGCCGTGCGCCGCGACCGGCGCCTGGCCGGGACCCTGATCGGCGCCCCGGCCGGGCAGCCGGAGTTCCCGGGGTGGGCCGAGTCGCTGGGCGACGACGGCGCCGCGATCCCGTTCCTGCGCTACCTGCCCGAGAGCCCGAGCCCTCTGGGCGTACGGGCGGCGGCGGCCCTTCGCGAGCGGCTGGCCGCGACGCCGTCGTTCGTCGCCTTCGAGGGCTACGACACGGTCACCGTGGTGGCCGAGGCGCTGCGGTCGCACGGCGTGGACCGGGCGGCCGTCGCCGGATCCTGGCCGCACGTCGCAGTCGAGGGCACCCGGGGGCCGATCCGGTTCTCCCGCGCGCCGGGCATCGGCGTCTGGCAGTGGGCCTGGCCCCCGATCCAGGTCGCCGACCGCGACCCGGCGAACCCGGCGCACTTCCGCACCCTGCACACCGCCTGACCGCCGCGCGGGACGCCTCAGGAGGGGTGGCGGGACACGTCGTGCCTCTCCGTCAGCCGTTCGAGGCCGGCCGACCGGTAGGTGGCGACGGCACCGGCGTTGGAGCTCGGGCAGCACACGAGCACGCTGGACGAGCCCGCCTCCCGCAGCGCGTGCGCCGCGGCGACCGTGATCGCCCGGCCGTGCCCGCGCCCCCGGTGGTCCCGGTGCACCCCCATCGGCTCGATCAGCCCCGGCCTGCCCGCACCGGCCGACCAGACCGCCACGGCCGCCACCGCCGCGCCCTGGTCGTCGCGGGCGAGCAGGCACCGCGCGCCGGCGTACGGGACGCCCGCCGCCATCGCGTGCCAGCGCTCCTCGGTGAAGGTCGAGCCGTCGAACGACGCCCGGATGACGGCGGCCCACTCGGGCGCCTGCTCCGGCCCCACCCCCTCGACGTGCACGCCGGGATCCGGGACAGGCGCGCCGAGGTCGCGCCCGAGCACCGTCCACGGGTCGTCGGCCGCCCAGCCGTCCTTCAGCAACAGGTCCCGCACCAGCGCGCCCGGCGGCGACTCGACGTACACCCGCCCTTCGGGCAGCACTCCGCGTGCGGGCTCCGACACGTCGCCGGCCACCCGGCGGGCCAGCTCCTCGTCCTGGGCCGCCCCCGGCGCGAACGCCAGCCGCAGCAGGTCGGCGCCGTCCAGCAGCCCGGCCGCGACGACCTGCCCGGCCCGGCTCCAGGTCAGGGTGGCCGCCGCCGTGCGCCCCGGGCCGAACCGCCAGAACCATCCCAGGTCGCCCGGATGCAGTTGCACGGGCTCTCCTTCGCGCTGCCACTCCCCCAGCAGCCGCACCACGTCGCCGAGCCCGTCGATCCCCGGCCTGCCCGTCTCGATCGTCATCCCCCGATCACACACCACCCCGCCCGCCGTCCGCACCCGGTTTTCCTGCGGGCCGGCAGGGCGGCTAGGGAATCCGCGGGGCCGCGAGCCGGTCGTCGGTCCAGGCCGCCGTGATCGTGGTGACGCCGGTCTTGCCGAGCACGGGCTTGCCGCCGTCCTTGAGGTCGGTGTACTCGGCCAGCACCGTCATGGCCGTGGTGTCCACGACGTACTGCTGCCGCAGCACCGCGCCCTTGCCCGCGAGGACCGGCAGCGCCAGCTTCCGGCCGGAGCGGCCGAGCGGGTCCTTGGCGTCGCCGAGGTCGTCCACGCCCTTGGTGGTCCTGAGCACCTGGTAGGCGGCGGCCCTGACCTTGTCAGGAGCCGGGACCGCGTACAGCAGGGTGACGGCCTCCTCGGCGACGTACCGGTCGCGATGGTCCAGCCAGTCCTGCTTGCGCGCCTTCGGGTCGGTGGTCGTGGCCTCCTGCGCCGCCTTGTCGATCCAGGCGTCGACGTCGGCGGTGAGGTACGCGCGCAGCCCCTCGGCGTCCGCGGGCAGGGACTGGAGCTGCTGGGGGCTCACGTACTTCTCGTCGCCCAGCCGGAAGCCGGGCGGGCGCTGCTCGGCCACGAGGGTGCCCTTGCCGGGGGCGGTGGACAGGCGGATCTTCATGCCCTCCGTCCGGTACGCCCAGCTCGTCGGCGAGCCGTCGGCGCGCCAGGCCGCCTCGTCCTTCGCGGTCGCGGGCCTGGCGCCCAGGTCGCGGTACCCGCTCCAGCCCTTGCCGTCGGGCGAGGACCAGTGGGTGCTGACGTTGCGCTGGGTCAGGTGGTAGCCGCTGCCGACCGCGCGGGGATGGACGCTGGTGCGGATCGACTCGACCCGCCAGTACGCCCCCTTGGGCGCGTCGGCCGAGGCCGGGACGGCGGTGGCGGCGGTACCGGCGGCCAGCGCCGCCAGACCGGCGGCGGCGAGGGCACGGGTGTGTCTCATCGGTTCTCCTTCAAGGGGTTGACGTCCGCCCAGCGGCTGTCCTTGATCGCGATGTACGTCAGGAGCAGGCCGTCGGCGGTGGAACGGGTTTCGACGGAGAGCGGGCTGCCGGAGACCGGGTCGATCACCAGCCGGGTCCTGGCCGCGCCCGGCCGGGCGGTCGGGGCGAACTCGCCGGCGTCGTACTCGACCGCCCGACCGGCGCGGCCCAGCACGTCGGTCACCGGCCCGACGGCGGTGACGCCGGGCAGGGAGGCGAGCAGCCGGTACGCGGCGGCCCTGGTCCGGCTCGTCACCGGCGCGAACAGCAGCAGCCGCGCCGCCGCGTCGACGGTCGCGCGGTCGTCGGCGCCGAGGTACGTCCTCAGCGCCTCCGGCGTGTCGGGCACCTCGCCGGCCTTGGTCAGCGGCCTGCCCGCGGTCAGGACGCGGAAGTCCCAGTCCTCGGTGGACCAGGTGCGCGGCGGGCCGGGCCGGGCCCGCACGACCCCGGTCCGGCCGTCCTTCGCCGGCTGGTCGAAGGTCCAGGACGTGGGCGAGCCGTCGGCGGCCCAGGCGGCCTCGTCCTGCGGTGTCGCCGGCACGATCCCCTGCGGGACCTTCCGGTACCAGGTCAGGCCCTCGGGGTCGGCCGGGATCCAGGTCTCGACCGACTCGCTCTCCCGCAGCACGTACCGGCCGCCGGGCTCGTGGAACTGGCGGCCGCGCACCTCCGTGCCGCCCCACCAGGCGCCCGCGTCCGGCAGCGCGGCCACCGAGTCCGCCGCGACCAGCAGGAACCGTTTGCCGTCCGCCTGGGTGAGCGCGGCCGGGCGGGCGGGCCCGTCCGGCGGGGGCAGGAGCCGCGGGACGGCGATCGCGGCGGCGGCCGCCGCGGCCAGGAGCACCGCCCACGCGCGCCGCCCTGTGGTCCGGCCCGCCGGACGGCGGCGTTCCCTGGCGACGGCGGCGTCCAGCCGGGCGCGGCCGGCCCGCTCGATCTCGGGTCGCAGCGGCGGTGCGGGCAGCAGGTCCCGGACCGCCCGGTAGTCATCCATCCGAGCCTCCGTGCAAGGGGTTGACGCCGCCGAGGGCGGCCCGAAGTCTTCTGCGCACCCGCGACAGGCGCGAGCCGACGGTTCCGTACGGGATGTCGAGGGCCTGGGCGACCTCTTCATGGCTGAGCTCGGCCAGCGCGCTGAGCAGCAGCACGTCCCGGTCGCCGTCGGGCAGCGCGCGCAGCTCGGCGGCGAGCCGGCCCTGTTCGCTCTGGGCGTCCACGCGGATGACGACGCGCTCCTCGTGGCCGTGCTCGGGCTCCTCGTGCGCGCCCGCGCTGCGTTGCAACGCGGCCAGCCGCCGGGCCTCGGTGCGCCGGTGCAGGGCGATCAGGTTGCCGGCGAAGCCGTACAGCCAGGGGCGGACCGTGCCGCGCCGGGGGTCGAACGTCGCGCGTTTGCTGAAGGCGGCCAGGAAGACCTCGGCGGTCAGGTCGTCGGCGGCCTGCCGGTCGAGCCGGCGGCCCAGGTAGGCGTGGATCTCGCCGACGTACCGGTCGTAGAGCTCGCCGAACCGCTCGGGGCGGCGGCGCGAGAGCTCCAGCAGGGCCTCGTCGCTGATCGCCGCCGGCGGGCCGGTGCCGTTCCGGACCGTCGGACGGGCCGTCGAATGGGCCGTCGAATGGGCAGTCACACCCCTACTCCACCGGTGGGGCGATCTGCTTTCACGGCCGGGGTGGCGGCATCGCGCCCGGCCGGAACACGCGTCGCGCGCCGCGACATGGCGTCGCGGCGCGCGATGGGCGGGCGGTTCTCCTGGCTCAGGCCACGTCGGGGTGCACGCGGAAGCGGTCCCAGACCCGGTGCAGGGGCAGCAGGGCGAGCACGTCGCGCAGCACCCCCTCGCCGTCCTGGCCGGTGACGACGCCCGGCGCCTGCGCGGGGATCCCCGCGGCCTGCAGCGCCTGCGCGGCCGTGCCCCAGCCGCCCACCGCCTTGGCGTGCCGGTACGCCTCGCCGACCAGGAGCAGCACGCGCGGGTCGACCGGGGTGCCGCCGTCGCCGGCCTTGGCGTCGCGGGCGCCGTACGCGTCGTCGCCCGGAGCGGGCGCCCCGGCCAGCAGCACGGCGTCGAACTCGACGGAGCGGGCCGTGGCGAAGGTGCGCTGGACGGCCAGCGTGCCGCCCAGCATGCCGCCCTTGGGCGCGATGACGAGCGGCGTCATCCCGCCGTCGAGCACGGCCTGGCGGACGGCGCCCACGACGCCGAGGTCGCTGGTCTCGTCCGCGACGATGCCGATGATCCGGCCGTCCAGCGGCCACTCCCGGCCGACCTGCGACAGCGCCGGGCTCGGCGCCGGGTCGGCGAGCGGCACGGTGGGCTCGGGGGCGGGCAGCCCGAGGCCGTCGGCGACCTCCCGGCACAGGACCGGGTCGATGTTGGCCAGCACCCGGAGCTGGCGTTCCTTGACCGCCTGCTCGTAACACTTGCCCAGCTCGAAGGTGTAGGCGCTGATCAGGTGCTCGCGTTCGACCGGGGACAGGCTCAGCCAGAACAGCCGCGGCTGGCTGTAGTGGTCGGAGAAGGTCGCAGGCGCCTCGCGCACCTTGCGTCCGGCGACCTCCAGCGGCACCTCGACGTAGGCGCCCTGCCCGGCGCCGGCCTGGAAGGGGCAGCCGCCGTCCAGGGAGTTCGGCCGGTACGGGGCCACCCCGCGGTGGACGGCCGTCTGGTGGAAGCCGTCGCGCAGCATGTCGTTGACCGGCGCGTGCGGCCGGTTGATGGGGATCTGCGCGAAGTTCGGGCCGCCCAGGCGGGTGATCTGCGTGTCGAGGTAGGAGAACAGCCGCGCCGCCAGCAGCGGGTCGTCGGTGATGTCGATGCCCGGCACGAGGTGCCCGACGTGGAAGGCGACCTGCTCGGTCTCGGCGAAGAAGTTCGACGGGTTGGCGTTGAGCGTCATCAGGCCGACCGGGTGCACGGGGGCCAGCTCCTCGGGCACGATCTTCGTCGGGTCCAGCAGGTCGATGCCCTCGAACATCTGCTCCGGCGTGTCCGGGAAGACCTGGATGCCCAGCTCCCACTGCGGGTGCGCGCCGGCCTCGATGGCGTCGGCGAGGTCGCGCCGGTGGAAGTCGGGGTCGACGCCGCCGGCGATCTGGGCCTCCTCCCAGGTCAGCGAGTGCACGCCGAGCTTGGGCTTCCAGTGCCACTTGGCCAGCGTCGTCTCCCCCGCCGCGTTGACCAGGCGGAAGGTGTGCACGCCGAAGCCTTCCATCATGCGGAACGAGCGCGGGATGCCGCGGTCGGACATGTTCCACATCGTGTGGAAGGTGGCCTCGGTGTGCAGGGAGACGAAGTCCCAGAACGTGTCGTGCGCGCTCTGCGCCTGCGGGATCTCCCGGTCGGGATGCGGCTTGCCGGCGTGGATGACGTCGGGGAACTTGATGCCGTCCTGGATGAAGAAGACCGGGATGTTGTTGCCGACCAGGTCGAACACGCCCTCGGCGGTGTAGAACTTGGTGGCGAAGCCGCGGGTGTCGCGGACGGTGTCGGCCGAGCCGCGCGAGCCGAGCACGGTGGAGAAGCGGACGAAGACCTGGGTCTTGGCGCCCTCGGCGAGGAAGGCCGCCTTGGTGATGTTCGAGGCGGTGCCGTACGCCTGGAACACGCCGTGGGCGGCGGCGCCGCGGGCGTGCACCACCCGCTCGGGGATGCGCTCGTGGTCGAAGTGCATGACCTTCTCGCGCAGGTGGTGGTCCTGCAGCAGCACCGGGCCGCGCGGGCCGGCCTTCAGCGAGTGGTCGGTGTCACGCAGCCGCAGCCCCTGGGCGGTGGTCAGGTACTCGCCACCCTGCGCCATCTGGTCCTGCGAGGCGCCGGTCGGCTGCCCGGTGGGCGAGACGGTCTCGGGCCCGGTCTGGTCCGGCTTGGGCGGCAGCGGTTCCCGCGGTTCGGTCGGCTCCTCAAGCTCGGGCGGCAGGCTGTTGGGCACGCCTGGGATCTCGGCCGGCTGCACCGCGTCGTGATCGGTGACGGCGCCGACGACCTTCTCCACGGCGGACTTGAGCGGGTGCGACTCGTTCATGCTTGGTTCCTTAGGAAGGGCCACAACGGATTGACCAGGTCTGGCGCCTCCCTACCCACGCTCAGCCGTATAACGCGAATAGTCGCACTTCAGGGCGGTTCGCGACCCCGCGCGAACACGCTCGGAGCGCCATCGGAGCAGCGCGGGACGCCGATCCCCTTTTCACGTTCTTTGCCCTGCGCTGGGGTGTTTTTGGTTTGGCGAAGGCCGTCCGGGTAGCCACAGGCGGCATCAATCCCACGAGGAGGGCACCCATGAGTGAATACCCGACGGGGACCGGCCAGGAGGGAACGCTCCATCAAGGCAAGGCCGCCGCGCAGGAGGTCGCCGGGACCGCCAAGGAGGCCGGCGTCCAGGTGGCCGGCGAGGCCAGGGCCCAGGCCAGGAACGCCGTCGACGAGCTGCGCGACCGGGTGCGCGCCCAGTCCGAGCAGCAGAGCAGGCGTGCCGCCCAGAGCCTGCGGGAGTGGTCGGAGGACCTGTCGGCCATGCACGAGCAGGCCAAGCCCGACTCGCCGGTGACCAACGTCGTACGCCAGGCCGCCGACCAGGGCCGGCGCGCGGCCGACTACCTCGACAGGCACGGCCTGGCCGGGGTGGTCGGCGAGGTGCAGAGCTTCGCCCGCCGCCGCCCGGCCGCGTTCCTGGCCGGCGCCCTGGCCGCGGGCTTCCTGGTGGGCCGCGTCATCAAGGCCTCCGGCGACAGCTCAGGGACGGCCTCCCAGCCCGCGGTCCCGCCGCCGCCCGCCGACCCCACCCTGCCGAGCGTCGCGCAACCCGGCACGGCGCCGCCGCAACCGCTGCACCGGCCGCTCGGCGACCCCCTCGGGCAGGACGACACCCGCCCGGTGCCGCCGCTCACCACGCCACCGGCCGCCCCGGCCGCTCCCGCCTACGGCGCCGGGAGTGACCTGCCATGACCGCGCAGCCCGAGGAACCGACGCTCGGCCAGCTGGTCGGCGAGATCGGCGAGGACATCTCCAAACTGTTCCGCCAGGAGGTGGAGCTGGCCAAGATCGAGCTCCGCCAGGAGGCGACCAAGGCGGGCAAGGCGGCCGGGATGCTCGGCGGCGCCGGCTTCGCCGGTTACATGATCGCGCTGCTGGTGACCCTGGCCGTCATGTTCGGCCTGGGCGAGGTGATGGGCCTGGGCTGGGCCGCGCTCGTTCTCGCGGTCGTCTGGGCGGTCATCGGCGGAGTGCTGTACGTCAACGGGCGCAACCGGCTGCGCGAGATCAACCCCAGACCCGAGCAGACCATCGAGACGCTCAAGGAGGACGCGCAATGGGCACGCGACCTGAGGAAGTGAGAAACGAGATCGCCGCCACGAGGGCCGAACTCGCGGCCGACGTGGACCGGCTGGCCGACCGGACCAGCCCGGCGCGGATCGCGCGCCGCCGTACCGAACGGGTGCGAGAGGCGGCGCGCTCGTTGCGGGAGCGGGTGATGGGAACCCCCTCCCACGGCGCGTCCCATGCCGCCGGCCGGGCGCGGCACGGCGTCGCCGCCACCGCCGGCTCGGTGGGCGAGGGGGCGCACCAGGCCGGCCACGCGGTGCGGGAGGGCGCCCACCAGGCGGCCGACACCGTGCGGCACGGCGCCCACGTGGCGGCCGAGACCGTACGGGCCGCGCCGGAGCAGGCCAGGCGGAGCACCCAGGGCAACCCCCTGGCGGCCGGACTGATCGCCTTCGGCGCCGGTCTGCTGGCCGCCACGCTCATCCCCGCCACCGAGGCGGAGGAGCAGGCCGTCGGCCAGCTCCGCGAGCAGGTCGGCGACGTGCTGGAGCCGGTCGTGGAAGCCGGCCGCGAGTCGGCGCAGCAGCTCGGCCAGGACGCCAAGGAGCTGGCGGGGCAGGCCGTCCAGCAGGTCAAGGAGAGCGCGTCGGAGGCGGCCGCCGCCACCGCCGACCAGGCCCGCGAGCAGGCCCGCCAGGTGGGCGGACACCGCTCCGGCTGACGCCCGGCCGGACGTGCCCAGGCCCTCACAGCCGCGTCAGGCCGTGAGGGCCTGCGCCGTTGTCCGGCGGGTCACCTGGCGTCCCCGGCCTCCTCCGTGGCCCCGGTGTCCGGGGGCTCGAAGGCCAGGGGCAGGCACAGGCCGATCTGGGAGTAGATCTCCAGCTGGTCGTAGTAGAGGCGCTGGCTGGAGACGAGCCCGTCGCGCAGGTCCCAGAACCAGCAGGCCCGCACGGTGATCTGGCGGCCGGTCGCGGCCAGCACCTCGCCCCCGACCGTCAGGTAGGGGCCGGAGTGCGTCCCGGTCGCCGTCAGCTCGGTGGCGATCGTGTCGCCCAGGGCGACGGTCTCCCACAGCGTGAAGTGCAGGTCGGGAAAGCCATCCCAGATCTGGGTGAAATAGGAGGCGATCTCCTCACGACCGCCCGCCTCCATCTCGGGGCTCACGACGACCGCGTCCGGCGCGTAACACCGCGACACCGCCTCGACGTCGTGCGCGTTGGCGGCGCCGATCAGCCGGTGCACGATGTCGTCCGTCGGCGGCGGCACCTCTTCCATGCCAGGGACCGTACCCGGACCAGGGCAGCGCACCGCCAAACGGTCGTCAGCAGCGGCTCATGGATGGGTGGCCGCCGCCGGGGCGGCGGGCGTCCGGAGGGTGCGCAGCTCGCCGAGCAGGTCGCGGATCAGCGCGGAACCGGCCAGTTCGCGGGTGGTGACGTAGCCCACCCGGCGGCGGGGGGCGCCCTCGCCGAGCCCGGCCGTGGCGACCCTGGCCGGGGCGTCCACCGTGGACAGGCGGGGCACGATCGCCGCGCCGAGCCCGTGCCCGACCATCGACATGACGACGCCGTCGTCCTCGACCGTGATGTCGCCGGGCGGGATCCACTCCTGCGCGGCCAGCCAGCGCCGGGTCTCGCCCGAGCAGTTCTCGTGCCAGTCGATCATGGGGAGCGACCGCGGGTCCGGATGCCCCAGCGGATGGGCCAGCACGTACGGCTCCTCGTACAGCTCCTTGCAGACCAGGCCGTCCACGTACATCGGCAGGGTCAGGACGCCCACGTCGGCCCGGCCGTCGGCCACCTCGCCGGCGATGCCCCTGCCCAGGTCCGGCACGACGCGCACGTCCACGGTGACCTTGGGGTGCCGCCGGCCGAACCGGACCAGCACGCGCGGCAGCAGGTGGAAGGCGGCGCTGCGGAAGGCGGCCAGCCGGATGGTCCCGGTGGCCTCGCCGCGGGCGGCGGTGCGCGTGTCGGCCCGCATGACCTCCATGAGCCGCAGGATGTGCCGGGCGTGCCCGACCGCGGCCCGCCCCGCCGCGGTGGCCCGCGCGCCGGCGCGGCCCCGCTGGAACAGCACGGCTCCCATCTTCCGCTCGGCGGCGCGCAGGGCGTGCGAGACGGCCGACTGGGTCAGCCCCAGCCGTACGCCGGCCGCCGTGACGCTGCCCTCGCCGTCGACGGCGACCAGGACGCGCAGTTCCGCGGGAGTGAGATCGTCCACGGCGGCGACAACGGACGAAGACCTCTCACGCATTCCGCGACCGCCGAGGACGGCCGCCGGTCCGGCTACGCGATCAGCAGGCGGAGGCCGAGCTCGGCCTCGTCGAGTTCGAGCAGGTCCCGGTTGCGTGCGGCCCACCGGCCGGAGGCGAGGTCGGCACGCAGGTCGCGCACCGCGCGCCGCTCGACGTCCGGCCCGAGCCTGGCCCAGACCGACATCCCGCGGCGGACGTCCTCCTCCAGGTACGCCTCCGGCCGGCGCCAGAAGGCCTCGAACAGGCCGTCGGCGCAGTCCCACGGGATGGGCACGGGTTCCAGCCGGGCCCCGATCGCCGCCGCCAGCTCGGTCACCGAGGGCCGGCCTGCCACGAGACCAGCGACCTCGGGCAGGTAGTCGCGGGACAGCCAGAACCGGTCGCGCCAGCCGGCGTCGCCGGTGTCGTGGGTGAACACCACCACGCGCCGGGCGACCCGCCGCATCTCGCGCAGGCCGCCGAGCACGTCCGGCCAGTGGTGGACCGACGAGACGGCCATGGCGGCGTCGAAGGACCGGTCGTCGAACGGCAGGCGCTCGGCGGACCCGGCCAGGCACGGCGCCGCCTCCGCCGGGCGCTGCGAGCGCATGAGCGCCGACGGCTCCACGGCCAGGACGTAACGATCGGGCGGCTCGTAGGACCCGGTGCCCGCGCCGACGTTCAGCACGGTCCGGGCGTCGCCGAGCGCGGCCCAGATGCGCGCGGCGATGCGCGGATCGGTGCGCCGCGTCCTGGTGTAGGCCGCTCCGATGGTGTCGTACAACGGCGCTCCGGACATTCGGCACCGCCTTCCCGGCCGTCACCGTCCGACGGGAGGCCGCTTGATCGTTGTTTTCGCGTCGATCGGCAGGTGAAACCTCTTCACGGCCCTGGCTCGGACGTCCTCACAACCGCCGGACGCGCAACACGGCGGTCAGCATCGGCAGGGTGAACTCGCCGTCGGCGGTCTCGGGCCGGCCGGCGAGGTAGGCGCGGATCCGGCCGAGCCGGGCCGCGCGTTCCCCTTCGGGCATGACGAGCATGCCCGCCCTGGTCGCGAGCGTCTCGGCGAGGGAGTCCGCGGTGCGGCGCTGGCCGTGCGGGAACTGCTCCTGCTCCGGCGTCCCGAACCGCGGCGCGCCCGACCTGGGCAGGTGCATCCCGGCCGTCTCGGCGCGCCAGGCGGCGGGCGTGTCGCGCGGGCCGACCGCCTCGCCGCCGCCGGCCCGCGCGAGCCCGGCCACCCAGTCGACGCCGTCGTCGAGCACGTTCCACAGGCCGGCCAGGACGCCGCCGGGAGCCAGGACCCTGGCGATCTCGGGCCCCGCGACGGCCATGTCGAACCAGTGCATGGCGTTGCCGGCCAGCACCGCGTCGACGGACGCGGCCGGCAGCGGGATCGCCTCGGCGCTGCCCGGCAGGGCGCGGACGTCCGGCAGCGCCCGGCGCAGCTCGGCCAGCATCGCCGGGTCGGGCTCGACCGCGACGACCTCGACGCCCAGCTCGACCAGCGTCGCGGTCAGCTTGCCGGTGCCGGCGCCGAGGTCGAGCACCCGAAGCCCGGGCGCCGTCTCCAGCGCCCAGCGCACGGCGGCGTGCGCGTAGTCCGGCCGGTGCTCGGCGTACGCGGCCGCCGCGGCTCCGAATGACGAGCTGTGACGTAGCCGTTCGTCCGGCTCCACGCGCTCTCCTTCCCCGCCCCGCCGTCCGGCGGAGCCCTGAGTCACCCGCATCCTAAGATCACCGATCCCGGAACGCGCGGCGACGTCTAGGAGCGGGCGGGGTCCGTGGCGCCGGTGTAGGCGGGGACGGGCAGCGGGCGGTCGAGGAGGAAGGCGCGGATCAGGCCGCGGTAGAGGTCGGGACGGCCGTTGGCGATCGAGTGGCCGGCGCCCGGGACGTACACCAGGGTCGAGTCCGGCAGGGTGCGCCGGTAGTCGTAGGTGACCTCCCACTTGAGGTAGTCGCACTGCCCGCGCATGATGAGCACCGGCACCCGTACCCCGCGCAACCGGGGCCGCGGGTCGGGCACGGCGGCGGCGTCCTCGGCGGTGACCTGGTTGCTGTAGAAGCCGGGCAGGTTCCCGTGCACGGGGGCGGGTTTCGCGTCCGCGCAGCCCGTGGCGTCCTTGGCCACCAGCAGCAGCGCGCGCATCCGGGCGTCGGCCTCGGCGTCGGGCACCAGCGCCCGTGCCGCGGCCGGGTTCACCCCCAGGAGCAACGACTGGACCAGCATGCGCGGGGAGCTCGTCAGCGCGTCGGCCTGGGC
The DNA here is from genome assembly GCF_053601695.1 of Nonomuraea sp. NPDC004702. Lineage (NCBI taxonomy): Bacteria > Bacillati > Actinomycetota > Actinomycetes > Streptosporangiales > Streptosporangiaceae > Nonomuraea > Nonomuraea sp. NPDC004702. The sequence continues at coordinate 93,882 of NZ_JBSGCE010000021.1, forward strand.
CTGGAGGGCGGCGGGCAGGCCGTCCCACGGGCTGCCGACGCCGCCGGGGAAGGCGGGCTCCCAGATCGCGCCCGGCGAGGTGAGCACGGCCTTGGCCACCCGGTCGGGGTGGGCGGCGAGGTAGGCGGCCGACAGGGTGCCGCCCCACGACCTGCCCACCAGGACGATCTTCGGGGCGCCGATGGCCTGGCGGACGGCCTCCAGGTCGGCGACGTGGCGGGCGACCGTGTACCCGGCCGGGTCGGCCAGCCGGGTCGAGCGGCCGGCGCCGAGCTGGTCGTAGGCGTAGACGTCGAACCCGGCGGCGGCCAGCTCCTCGCCGCCCTCCGGCAGCCCCTCCCCTGGCGTGCCCGGCCCGCCGTGCAGGAAGATCACGGGCGGGCGGCCGGCCGTGCCGGATCCGGCGAGCTTGACGTAGGCGAGCCGGGAGCCCGTCGGGAGCTGCCAGTACGCGACCCCGGCGGGCGTCGCGGCCGGCGGCGGGACGGGGAAGGGCCGGAAGGCCGCCAGCCCGGCGAGGGCGGTGACCGCCACGGTGTTCACCACCACGTAGGGCGGCACCAGCCGCGGCAGCCCCAGCAGGCGGAGCGCGGGACGTCCGAGCAACCAGGAGACGGCGGCGACGGCGAGCACCCCCGCCCCCGCGAACAGCGGCACGGCGGCCGTCACGGCCGCCACGAGCAGGAAGACCAGAGCCCCGGCGGCGACCGCGGCGATCTCGGCGCCCACCAGCAGGATCGCGCCTGACACACGTTTCATGTGCCACAACGTTAGGAACGCGCGTGCCGCGTCTCCTCCTGCCGGCGACCGAACCGTGCCCCCGCCACGCGGCGGGGGTCAGCCGGCCCCGGGACGGATCAGGCCGGACTCGTAGGCGTGGATGGTCGCGTGCAGCCGGTCGCGCACGCCCAGCTTGGCCAGGATCGCCGCCACGTGATCCTTGACCGTGGCCGGGCTGAGCGCCAGGACGGCGGCGATCTCGGCATTGGACAGCCCGCGCGCGACGTGCCCGAGCACCTCGCGCTCGCGGGCGGTGAGCCCGTCGGGCCGCGCGGGCGGGCCGGGGTCGGCGGCCGCGGCGAAGCGTTCGAGCAGCCGCCGGGTGATCACCGGGTCGAGCAGCGCGTCGCCGCACGCGATCACCCGCACCGCGTCCACGACCCGCGCCGGCTCGGCGTCCTTGAGCAGGAACCCGGACGCGCCCGCGCGCAGCGCGCCGAACACGTACTCCTCCAGGCCGAACGTGGTCAGCACGACGATCCGGGTGCCCGGCGTGCCGGCGGTGATCCGGGCGGTGGCGGCGAGCCCGTCCAGGCCGGGCATCCGGACGTCCATGAGCGCCACGTCCGGGCGCAGCTCGGCGGCGAGCGCCACGGCGGACTCGCCGTCGGCGGCCTGCCCGACCACGTCGAGGTCGGGTTCGGCGGCCAGCACCGCGGCGATCCCGACCCGGACCACCGCCTGGTCGTCGACGACGATCACCCTGATCATCTGGGCAACCATACCCGCACGTCGTCCGGGCCGCCGGTGGCCAGCGTCCCGCCGTACCCGTCGGCCAGGGTGTGCAGCCGGCGGCGGGCGCGCCGGGCCGCCGTGCCCTCGACGAGCACGCCGTCGGGCAGGTACGACACGGTGATCCGGTCCCCGGCCAGCTCCTCGACGGCCCGGAACACGCCGACCTCCAGCTCCGGCGTCAGGCCGTCAGGGTCGCCGACGTGGCGGACGCCCGACTGCCGCCGGGCGGCCAGCAGCTCCAGCCCGGCGAGCGTCGGCGGCGGGCCGTCGGATCCGGCGGGGCGGCGCAGCTCGTCCAGCAGCCGCCGGAGCGCGTCGATCGCGGCGCGGGCGGCGTCGCGCACCGCTGCCAGGTCGCCCTTCCCGGCCGCCGCGACGACGGCGTCCGCGTGCCGGGCGGCCGTGCTGCGCAGGCCCTCGACGATCCGCTCGCGTTCGCCGCGCGCCACGTCCGCCAGCCGGCCGGCCAGCAGGTCGCGTTCGGCGGTCGCGGCCGCCCGCCGCCGCGCCCGCGCCCGGCCGACCAGGACGCCCGCCGCCCACGCCGGAGCCGACAGGAGCGCCACGGCCGTGGCGAGCACCGCCCAGGCGGCCGTCCGGTCACCGGCGATGCCCGGCCCGAGGGCCAGCGCGAGGCCGCCCACCAGGCCGACGGCGAGGATCGCGAGCACGCCCCGGCGCCTGGGGTGGTGGGCGCCGAAGGCGTAGAGCTGGGCCAGCTCCACCCACCACGCCCAGAGGAACAGGTCGCCCGCGGGGGTCGGGGTCAGGCCCGCCATCGCCACCGGATGGATCGACAACATCGCGGCCAGGCTCCACGCGGGCCGCCGCACCCGCCACCACAGAGGCAGGGCGTGCAGGACGAAGAGGGGGCCGAGCACGAGGAACTCGCGCGGCGCCGGAGTGCCTCCCGGCAGCAGGCTCGCCCCCATCGTCAACGCGACGGCGAGCCCGGCCAGCGCCGCGTCCCAGGCCCGCCGCCCGCGCCACCACGCCCGCCGGAACGGGGGCGGCCCGGCGGGGGCGGGGAAGGCGGCCCGGACCGTCCAGCCGCCGGCGTCCGGGCCCGCCGTGAGCGTGCCGCCGCAGGCCGCCACGGTCGTGGCCAGCCCGGACAGGCCGTGGCCGGTGCCCAGGTCGTCGTGCTCCCGCGCGCCACCGGTGTCGCGCACCTCGACGGTGAGCCGGCCGGGTTCGCCGAGGACGGCGACGTCCACCCGGGCGCCGCCCGCGTACCGCGCGGCGTTGGTGAGGCCCTCCTGGACCACCCGGTAGGCGGCCGCCGCGACCTCGGGCGGGGCGGCGGCGGCCGTCCTGCGGTAGCCGACCCGGTCGGGGTCCGCGCCGTGCCCGGGCCGGCCGGCGACCAGGGCGTCGATCGCCGGCAGGTCGCGGACGGCCTCCCGCGCGCCCGCCAGTTCGGCGCGGGCCAGGCGGGCGGCGTCCCCGGCGTGGCGCAGGGCGGACTCCCGCATCGCCGGGTCGGCCACGTGCAGCGCGGACGCCGCGGCCACCGCGATGCCGGTGAGCCGGTGGGCGGCGGTGTCGTGCAGTTCGGCGGCCATCCTGAGGCGCACGGCGTCCGCCACGGCCGCGGCCGCCCGCGATCGCGCCGCCCGGTGCGCGGCCAGGGCCGCCCGCCGCGTCCGGCCCCGCCGGTGCGCCCGCCCGAACGCCCAGACGACCGCGCCCACGCCGCCCGCCACCAGCGCCACGCCCGCCAGCGCCTGCGGCGGCCAGCCGCGGGCCGCCGCGACGGCCGTCGCCGCCGCCACCAGGGCCGCGACGGCCGCGATCGTGATCCCGGCCGTGCCGCGGACGGCCGCGCCGTACAGGAGGGCGACGCCGACGAGCGCGCACCACAGCAGAACGGATGTCACGGCGTCAGGCTAGCTTCCGCGGCTCGGCCGCGATCCTGGCCGACCGGCGGATGAGCCATCCGTCGCTGGACGGGTCGGCGTTCCGCGGGGACCTCGCGCGGATCGTCGGCCGCGACTAGCGGCGCACCTTGTACCGCAGGTGCAGCACCCCCTCGCCCTGGACGACCACGTGCGGGTCCGCCAGGAGGTGCTGCCCGGCGACGCGGCCGAAGTAGGGCTTGCCGGAGCCGAACACCACCGGCACGACGTCCATCGCCACCTCGTCCACCAGACCGGCCGCGAGCAGCTGGCCGCCGACGTCGCCGGCGTTCACGCTGACGACCCGGTCCCCGGCCAGCTCCTGGGCCCGGGCGACGGCGGCCGTCACGTCGGCGGCGAAATGGTAGGACGCCTCGGGGTGCCAGCCCTCGGGCTTGGGCCGGTGGGACACCACGACCACGTGCTCCCCCGCCGGCGGCCGTCCTTCCCAGCCGTTCACCAGGTCGAACAGGGTGCGGCCCATGATGATCACGCCGACCGACTCCCAGATCGGCCGGACGTACTCCGCCGACGCCTTGGAGACCCTGAAGCGGCCGCCCGCGCCGGAATGGTCGTAGTCCGGGTCGTCGCCCGGCGTGAGCGGGGTGTCGCCGTTCCAGTACCAGTCGTGCAGGGGGCCGACGTCGTCGTTGCCGTCGGCGATGAAGCCGTCCACCGACACCGCGCTGTTCATGATCACTGCGCCCACGGGGTCTCCTCGGTCCTCGTCAGAAGTACGCCTGCGATCCTGCCGTCCCGGAGGGCTGCCGGGCTTGTAGAAAATCAATCGGCGGGCATCGGGCCGTCGTCCGGCGGGAAGCCCGGCTCGGCGGGGAACCGGCGCCGCAGGGCCAGGTACTCGGTGGGGGTGTGGCCGGTGAAGTCCTTGAACTCCCTGCTGAAGTGGGCCTGGTCGAAGTAGCCCGCCGTGTGGGCGAGCGCCGTCCAGTCGACCGGGCGCGACGCGTCCACGGACAGGATCAGCCGGGCGAAGCGGTAGATCCGGGCCACCCGCTTCGGGGTGACGCCGACATGGGACTTGAACTGCGCGGCCAGGTGGTTGCCGCTCACCCCGGCGGCGTCGGCCAGCGCGCCGACCGGGACCGCGCCGTACGTGGCCGCCAGGCGGCCGCCCGCGTGCCGGACCAGGTCGAGGTTGCGCGACGCCGTCCCCTCGAACCGCGCCCGCAGCTCCTCCTCCACCACCCGCAGGACGCCGGCGGCCGAGGCGAGGTCGCCGGCCCGGTCGCGGATCCGGTCCAGGGACCGCTGCCAGAGGGCGTCGGCCGGCACCCACCGGTCGCGCAGCTCGCCCGCCGGCACGCCGACGAACGGCGTCATCCCCCACGGCTTGAAGTGCACCCCGACCAGCCGCACCCGGGCGGGGTACTCGTAGCGGAACCGCCTGGTCCACATCCCCATGAGCCAGCCGTCGGCGAACACCGCCGGCGGCACGGAGGGGTCGGAGTCCCACAGGCGGGCGGGGTCGCCCAGGTTGACGAACAGGTGTCCCGACGGCATCGGCGGGACGTTCATCAGCCGGTGTCGCGGCACCCCGGTCAGGCAGTAGATGTCGTCGATGAACCGGTCGAGCGGCGGCGCGGGCACCCGTCCGACGTATTCCATGGGACCAGTGTGGCCGAGGTGATCGGGGCCCTGCACCGAATCTTCACCTCGGGTGCGCATCGGCCGCAAACCGGTCTGCTTCGATGTCGGCGTGACCGATCGGAGCGGGCCGTCGTCCGGGGCCGGGGATGTTGGTTGGGCCTTCGGCTGCGCGTTCCCGGCCGTCGCCGCGATCGCGTGCGCGACCGCGGGCACCTGGTACGAGACATCCTTGGTGGCGCACGCGCACGTCTACTGCGCGGGTGACCTGAGCGCGGGTGAGGGCTTCGCCGGCGCCGTCTGGGTGCTGAGCAGGTTCGTGCTCTTCCCTGCCGTGTCGGCCGGATCGGCGCTGCTGTCCTTGCCGGTCCAGTTGCTCGCGCGGTTGCCGTGGGCGGCCGGGCGGCTGTGGCCGCAGCTCCTCCTGACGGTGCTCGCCCTCGCCGTCACGGTCTCCGGGCCGGTCGCGCTGACCGTGTACGACGTGGCCACCCAGGGCACCCCCGGCGACTGCGTCGTGCCCTGGTGGCCTGCGTGGCTGCCCGCGTAGGGACGGTCTCCGGGGCTCGGCGGGCCGGGCCGCGCGCCTAAGGTAGGGGCTTGTGCTCTACGGCAGATCTGCGGAAATCAGCGTTCTCGACGAGGTGATCGCGCGCGCCCGCGACGGCGCCGGCGGCGCGGTGGTGTTGCGCGGCGAGGCGGGAGCGGGCAAGACGGCCCTGCTCGACGCGGCGGCCGCGCGCGGCGGCGCGATGCGGGTGTTGCGGCTCACCGGCGTCGAGTCGGAGTCCGACCTGGCGTTCGCGGCGCTGCACCAGCTTCTGTGGCCGGTGGCCGGTTCGCCCGGCGCGCTCGACGCGCTGCCCGAGCCGCAGCGCCTCGCCGTCCGCGCGGCCCTGGGGCTGGCGGCCGGGGGCGCCGGTGACCGGTTCCTGCTGGCGGCCGGCGTGCTCTCGCTGCTGGTCGAGGCCGCCGCGCCGGACGGGCTGGTCTGCGTGGTGGACGACTTCCAGTGGGTCGACCGGGCCTCGGCCGACGCGCTGCTGTTCGCCGCCAGGCGGCTCGCGACCGAACGCGTCGCGATGCTGCTCGCGGTGCGCGGGGACGCCGCGGTCAAGGGCGTGCCGCTGACGGTGGAGGTGCGCGGCCTGGCCGAGGCCGCCGCGGACGAGCTGCTGGCGTCCCGCCACGGCGCGCTGCCCGTCCAGGTGCGGCGCGAGCTGGTCACGCTGACCGGCGCGAACCCGCTCGCCCTGCGCGAGATCGCCGCCCGTCTGACGCCCGCCCAGCTCGCCGGACGCGAACCGCTGCCCGACCCGCTGCCCGGCGGCGCCCGGCTGTTCGGCGACCGGGTGGCCGCGTTGTCCGCCGCCGCCCGGCTGGCCGCCCTGGTCGCCGCCGTGGAGGGGGACCTCGACGTGGTCCTGCGCGCCACCGGCCGGCTCCTCGCCGAACGCGCGGGCCGACCCGGCACGCGGGACGACCACCCCGCGCCGACCTCCACGGAGGCATCGGTCTCCGCGAAGACATCGGCTTCCACGGAGGCGAAGTCGGAGGCAGAGGCGGAGGCGGAGGCCGGGCGGGCGGCGTTGGCCGAGCTGGAGGAGGGCGGGCTGGCGGAGGTGTCGGGCGCCGGCGTGCGCTTCCGCCACCCGCTGATCCGTTCGGCGGTGCACGAGGCGGCCGCTCCGGCCGAGGTGCGCCGGGCGCACGCCGTCCTGGCGGAGCTGACCGCCGACGACCGCCGTGCCTGGCACCTGGCCGGAGCCGCCCTGGGCCAGGACGAGGAGGTCGCCGCCGCGCTGGTGGCCGCCGCCGGCCGGGCCCGCGACCGCGGCGGGTACGGCGCCGCCGCCACCGCCCTGGCCAGAGCCGCCGAGCTGACCCCCGAGCCGCGCGAACGGGCCGTCCGGCTGAAGGACGCCGCCGTCGCGGCCTGGCTCGGCGGCCGTCCCGGCCAGGCGGAGTCGCTGCTGGCCGAGGCGCGCGAACGGGCCGGCGGCGACGTCGCCGTGACCATGGAGATCGCCCAGCTCCGCGGCCGGTTCGAGCTGAACTCGGGCAACGCCGCCGAGGCCGTGCGGATCCTGGCGGCGGGCGACAGCCTGGACATGCTGGCCGACGCCTCCGAGGCGGCCGCGTACGTCGGCGACACCGCGATGATCGTCGAGCTCGGCCGCCGGGCCGCCGCGCACCCGGAGGGCTTCCTGCGGGACACGGTGGCCGGCATCGGCCTGACCCTGGGCGGCGACGCCGCCGGGCCCGGCCTGCTGCGCCGGGCGCTGGCGCGGGCCGGTGAGCTGGCGGATCCGGCGGGCCACCTGTGGGCGGCGGCCGCGGCCAGCCAGCTCGGCGAGACGGACCTGGCCGCCGAGCTGAGCGACCGGGCCGGGCAGGTGGCCAGGGTGTCGGGCATGGCGGGGCAGTTGCCGGTCGTGCTGGAGTTCGTGGCGACCGCCGAACGGCTGGCCGGGCGGCTGGCGCGCAGCCAGGCCCTCTCGGAGGAGGGCCTGGAACTGGCCCGCGAGGCCGGTTACGAGAACACGGTGGCCGCGCACCTGGCCAACCTGGCGGTCGTGGCGGCGCTGCGCGGCGAGGAGGACGACTGCGAGCGGCAGGCCCGCGCGGCGCTGGCCATCGCCGTCCCCCATCGGGTGGGGCTGCGCGCGGGGGTGGCGGCGTACGCGCGGGCGATGCTCGACCTGTGCCTGGGCCGGCACGCGGCGGCGCGCGACCGGTTCGCGGCCATCGCCGCGGCCGGGCCGGGCACCGGGCATCCGGCGGTCGTCTGGCGGACGACCCCCGACCGCGTCGAGGCCGCCGTCGGAGCGGGCGACGAGGCGGGCGCGCGGGCGGCGCTGGAGGCGTACGAACGGGGGTCGCGGCACGCGGCGACGCCGGAGTCACGCGCGCTGCTGGCACGCTGCCGGGGCCTGGCCGAATCGCGCGAGGACGCCTTCGAGGAGGCGCTGCGGCTGCACACCAACCCCTTCGAGGCGGCCAGGACGGCCCTGCTGCTGGGCGAGCGGTTGCGCCGCGGGCAACGTCCGGGCGAGGCGCGGGCGCATCTGCGGATGGCGTGGGAGACGTTCGAACGGGCGGGCGCGCGGCCGTGGGCGCGGCGCGCGCAGGAGGAGCTGCGGGCCGCCGGCGAGAGCGGGCAGGCGCCGCCCGCGGCCGTGCTCGACGCGCTGACCCCGCAGGAGTTGCGCATCGCGGGCCTGGTCGCCGACGGGTTGTCGAGCAAGCAGATCGCCGCCCAGCTCTTCCTGAGCCCGCGGACGGTCGAGTACCACCTGTACAAGATCTATCCGAAGCTCGGCATCGGCTCCCGTACTGATCTGGCGCGGCTAGTAGTTCTACAGAAGGCGCCCGTGGCCGGGCCGGGCAAGCTTTGAGGCATGCAAAACGTGAACATCTGGAGTGAAGAGTTCGGCGCCGCCACCGACGAGCCGATCCTGCTGATCATGGGTTCGATGTCGCAGGGCGTCCTGTGGCCGGACGAGTTCGTCGGGCTGCTGACCGCGGGCGGCCGCCGGGTGATCCGGTACGACCACCGTGACACCGGCATGTCGGACACGGTCGACTTCGCGGCGCACCCGTACACGTGGGACGACATCAAGGACGACGTCTACCGGGTGATGGACGCGCACGGCCTGGACAGCGCGCATCTGGTCTGTCACTCGGCGGGCGGGCTGCTGGGGCAGTTCGTCGCGGTGGAGCGGCCGGAGCGGGTGCGGTCGCTGACGGTCATCGGCTCCTCGCCGCTGGGCGGCCGCGAGGGGCAGGTCATCATGCGGGCGCTGCTGGGCCAGCCGCAGCCGGAGGGCAGCCTGCCGGTGCCGCTGCCGGAGTTCGTGGCCTTCTACCAGACCCTGATCGCGTCGCCGCCGCCGCAGGACCGGCGGGCGGCGATCGAGGGCATGATCGCCGAGCAGCGTCTGCTGCACGGGACCGGGCTGCCGTTCGACGAGGACGCGGCGCGCCGGTTGCAGGAGCGCATCTACGACCGGGCGCGCGACCTGTCGGCGACGGTCAACCATCGGCTGGCGGCGGGCGCCAAGCCCGATTTCGAGCCGGTGGGCGTGCTGCACCAGGTCAAGGCGCCGACGCTGGTGATCGAGGGCACCCACGAGGTGGCCAAGCCGGGTCATGGCGCGCTCATCGCCGAGCAGGTGCCGGGGGCGCGGCTGATGATGGTGGAGGGCCTGGGGCACACGCTGCCGCCGGAGGTCCACGAGGAACTGGCCACCGCCGTCCTCGCGCACACGACCCCTCGCGATCGCTGACCGGCGGGCGGGCCCGCGCGAGGCCGGCTGACGCCCTCTCGGCGGCCCGCCGGCCCGCCGGTGGGCGGGTTTCGGATGGCCTGAACTGCTCGTTTTCCGTCCGTAAAGAGATTTAGTACGGTAGGGCCTCCGCGTTGCAGCTGTGGCAGAAGCAGGCCCCTGGTACGAGAGGTACGCCGTTTGAGCGACGAGTTCGGGCTGACAGTCGAAGCGTTGGCCAGGGAGTACAACCGGCAGGCCCGCGAGCTGCGGACGGCGTACGGCAAGCTGTCGGAGCTGGTGGCGACCGCGCAGAGCCGCGACGGCCTGGTCAGTGTGACGGTGGGGCCGCGCGGTCAGGTGCAGGACATCGCGCTGGACCCCCGGGTGTATCGCAGGCTCGCGCCGTCCCAGCTCGCCCGCTCGATCATGGAGCAGATCGGCGCCGCCACCGAGCAGGTGGCGGACCGGACGAAGGAGCTCATGACGCCGTTCATGCCGCAGGGGCTGCCTCTGGAGGAGGTGCTGGGCGAGGGGGCGGGCATCGAGTCGTTCCTGCCGAAGCCCGTGCGGCTTTCGCCGGAGGACGGCGCGGCGCATGAGTGACACCCGCGGCCAGGGATACAAGGCGGTCTTCAGCGGTCTGCGGCAGCGTTCCGCGCAGGCCGACGCCAGCGCCGACGCCCTGTGGGACCTGCGCACCGCGTTGGGCACCGTCTTCTACCGCGAGGGCAACCCGCTGGGCGACGACCACTACGGCAGAGAGCTGGAGAACAACCGGTACAGGATCGAGGACGGCATCTTCACCGCCTTCGACGCCTACATCCAGGCAGTGGAGGACGTTCGGGACGGGCTCCGGGGCAACGCGAGGAACTACGAGGACGCCGAAGGCCCGGACACCCAGGGCGCCGGGTACCAGGCCCCGCCCCTCGACGGCCAGGCGCCGTCTCCGCCGAGTCTGCCGGGGATGTGAGCCTCCTTGGGGTTCGACGGTTTCCTCGTCCCTGACTGGGCGAAGCCGTTCATCGGCTACGCCGTCGGCATGGACTGGCCCGAAGGTGACGAGGACGGCTGTTTCCGGCTCGCCGACGCGTGCGCGTCCACCGCGCGGGGCGTCCTGGAGGCGCGGGGCGTGGCGGTCTACACCCGGCTGGGCGACGACTGGGACGGCGACGCGCTGCGGGAGTTCGTCACGTACGTCCAGGAGGGGCCCGATCAGATGCTGGCCGAGCTCGTCAAGGAGCTCGTCTCGGCCGCCCTCCACTACAACGATCTCGGCGTCCAGGTGCAGTACACCAAACGGATGATCGAGGTCTCGGTCTGGTTCCTGATCCTTCAGCTCATCTGGCTGCTGGCCGCGGCGGCCGGCCCCTGGGGACCGGCCGCCATGGCCGTGGCCGGCTCGCGGATCCAGCTCACCCGGCTGGCCATCGCCCAGCTCGGCAGGCGGCTGCTGATCAACATCGGGCTGTTCGGCGGCCTGATGGGCGGCATGGACCTCGGGGTCCAGGCCACGCAGTCCCGGCGCGATCACGTCGACTGGGACCAGGTCATGACGTCGGCCGGCACGGGCGCCCTCCTGGGCGCCTTCCTGACGGGCTTCACGGGCATCCTGCCCCCTCGGTCGATGCTCGGGTTGATGGGCCGTTCGGGCCTGGCCGGCATGGCCACGGACGTGACCACGCAGCTCGCGAGCGGGCAGCCGTTCGACCCGGACAGGTTGCTCAAGAGCCTCACCTCCGGCGTGCTGGGCGGCGCGGACGCGCACTGGGCGAGCTGGAGCCCGGGAGCGCACGTCAAGGCCGACGCCGGGCCGCCGGTGAACTCCCCGGTGGATTCGGCGGTGAAGTCGGCGGTGAAGTCCGGCGTGGACGCGGGTTCCGCCGCCACGCTTCCCCCCGAGTGGCTGAACAGCGCGTACCACTCCTACGACTACCAACCCCCGTCGTACTCGCCGCCCCACTACGCGGACGGTTCGGCGGGGCACTGGCCGGAGAGCACCACGCTGGCCGGCGCGGCGGCCAAGCAGGACCCGTCCTTCGGCGGCGGGCACGACTTCGACGCCCTCCTCAACGACGTGCGGGCCGCGGACGGGCCCGCCGCCTCCCACGCGGGCGGGGGCGTCCTGCCCGGCGGCGGCGCCAAGCCGCAGGGACCGTTCCGGATCCTGGAGAACCCCGGCAAGTCCGGCGACGGCTACGTGAGCGGCGGCCAATGGGGCAAGTACGGCGCGGCGGGCGTGCTGATCCGGGGCATCGACCCGCACGGCGAGCCGCGCTACCTGCTCATGCAGCAGAGCGAGCTGGTCTCCAACGCCGGCAAGTGGCAGCTGCCCGGCGGCGCGCTCGACAGCCTGGAGAGCCCCGTGCACGGCGCCGCCCGGGAGATCAGCGAGGAGCTGGGCGTCGACCAGGTCTACCTGGACGAGCTGCGGCTCAAGGGCGAGCACGCCGTGCACGTCGGGGACGACGGCTGGACGTACACCAACCTGGCCGCCGACGGGCCGATGTTCGCTCCGAAGCTCGACATGTTCGAGACCAGCGGCGCCCAGTGGTTCACGCTGAAAGAGCTCACCTCGATGGCGAACGGCGACAAGCTGCACCCCGCCCTGGCCAAGGCGCTGCCGGACATCCTGGGCCTCTACCACCAGGACGCGGGACCGTCCGCCGCCCCGCCGAAGGACCACTACACCGCGCCGGACACGGCCGGCCGGGTCAGGCCCCCGGTGGACTTCGGCGCGCGCTCCGGCGACCTGTCCCCCTCCCCCCTGCCCCACGGCAAGGGCAGCGCGCCGCCCGCGTACTCGGGGCTGGTCGCCGACGGGCCGAACCCGTCGCTGGGGCAGACGATCCGCCGTACCGAGTCGGGCCTGTACTACACCGGGCCCGCGTCGCACGTCCCCGTGGACGCGCCCTTCGGCTCCCGTGTGGTCTCGACCTCGTTCGGCGAGGCCGTCTGGTCGGACGTGTCCGCCGGGCTGTCCGAAGCCGAGCGCGCGGCGGCCAAGGAGTACTCCGAGGGCGGCTACCTGGGGATGAACGACTACCTGCGGTACGGCGACTCCTCCATCGAGGGCCTGACGCCCGAGGAGGTCGCCAAGAACAAGGCACGTCTCCTCGCGGAGATCGAGCTGCTGCAGGAGATCATGGAACGCCGGCCGGTCCCCGAGACGATCGACGTGTTCCGGACGCTGCGGCTGACCCCGAAATTGTTCACCGTGCCCGTCCAGGAGCTGGCGGGAACCGTGCAACGCGACCCCGCCTTCTTCTCGACGAGCATCGGCGAGGGGCCCGCCTCCCCCGGGGCCGGGCACGTGGAACTGCACCTGCGCGTGCCCGAAGGCACCCCTGCCTTCTACCTGGACCTGATCAGCCGGCACCAGGAGAGGGAGCTGCTCCTGGGCACCGGCGTATCGTGGTTCGCCGAGGACGTGCAGCGCAAGGACGGCCGGTGGCACGTCTACGGCTGGGTGCTGCCGCCGGAGGCAGACGGCTGACGGGAAGGACGAAGAGGTGTCGCTGAAGGACCAGCCCGAGTTCCGGACCGTCCACGCCCCGGACGCCTACCCCCGCACGACGGCGTCCGCTGTCCGCTACGTCCCGGTGCTCAAGGACGGCGCCGTGATCGGCTACCTGTGGGCCGCCGCCACGGACGACGCGGCCCAGTACGTGCCGCGCGAGCAGGCCGGTGACGCCGCCTTCGACGCCGCCGTGGTCTGGACCCGGCGGCTGCGCTGGGCCAAGGCCAACGGCGTCGCCCCGCTGGAGGCGCTGCGGCACTGGGCGGGCGAGGCCGAGGACGCCCGCGCCGGCCAGGTTCCGCTGCGGCAGCCGTTCGAGCTGCCGTCCCTGCGCGCGCTGGAGGAGCTGGCCGCGGCCGCGTGACGTCCCGCCGCACGGCCGCCCGCGGGCCGGGCCTCACCGGGCAGGCGCCGCGGGAGCGCCGGCGGGCAGGGCGCGGCGCGCCAGCGTGACGTAGAAGTCCGTCCCCGTCCGCAGGACGGCGTCGTTGAAGTCGTACTCCCTGCTGTGCAGCGGGTCGCCGCCCCGGCCGGGTTCTGTGCCGTTGCCGAGGAAGACGAAGCAGGCCGGTACGGCCCCGGCGAACACGCCGAAGTCCTCGCTCGGCATGACCGGCGCGCAGTCGGGGTCGACGCCGTCCTCGCCGGCGACCGCGACGGCCGCCTCGACCGCCGCGGCGACGCAGGCGGGGTCGTTGACGGTGGGCGCGAACTCGTGGGTGTAGGTGACGGTGCACGTCGCGCCGTGGGCGGCGCCGATGCCCTCGCAGAGCCGCCGGATCCGGTCTTCCAGGAGCGCGGCGACGGCGGGGTCGAAGCTGCGGGTGTCCCCTCTGATGACGACCTCGCCGGGGATGGCGTTGCGCGCGCCGTCGGTGCTGATGTCGGTGCAGGACACCACGGCGGGCAGCGCGGGGTCGACGTTGCGGGCGACGACCGTCTGCAGGGCCAGGACGATCTCCGCGCCCACCACGATCGGGTCGACGACCATGTGCGGGCGGGCGGCGTGCCCGCCGCGGCCCCGGATGCGGATCTCGAAGTTGTCCTCGCCGGCCATGATGCTCCCGGCGCGGGTCAGGAAGTGGCCGGCGGGGACGCCGGGCCAGTTGTGCAGTCCGTACATGGCCTGGACCGGGAAGCGGGCGAGCAGGCCGTCGTCGAGCATGGCCCGCGCGCCGCGGCCGGGCTCCTCGGCGGGCTGGAAGACGAACCGGACGGTGCCGTCGAAACCGCCCTCGGCGGCCAGGACGGCGGCGGCGCCGAGCAGCATCGCCATGTGCCCGTCGTGGCCGCAGGCGTGCATGAATCCGGGGTTGCGGGAGGCGTGGGCGTGCGTGCCCGGCTCGTCGAGCGGCAGGCAGTCCATGTCGGCCCGCAGCCCGACGGCCCGGCCGGCGCCGCCCCTGGTCAGGGAGGCGACGACGCCGGTGCCGCCGACGCCGGTGACGACGTCGAGGCCCGCCGCCTCCAGCGCCGCGGCGAGGTAGGCGCTGGTCGCGTGCTCGGCGAAGGCCGGCTCGGGCCGCCGGTGCAGGTCGTGCCGCCAGGCGCGTAGCCGGGAGTCGAGGTCGGTCACGAGCGGGTCCTTCCGTGCCGGTGGGGCACCATGATGGACGCGTCCGGCCGCCCGATCAATGCGGGGCGGGCCGCAGGTGCTCGTCGAGCCAGTTCAGCACCTTGGAGACGAGGCTGATGCGGTTGGCGCGGTTGCGGAACTCGTGGCCTTCGTCCGCGAAGAGCAGCAGGTCGCAGGGCACGCCGCGGGCGCGGGCCGCCCCGAACGCCTGCCGGGCCTCGTGCACCGGCACGTTGGTGTCCTGGGTCCCGTGCACGACCAGGAGCGGGGCGGCCAGCCGGTCGAAGGCGCGCAGCGGGGACAGGGCGTGCAGCAGGTCGCGGTCGGCCTCCGGGTGCCCGTACTCGGACACCGCGGCGGCGGCGATCCACGGTTCGGTACGGGCGTAGAAGGTGGCGAAGTCCGCGATGCCGCTCATGTTCACGCCCGCGCGGAAGAGGCGCGGATGGGTGACGAGGGCGGCCAGGGTCAGGTAGCCGCCGTACGACCAGCCCATGCAGGCGAGCCTGGACGGGTCCGCCGCGCCCGTCCGCACCAGCGCGGCGGCGCAGTCGGCGACGTCCTCGACCGCGCGGAAGCGCAGCCCCAGGTCGTCGGCCTGGCGGAAGGCCCGCCCGTACCCGCCCGAACCGCGCACGTTGGGCGCCAGCACCCCGATCCCGGCGGCCAGGAGGTTCTGGTAGAGGGGGTTGAAGGTGGGGCGTTCCTGGTCCTCCGGCCCTCCGTGCAGCGACACCACGAACGGCGCGGGCCCGTGGACGTGCGCCGGGCGGTAGAGCCAGGCGGCCAGCTCCAGCCCGTCGCGGGCGGGGAAGCGCAGCAGCTCGGCACCGGTCGCGACCGGGAGCCGCCCGGCCCCGGCGGCGTACCGGTACGTCCCGGAGGTCAGGTCGCACAGCAGCACGTGCGAGGGCTCCTCGGGGCTCTCGGCGGCGAGCACCGCCGTGCGGCCGTCCCAGGCGACCCGGACCGAGGTGACCACGTCGGCGGGCGGCGGCGGAAGCGGCCTGACGTGCGCGGCGGGCAGTTCCACGACGTCCAGCGCCGAGCGGCCGTGCTCGTTCCACAGCAGGACGCCGCGGCGGCCGTCGGCGCTGAGCGCGAACCGGTCCAGCTCGGCGTCCGGCCGCTCGGCCAGCACGACGGGATAGGCGTTGCGCCGCACCGCCAGCAGCGCGGCCCGGTCGCGGCCCGCGTCCGACACCAGGTAGGCGATCTCGCCGTCGGGCGACAGGACCCCCTGGTCGGTCGAGCCGGGCAGGCCGGGCAGCAGGTCGCGCTCGCCGCCCGGCGGGTGACCCGGGACGGCGTCGGCCGCGTACATCCGGCGCAGGCCGCGCGGCCCGCGCCGGAGCAGCATGCGCGCGTGGTCGCGGCTGACCGCGGCCGGCCACAGCAGCTCGCCTGCGGCGATGACCTGGCGGGCGCCGGTGACGGCGTCGGCCAGCTCGGCCCGGGTCAGGCCGGCGGCGGAGGTCTCGGCCACCAGGACGGACTCGCCCCGGCCGGTCCAGCGGACGAGCGCGGCCGACCCGTGCGGCGGGACGGCGAGCGGCCGCAGCTCGCCGCCGTGCGGGCGCACGGTCCACACCTGCGTGTGCTCGCCGCCGTCCGGCGCCACCAGGACCGCCAGGTGTTCCCCCGTGGGCCCCCAGCTCACGTCCACGACCGGGTGGTGGCCGGTGTCGACCGGCCACGCGTCCAGATCCGCGCCGAGCGGCTGGACCCACACCCGGGGCACGCCGTCCTGGTCGCCGACGAAGGCCACGGCGCTGTTGTCGGGCGCCAGCGCGGGCCTGCGGCAGTTCCAGGCGCGCAGCGCGGCGGCCGACGGCAGGTGCGACAGGTCGCCGAGGATGTCCGGCATCACATCTGGTGGGCCTGGAGCCACAGTTCGAGCAGGCCGATCTGCCACAGCGTGTTGACGCCGGTCGTCGCCCTGTCGGACTCGGGGTCGGCCAGCAGCCGCCGTACGAACTCGGGACGGAACAGGCCCCGCGCGCGGGCGGCCTCGCTGGTGAGGGCGTCCCGGACGAGGTCGAGCAGGGGCCCTTCGACGTGCCGGACGGCGGGCACCGGGAAGTAGCCCTTCGGCCGGTCGACGATCTGCGCGGGCAGCAGCCGGCGGGCGGCGTCCTTGAGCACGCCCTTGCCGCCGTGAGCCAGTTTGAGCCCGTCGGGGCAGGCGGCGGCCAGCTCGACCAGGTCGTGGTCGAGGAACGGCGTGCGGGCCTCCAGCCCGTGGGCCATGGTCATGTTGTCGACGCGTTTGACCGGGTCGTCGATCAGCATGGCCGTGGTCTCCAGGCGCAGCACGGCGTCGAGCGCGGTGTCGGCGCCCGGCCGCGCCACGTGCTCCCGGACGAAGTCGCCGCTGACGTCCCGGTCCAGCAGGTAACCGGGGGCCAGCACGCCGGACAGCTCCTGGTGCGGGCGGTCGGCGAACTCCCTGCAGTAGACCTCGGCCGCCCGCTCGCGCGGCACGTCCGCCAGCGGCGGGAACCAGCTGTAACCGGCGAACACCTCGTCGGCGCCCTGGCCCGACTGCACGACCTTCACGTGCCGGGCGACCTCCTGCGACAGCAGGTAGAAGGCGACGCAGTCGTGGCTGGCCATCGGCTCGCTCATGGCGCCCACCGCGCGTTCCAGCCCGTCCAGCAGGCGGTCGCCGGGGATCCGGATGCGGTGGTGGTCGGTGCCGAACCGGCCGGCGACCAGGTCGGAGTAGGCGAACTCGTCCCCCTGCTCGCCGCCGGCCGCCTCGAAGCCGATGCTGAACGTGGTCAGGCCGCTCTGCCCCTCCTCGGCCAGCAGCGCCACGATGAGGCTGGAGTCCAGGCCGCCGGAGAGCAGCACGCCGACCGGCACGTCGGCGACCATCCGGCGGCGCACCGCCGTGCGCAGGGCGTCCAGGGTGGCCCGGCGCCACTCCTGCTCGCTCAGCCCCGCGTGCTCGGGCATCGCGGAGCGGGTGTAGGGCGGGTCCCAGTAGCGGTGGTCGGTGCTCGTGCCGTCCGCCTCGACGACCCGCACGGTGGCCGCCGGCAGTTTGCGCACGCCCGCGAGGATCGTGCGCTCGCCGGGCACGAGCGAGTGGAAGGTCATGTAGTGGTGCAGCGCCACCCGGTCGATGCCGGTGTCCAGGCCGCCGCCCGCGGCCAGGGCGGGCAGCGTCGAGGCGAAGCGCAGGCGGCGGGCGTCGTGGCTGACGTACATGGGCTTGATGCCGAGCCGGTCGCGGCCGAGCACCAGCCGGCCGCTGTCCCGCTCGTGGATCGCGAAGGCGAACATGCCCTTGAAGTGTCCGACGCACCCGGCGCCCCACCGGTGGTACGCCTTGAGCAGCACCTCGGTGTCGGAGGTGGAGTAGAACCGGTAGCCCGCGCCGCGCAACTCCTCGCGCAGCTCGCGGTAGTTGTACAGGCAGCCGTTGAACACCACCGCCAGGCCGAGCCCGGCGTCCACCATCGGCTGGGCCGCCTTCTCCGACAGGTCGATGATCTTGAGCCGCCGGTGGCCCATCGCGACGGGCCCCTGCGCCCACAGGCCGGAGCCGTCCGGCCCGCGGTCGTGCATCGCGTCGGTCATCCGGCCCACCGCGCCGATGTCGGCCTCCGCGCCGTCGAACCTGAACTCGCCGCTCAGCCCGCACATGCCGGCACCCCCGTCCCGCCGAGGCCGGCCATCAGGCCGCCGGCCGGCACGAAGGGAGGTCGTGGTCGCCCGTCGGCCGGTCCCACTCGCAGGTGCGGGTCTCGCTGAGCACCAGGTCGACCACGTCCGCCAGGCTGCCCCGCTCGGCGTACGCCGCCCGCTGGCGGGCCGCCGACGTGCCCGTCTGCAGGACCTGCCGGGTCAGTCCGGTCACCAGCTCCCAGTCCCCGGCCGCCTCCAGTTGCGGGCGCAGGCCCGTCACCAGGTCCTCGACCACCTCCTTGGCCGGGCGCGGCACGCCTTCCACCGGATCGACCAGGTCGCCCTCCAGCCCCCACCGGGCCGCCTGCCAGGTCGCCGCGCGCGCCGCCTCCACCTGCACCTCCGGTCCCGGGCCGCGGCGCGCCGCGGCCACCTCCCTGGCCACCAGCGCCCGGAACAGCCCGGCGATCAGCACGACGTCCTCCACCCGG
The DNA here is from genome assembly GCF_053601695.1 of Nonomuraea sp. NPDC004702. Lineage (NCBI taxonomy): Bacteria > Bacillati > Actinomycetota > Actinomycetes > Streptosporangiales > Streptosporangiaceae > Nonomuraea > Nonomuraea sp. NPDC004702. The sequence continues at coordinate 112,391 of NZ_JBSGCE010000021.1, forward strand.
GGACAGGCGTCACAGATGCGCAGCTCCACCGTCGGCACATGTTGCGAGGGCCGGACGTCGAAATAGAGCATCCCCGCGTCGCTGATCACCCCGGACCGGATCAGACCCCGCACCATCTCCTGGTACTCGGCCGCCGAGCCGAACTTGCCGATCGGCCCCGTCGTCGGCCACCGCTGCCACACCAGCGTGCGGTAGCTGGCGTAGCCGGTGTCGGCGCCGTCCCAGAACGGCGAGCTGGCGCTGAGTGCCAGCAACGGCGCCAGCCAGGGCGTCAGCCGGTGCGCCACCGCGACCGCCAGGTCCGGGTCGGGCACCTCCGCGTGCACGTGCGTGCCGCAGATGAGCTGCTCACGGGTCAGCACCTGGAAGTCGCTGAGCATCTTCTCGTATCGCTGGTCGGGGAAGACCTTCACCTCGTCGAGGTCGGCCAGCTGCGGCGTGCCGACCGCCGCGATCCCCAGCCCCAGCTCGTCGGCGGTGGAGATCAGCTTGCGGCGCAGGCGGCACACGTCGCGGGCCAGGTCGTCCAGGGCCAGGAACGGCGCGCTGTTGGCCTCGACCATCGACCGCTGCAGCTCGTGCGTGAAGCTCTCCTCGGGCAGCGCGCTCAGCAGCGCCCCCGCCCGCGCGGTCACCCGGCGTGTGGTCGCGTCGACGATGTGGTACTCCTCCTCCACACCGACCCGGATCGCTCCCCCGGACCCCTCCACGGTCACCACTCCCATCATCAGGCATTCGAAGCCACCCCCTTCTCCCCCGAAAACGGGCTTCAGCACCTCTTGACCTCCACAAATGAAGGTCAGGCCGCGAATACGGCCTGCCGGGTGCTCAGTGAGAGTGCCGGTGGGGGTCGGCGTGGATGTGGGTGCGCATGCCCTGCGGGTCGAACAGGATGAGCAGCTCGACCGTGCCGCCGTCGGCGCTGCCCAGCCAGTGGGGCATGGACGTGTCGAACTCGGCCGCCTCGCCGACCGGCAGCGTGAGGTCGCGGTCGTCGAGCACGAGGCGCAGGCGTCCGGTGAGGACGTAGAGCCATTCGAAGCCGTCGTGGGTCTGCGGGGCCGGTTCGAGCGGTTCCGGCCGCGCGGGGATGATCATCTTGAACGCGTGGACCCCGCCCGGCCGCCGGGACAGCGGCACGAACGTCATCCCGAACCGGGTGATCGGCTTGAGGTGGATCCGGGGGTCGCCGGTGCGCGGGGCGCCGACCAGGTCGTCGAGCGGGACGTCGTAGACGCGGGCCAGCGGCAGCAGCAGCTCCAGCGTGGCCCGGCGCTGCCCGCTCTCCAGCCGGGACAGCGTGCTCTCCGAGACGCCGGTCGTGGTGGCGAGCTCGGCCAGGGTGATGCCGCGGTGACGACGCAGGGCCCGAAGGCGCGGCCCCACCGCGCCCAGCACCTCGTCCATGTCGTCGTGCACGACGGCCATCTTGCCATAACCGCAAGTTTTCGTGCCAGATCGGCGGGCTGCTGGTCGGATCGATCCCACACTGATCGACGGCAGCACCGGCCGTCGACCCCGCCACTCTCCTCAGGACAGGACCACATGACCACCGCTCCACGGCCGTCGCCGGGCCGTCTCGCCCGATCCGCGCGCACGGCCGCGACCGTCGCGCTCGCCCTCCTGCTCCCGCTCGCCGCCACGGCCTGTTCGACGCCCGCCGCCGCTCCCCCGCCCGCCGCCTCCCACACCACCGCCACCCAGGACGACCCGCGCTTCGGCACGACGTTCCGGCACGAGTTCGCCGACGTGGACGGCGTGCGCATGCACTACGTGAAGGGCGGGACCGGCACGCCGGTGGTGCTGATCCACGGCTGGCCCCAGACCTGGTACGGCTGGTGGCCGATCATGCCGGACCTGGCCCGGCACCACACCGTCTACGCCGTGGACCTGCCGGGGCTCGGCGACAGCGAAGGCTCGCCCACCGGCTACGACAAGGCCACGCTGGCGCGGTACGTGCACCAGCTGATCGCCGGGCGGCTCGGGATCAGGGACGCCGCCGTCGTCGGCCACGACTTCGGCGCCGCGGTGGCGTTCCAGTACGCGAGCCGGTTCCCCGCCGACACCGCCCGCCTGGGTTACCTGGACCTGCCGCTGCCCGGCCCGGCCGTCGACGCGGCCACGTACCGGTCGCTGAGCTGGCACATCGCCTTCCACTCCCAGCGCCGGGTGCCCGAGGCGGTGGTGGGCGACGACGTCCGCGAGTACCTGGCGCTGTTCTACCCCCAGGTCTCCTACGGCGGAACGGCGTTCGGCGGCACCTCGCAGCGGTCCCCGTTCAGCGAGGCCGAGATCACCGAGTACGCCCGCACCTACAGCCGGCCGCAGGCCCTGTCGGGCGGCTTCGAGCTCTACCGCGCCCTGGACCAGGACGTGCGCGACACGACGGCGGCGGCGCCGGTACGCGTCCCGGCGCTGCTCATGACCGCCCAGGGGCAGCTCGACGCGATCCGGGCCACGGTGTCACCGCGCCTGACCAGGATCGTCCGCGCGGTGGACGTCCCGCGCGCCGGGCACTGGCTCGTCGAGGAGAACCCCGGTTTCGTCACCGCGGAGCTGGAGCGGTTCCTCGACGGCTGACCCGGCCGACGACCAGGACGGCGGGTCCACCCGTTCGAGCTTGCTCCAGCCGGTCCAGCCCCGCCGGCGCAGCAGCTCGATCAGCCGGCGGGCGGGCGGGACGGCGTCGAACGCCAGGGCGTCCATCAACCGGACGAACTGCGGCTCCACGTCGAGGTCGTCGACGTAGCCCTCGTCCCGCTCGCCGGTCAGCCGCGAGAGGCAGGCGGCCAGCTCGTCGGCCAGCTCCTCCAGCCGAGGGTCGTCGGCGGACCGGGTGAGGGCCTGGCCCAGGTTGCGGAAGAAGCCGACGAAGTCCGGGTCGTCGAGCTGCTCGCGTTTGCCGGCCATCCACTCCGGCACGCGTCCGGGCGAGTGCGCGGCCAGCAGGATCCAGCCGTCGCGTTCGGCCTGGACGATGTGGTCGTCCACGCCGAGTGACCGCAGCCGGTCGAGGTAGCCGACGACCTCCGGCGGCAGCGCCAGGCCGTCCCCGGCGGCCAGCCGGGCGATCCGCGCCCGGTGGCGCCGCTGCCGCCGGATCTCCGCGCGCAGCCGCCGGTCGATGTCGGCGAGCGCGGCGGCGAACTCCTCCTCGCCGGCCCGCAGCAGCTCCCGCACCCGCGCGAGCGGCACCCCGGCCTCGGCGAGGGTGCGGATCCTGATCAGCTCGACCGCGGCGGCGGCGTCGTACCTGCGGTAGCCGTGGCGGTCGCGCTCGGGCTCGGGCAGCAGTCCCTTGGCGTGGTAGTGCCGCACCGCCCGCACGGTCACCCCCGCGTACGAGGCCAGTTCGCCGATGGTCAGCATGGGACCAGCCTTCCAGAGGTCGTCAAGAAGCCGCCTGCCGGATGATCCGGGCGATCTCGGTGGCGTGCGTGAAGACCAGCCCGTGGTCGGCGTCGAGCCACGTCGTGGCGATGCGCGGCTGTCGCCGGACGAGCCGCTCGATCCCGGCCCGCCAGTTGCGGTTGAACCGCGCGGCGGGGCCGCCGCCCTCGCCGGCCATCGAGGTCGACATGATCATGCTGATCGGCCGGTCGATCAGGGGGTACCGGGACAGGATCTCGGACCGGACCACGTCGATCTCGACGTTCAGGTCGAGGATCTGGCGCGCGGTGAGCAGCACCTGGCGCGGGGTGCCGCGCCGGGCCTGCTGCCGCGCGGCCAGCTCCGCCCACATCGCCCGGAACGCCGGCAGGACATCCTCGGTGAGGAACGGCTCGGGCACCGGGTTCGCCCCGTCGATCAGGACGAGCCCGGCGACGCCCCCGGGATGCCGGGCGGCGTGGTGCACGGCCAGGTCGGCCCCCAGCGAGTACCCCACGAGCACGGGGGGCTCGCCGAGGCCGAGCCGGCCCACCCGGGCCATCACGGCGTCCAGGTCGCCGAGGAACGCCTCGAAGGAGTACCGGTCCGCGGCCGGGGTGCGGCCGTGGCCGCGCAGGTCGAAGGTCACCACGTCGTGGTCGCGCCGCAGCAGCTCGATCAGCTCGCCGAGGTCGGCCCGGGTCGCGTTCAGCCCGGGGCACAGCACCAGCGGGCGGCCCCGTCCGCCGCGGGACAGCGGGATCGTGAGGCCGTCGTGGTGGGCGGTCAGCTCGCCGGACGGCGAGCGGTTCGTACTGGTCGGAGAGGTCATGCCCCCATGCTGGGACATTGACCCTGCGTCAGGGGAAGAGCGCCGGACACGGCCCGGGAACGCGAGTTCTCCCGGTTCGCCATGATCCTGCTAGCCTGATCGCCGTTTCTGCCGGAGTGCCGGAGCCGAGCCGCTCGGCCCGCGCCGCCATGGAGTCTGGGGCCGACTGACGATGAGCGCGGAAGAGGATTTCCAGCAGGTCGGCGCCGAGCTGGCCGACCTGGGGGTGCGGGTCTCCAGGATGATGGGGAGGCCGGCGCTCAAGGATCAGGCGGGCAAGGTGTTCGCCAGCCTGCAGCGTGACGGCGCGATGGTGTTCCGGCTGGTCAGGGACACCCCTGAGCACGCGGCCGCGCTGGAGCTGGCCGGGGCGTGCCTGTTCGACCCCTCGGGCACGGGCAGGGTGGTCAAGGACTGGGTGGTCGTGCCGCACTCCTCGGCCGAGCAGTGGACGGATCTGGCCGAGGCCGCCCTCAGCCGGCCCCGCTGACCGGCGGGCGCCCCTACGACGGGTGTGCCCGGCGCCTCGACTCCCAGGCCCAACCGGCCGTGAGCACCAGGACGGACGTGATCACGATCAACGGGATCACCCAGATCCGGTCACCACGCTCGACGTCGGCAATGGCCAGGAGCACGGCGATGCCGTCGAAGGCGAGCGCCACGGCGCCGATCCCGGCGAGGAACCCGGCGGCGCCCCCGGCGATCGCGACGGTCGTCCCGGTGAGCGGCGCCAGGAGCCGGGCGACCCGGGCGCACAGCAGGCCGGCCAGGCCGGCGTCCAGGACGAGGACCGCGGCCAGGGCGGCGCCCCAACGGTGTCCCGTCACCAGCGAGCTCAGGTAACCCCAGGGGTCGCCGGCCTCGACGAGGCCGAGGGCCTTCGTGAGACCGAGCGCAGCGAGCACGCCGACGGCCGCCGTCAGCACCGTGACGGCCCTGCGCTGCCACCCCCGCGCGGGGATCCCGGCCGACGGCAGGACCTTGGTGCGGTCGCCGGCCTCGTCCCGGCCCGGCTGCTGCTCGCCGAGCAGGGCCAGCGCCTCCTCGACGGTCGGCCTGCCGCGCGGCTCCTTGTCGAGCAGCCGGGCGATGAGCGGCGCGAGCCGCCCGGCCCGGCGTGGCGGCGGGGGCTCCGCCAGCAGGACGGCGGTCAGCGTCGCCGGCTGGGTGTCGCGACGGAACGGCGAGACGCCCTCGACGGCCTGGTAGAGGGTCACGCCGAGGGAGAACAGGTCACTGGCCGGGAGCCCGTCGGTGCCGCGCAACCGTTCGGGGGCCGTGTACTCGGGTGAGCCGACGAGCATCCCGGCGGTCGTCAGGGCGGTGTCGGCGGTGTGGACGGCGATGCCGAAGTCGGTGAGCAGCACCTTGCCGTCCGCGGCGAGCATGACGTTGGCCGGCTTGACGTCGCGATGCACGATGCCGGCCCGGTGCGCCGCGCCGAGCGCCGCCAGCAGCCCGGCGGCCAGCTGTGCGGCGCGGTCCACCGGCAACGGCCCGTGCGTGTCGAGGTGCTCCTGCAGTGACCGGCCCTCGACCAGCTCCATCACGATCCAGGGCAGCCCGTCCTGGACGACGTCGTGGACGGCGACGACGTTCTCGTGCGCCCGCAGCCGGACGGCGTTGCGCGCCTCGCGCGCGGTGCGCTCCAGCCGCCTGTCCTGCTCCGCCTGCGGCAGGCCGGGCGGCAGCCGCAGTTCCTTGATCGCCACCTCGACGTCCAGGACGTGGTCGTGGGCGCGCCAGACCTGCCCGAACCCGCCCGCGCCAAGAAGGGCGACCAGCCGGTAACGCCCGCCGACCAGGTGACCAGGCTGTGCCGATGTCATGACCATCCGCCCTCTTGCCCTGCATGTCGGTGATCACAATAGCCACCGGACGGGGTGGCCGGCGGGTCACGTGACGATCGGAGTTCGCCGGGGTCGAGGCGGGCGCGCAGGGCGCTGGGCGTCTCGGCGAGGTGCTTGCGGACCGTCCGGGTCAGGTGCGCGTGGTCGGCGAAGCCGTACATGGTGGCCGGCTCGGCGAGCTGGGCGCCGCCGTCGGCCAGGTGCTCCTGCACGGCCCGCACCCTCAGTTCGTTGCGGTACTCGCTGATCGTGCGCCCGGTGACGTGCCGGAAGATCCTGCCGACGTGCTTGAGCGCTTCCTGCACGGCCAGGGCCATGCGGCGGTGGATCACCCGCGTCGGGGGCGGCGCGCCGGGGCCGGGCCGCTCGGTCCGGGGCGGGAGAGCCGCCGGCAGGCTCCGCACCCGTTCACCCACCTCCAGGGGGTCGGCGCCCTTCCTGCAGGCGGACAGCAGCTCGCGTTCGCTGGTCACGTAGCCGCCGGCCGCGTCGAGGAAGGAGTCCCGCGGGTCATCCGCGCGGCGGCGTCCCGGAGCAGCCCGGGAGCCAGCCGGCGATGGATCGCCGACAGGGGCGGCCACACGACGCGCCCGAGGCGCCGGTCATGGCGCAGGAGGGTGGTCAGCGACACCTGCCCGTCCGCCGCCCGGACGACGAGGTTGGCGGTCAGGAACCAGGACGCGGTCTCCAGCCGGATCCAGTCGTCGCCCCGCGCGGCGATCCGCCACCCGGCCACGGTGGCGGGCGAGCGGCCGCGGGCGAGCCGGAGCCCCAGGAGACCTCGCCAGATGAACCGCTCCCCCGCGCTGGGCACGTCGCCGAACATCGCCCGCGCCCACAGCTCCGCCGTCGCCCCGGCCTCGGTGTCGACGGCGTTCACGGTGAGGGCGAAGTGGTCGGCGTAGTCGACGACGGGCAAGGAGCTCAGCGCGCGGACGGACGGCGGGATGCCGCCCGTCCCGACGACGGACTCCAGGACGCCCGCGTCGCGCTCCCGCCAGGCGCGCTCCAGCCGCCGGACGAAGGCCGGCAGGACGAGGGTCCGGCGGAACGGCGTGATGGCGGCCATGTAGCAGCGTCCCAGCAGGCCGTTGGGGCGCACGAGGACGGCCATGCGCAGCTCGTGCCCGCCGGCGGCCGGCGCCCATGCCAGGTGCATCACCGCGTGCACGGTGCGGTTCGCCAGCTCCAGCGCGCATTCGTCGTCCAGGGCGTAGACCGGGGAGAAGGGCGCCAGGCCGGCGTCGGAGTCGTGCGGGGCCCGGCGCAGGTCGGCCGGCAGGCGCTCGCGCAACGACGGGACGCGCCTTCCGACGCCCGCCGACGCCCTGTCCCAGCCGAACAGGGCGCCCAGCTTCCAGCGCGCCGCGAGCAGCAGCCGCACCGGCAGGGGGCCGCCGCTGGAGTCGCGCAACGCGGCGAGCACGGCGGAGAAGTCCTCCCGTCCGGCGCCGGGGGTCCGGATCACCCAGACGTCCTCCAGCTCGAAATCTGCGGCGATGTCATGGATGCGCCAGGGCCGTCCGGTGTGGGCGGCGTTCGCCAGCCTCATGAACCCTCCTTATCTATACGCTGCCGTATATACTGAGGTTAGCCACAGTTATACGGTGGCGTATACATATGTTCCGAGTGAGGTGGCACACACTGTGGGCGCGGTCCGTACGACACGGGAAGGGTGGATCGAGGAGGGGTTGCGGGCGCTGGCCGCCGGCGGCCCCGACGCGGTGCGCGTGGAGGCGCTGGCCAAGCGGCTCGGCGTCACCAAGGGCGGGTTCTACGGGTACTTCGCCGACCGGGAGGCACTGCTTGAGGCGATGCTGGACACCTGGGAGCGGGAGAGCACCGACGAGGTGATCGAGCGCGTCGAACGCGAGGGCGGCGACCCGCGGACCAAGATCCAGCGCGCCGGCGTGCTCACCTTCTCCGACGACCGCCTGCTGCCCATCGACCTCGCCGTCCGTGACTGGGCCAGGCGCGACGAGGCGGTCGCCGAACGCCTGCGGCGGGTGGACAACCGGCGCATGGCGCTGCTGCGCGAGATGATCGGCAGCTTCTGCGCCGACCCCGAGGAGGTCGAGGCCCGCAGCCTCCTGGCCTTCTGCGTGGCGATCGGCGAACACTTCCTGGCCGCCGACCACGGCGGCCGCACCCGGGCCCAGGTGCTCACCCGGGCGGCCGCCCTGCTGCTCGACAGGACGGACGGCCAGCCGGGGCCGGCGGACGGGCCGCATCTCCGCGCCCCCGGGACATGCGGGCCAGAATGGCCCCTATGACGACCATGCCCGAGAACCGCGTCGCGGACTCGCCCGAGAGCAACGCCTACGACGCGATCGCCGAAGGTTACACGGCCGAGAACGAGACCAGCCTGGTGAACGCGTACTACGAGCGGCCCGCGATGCTGGAGCTCGCCGGGGACGTGACCGGCCGGCACATCCTCGACGCCGGGTGCGGCTCGGGCCCCCTGTTCGCCGAGCTGCGCGATCGGGGCGCCGTCGTGACCGGCGTCGACGCGAGCGCCGGGATGCTGGAGATGGCCCGGCGGAGGCTGGGCCCCGAGGCGGACCTGCGGGTCGCCGACCTGGCCGGCCCGCTGCCCTTCCCCGACGACGCCTTCGACGACGTCATCGCGTCGCTGGTGCTGCACTACCTGGAGGACTGGGGGCCGGCGCTGGCCGAGCTGCGACGCGTGCTGCGGCCCGGCGGCCGGCTCCTCGTCTCGGTCGAGCACCCCTTCGTCATCACCCTCACGCAGCACAAGGCCGGGGAGAAGCCGGTTTACTTCGGAACCCGCAACCGGGTCGAGGAGTGGACCATGGGCGGGCAGACCAGCCGGCTGAGCTTCTGGGACCGCCCGCTGCACGCGATGACCGAAGCCTTCACCGCGGCGGGTTTCCGCATCAGCGTGATCAGTGAACCGCCGTACGCGCCGGAGGCCCGCGAGCTGTTCCCCGACGAGCTCCGCGAGATCTCCGGCGCGCGGTTCCTATGCTTCCTGTTCTTCGTCCTGGAAGCCGCCTGAAGCGCCCGGCGTCAGGACGTCGCGCGGGCCGCTAGCGGACGGCGACCACGTGGGTGGTGCGCGCCGGCCCCACGTCCGAGTTGCCCGCCAGGTCGACGGTGTAGGTGTGCTCACCGGCCGCGGCCGGCGTGTCGGAGAAGCTGAACGTCCCGTCGGGGGTGGGGACCAGTTTCGCCACGCTCTTCGAGGTGACGGCGCCGTCCGGGCCGACGACCCGCAGCGAGACGGTGACGGTCGTCCGCGGGAAGGTGATGCCGTCGGCGCCGAAGGTGCCGCTGAACGTGAGGCGCGTGCCGACGCGGCCCGTCGCCGGTCCGGTCACGGTGAGCGTCGGCTCGTACGGGCCCACCGTGACGGTCACCGAGGAGCCGCTCCCCCGGAACCATGAGTTGCCCGGCCAGTACACCTGATACTTGTACGCCCCGGTGGACGGCGGCGTGTCGGTGAACCGGTAGGTCCCGTCCGCCGCCGTGGTGACCTCCTCGAACGGCCTGGAGGTGCCGTCGGGGAGCCAGCGGTACAGTTCGAGCGTCTGCACGCCGGGCGGCAGTCCGCTGCTCAGCGTGACCCGTCCGGTGAAGGCCGACTCCTGGAGCGTGGTCACCTTGGCGGGAGCCGTCAGGGTGAGCGTGGAGGAGTGGTAGGGCGAGGGCGGCAGCCGCCAGAGGTGCATGCGGCCGGTGCCGGGCTCCTTCAGGACCGCGAAGGTGACGGTGCCGTAGAACTCGACGCTGCCCGCCACCACGGTCTTCCCCTGGTGGGCGGCCGTGTAGATGACCTCCGAGGTGGTCGCGTCGTACACCACGAGCTCGGCCGCGTCGCCTGCCTGGGAGTTCCAGCCGCCCACGACGTAGGCGTCGTTCGGGCTGGCCCCGACGGCGACGGGGACGCCCTGGTCGCCGAATCCGTTGTCGGCGTAGGCGCGGCCCCGCGTCAGGGCCGCCGTGTCCCAGGCGTCGAACCGGCGGGTGTCGTTCAGCGCCGACAGCGCCGTCGCGCCGTGCTCGGCGAGCGCGAGATCGCGCAGGGCCGGCAGGCCGTTCGCGTCCCCCCGGATCTCGCCGCTCGACGTGGGCGGCGTGGTGCTGATGTCGTACACCTTGACCGTGGCGGGGCTGACCCCGGACTCCCCCGCCACCAGCGTGTTCCCGGCGACGGCGACGAGCGGGGCACCGGTCGTGGCCGGCCCGACCCGGACGAGGGTGGGGGTCGCCGCCGACGTGACGAGGCCGAGGACGCCTCCTCCGCCCGCTCCGCCGCAGCCGAACCCGATCCACAGCCGGTCGTACTCCTGCGCCAGGCTCGACGGGCACGGGTACGCGGTGAGGTCGATGCGCCTGCTGATGGCAAGGGTGGTGCTGTCGATCTCGATCACCTCGTTCGAGCCGCGCAGCGCCGCGTACACCTTCCTGCCGTCCTCCGGCGAGGCCAGGGCGACGGCGCCGGACAGGCCGGGGATCGTGCCGACGACCTTGCCGTCGGTGGAGGTGACCACGATCCGGTCGCCGGCGGCGACGAAGACCTTCCTGTTGCGCGCCACCACGTCGCCGCCCTCCCCGGCGACGCCGAGGTCGGAGACGGTCGCGGCGTCCGCGGCGGTCGCGGCGGTGGGCGTCTGGGTGACGAGCAGGGCCGCCGCCAGGAGCAGGGGCCCGGCCCACGCGACTAATCGGCGGGGCAGAGGAGCACGGGCAGAGGTCGATGTGCGCACAGGCACTCCGTTCTGGAGACGTCCCGGCATGACTGCGGGGCTCGCCTCCGTTGACGATCTTCAATAATCGAACACATATTCGCATAGTGGCGGGTTATCGTCCAGAGCACTTCGATCACGGAGCTCCTCGAAGCAGGCGCTTGACTTACCAGGGCGCGCGTCGGTTACTGGACATGACAACGGCGAGCGCGGGTGCGTCAGGCGGGAAGTCGATGAGCGCCGTCCGGGCCAGGCAAGGGGAAGGAACACCGTCATGACGGCCGCCCCAGATCAGGACATGTCCGGCTCGTTGCCCGAGTTCCCCGGTGTCAGGGCGGCGACGTGCCCGTTCGACCCGCCGCCGGCCCTGCAGGCGCTCCGGCAGGACGCGCCGCTGACCCGGGCACGGCTGCGCGACGGCGGCACCGTGTGGCTGGTCACCGGCTACGCCGAGCAGAAGGCGGTGCTGAGCCATCCGCAGGTCAGCTCCGACGTCACCCGGCCCGGCTACCCGCTGCCGGTCCTGGCGCCCAACCGGCCCGACAGCGCGATCAGCTTCGTCTTCATGGACGACCCCGAGCACCACCGGCTGCGCCGCATGGTGCAAGGGGCGTTCACCGTCAAGCGGGTCGAGACCATGCGCCCGGCCGTCCAGCGCATCGTCGACCGTCTCATCGACGACCTGCTGGCGGGGCCGAGGCCGGTGGACTTGGTGGAGGCGTTCGCGCTGCCGGTGCCGTCGCTGGTGATCTGCGAGCTGCTCGGCGTCCCGTACGCCGACCACGGCTTCTTCCAGGACAACAGCCAGATCATCGTCAAGCGGGACGTGTCGGTCGAGGACCGGACGGCCGCGGGCGGGCGGCTGCGGCAGTACCTGGACGGGCTCGTCGGCGACAAGCTCGTCCGCCCCGGCGACGACCTGCTGTCCCAGGTGGCCGCCCGGGTCACGGCGGGTGAGCTGACCAGGCAGGAGGCGGCCCAGATGGGCGTGCTGCTGCTCGTGGCCGGCCACGAGACCACCGCCAACATGATCGCCCTCGGCACCCTCGCGCTGCTCCGGCATCCCGGCCAGCTCGCCCTGCTGCGCGGGAGCGACGACGCCGAGCTGATCGCGGGCGCGGTGGAGGAGCTGCTGCGCTACCTGAACATCACCCACGGCGGACGCCGCCGGGTGGCCAAGGAGGACATCGAGATCGGCGGCCAGGTCATCCGCGCGGGCGAGGGCATCATCGTGGCCAACGACATCGGCAACCGCGACCCCGAGATCTTCCCCGCCCCCGACGAGCTGGACGTGCGCCGCGACGCCCGCCGGCACGTGGCCTTCGGCTTCGGCGTCCACCAGTGCCTGGGCCAGCCCCTGGCCCGGCTGGAGCTGCAGGTCGCCTACGGCACGCTCTACAGGCGCATCCCCACCCTGGCCCTGGCCACCGACTTCGAGAAGATCCCCTTCAAGCACGACGGCCAGGTGTACGGGGTGTACGAGCTCCCCGTGACCTGGTGACCGCACCAGCTCCGCGCCCCCCGCCGGGGAAGGGCGTCAGCCCTTGCGTCCTCAGGAACGAGACCTCACGGCCGACAGGCCGCCTCGCAGGGCGACGGCCAGGAGCACGGTGGCGGCGACGTACAGGCAGAGCTCCACGGTCGAACGAAGGCCGGCAGCCGTTCCCATGACTCCACCGGCCGCCGCTCCGATCGCCGTGCCGAGCTCAAGAACGAGGGCGCCGACGGCCATCGATCTCGCGACCGCGTCCGACGGGACGGATACGGGTATCGCCGACATCATGAGGACGACGAAGACGCTGCCGCCGACGCTGCCGACCAGTTCGTAGGCACCGCAGCCCAGCGCCCCGGACAAGCCCTTGTCCGCGAACACGAGGAATCCCGTCGCCCCCGTGGCCAGAGCGCCCGCCACGAACGCCGCCCGGTTCCTGCCGAGCCTGGTCTCCCAGAAGGAGGCGGTGGCGGATCCGATGAGGCCGCCCGCCGCTCCGGTGGCCAGGATGACCGCGTACGCGTCGGCCGACAGGCCGAGATCACGCGTCGCGTACAAGGGGAGCAGGGCGATGACAGCACCGTTGATCAGGCAGATGAGCGCGGCGCCCGCCAAATAGACCCGGATGTCCCCACGGAACACGTGCCGGAAGCCTTGAAGGCCCCGGTCCGGCACTCTCGCCTGGGTGCGCGGCAGGGCCCGCCGACGGAGCGGCAGGGTCAGAAGGGCCGACACGAAATAGCTGAGCGCGTCCACGACCAGCACCAAGGGCATCGCCAGGAACTGGAGGAGAAGACCGAAGATCCCGGGTCCGGCGATGGTGGAGAGGTGCGCGACCCCGGCCATCGCCCCGTTGGCCTTGGTCAGCCGGCCAGGATCGACGAGATCCAGGACAACAGGCGCGGAGAAGGACCCGAACGCCCCGGACAACCCGGCGATGATCGAGACCAGGGCGATGAGCCCCGGGATCGACAGGTCGTGGGAGACGGCCAGGAGAGTGACGGCGACGACGCACAGACCGGACGTCACCTCGATGGCCGCCAGGGCAGTGACACGCGAGCGTGAGCGCTCAACCAGGACGGCGGCCAGGAGCCGTCCGGCGACCCGTGAGACGAACGGGACGGCGACCAGCAGCCCCATCTGTGTGGCGCTCGCCCCCATCCACGTCGCGGCGATGAGCGGGGTGGCCGTCGCCGTGATGGACGAACCGATCTGCGATTGCGCCCGGGCGGCGAGATAACCGAGGAATGGCAGGTTCCTGGTAAGAGGTGCGGAGCCTTGGGACCTTTCGCCTTGAGCTGGGACATCGGGGAGGGTCATGCCGGCTTCGATTCTCTTTCACGACTCCTGGTCACGGCCAGGCGGATCACCGGCTCCGGACCGGCAGGCTGAGCACTCTGCACTGATCGAAGCTCAGCACGCAGCAGTCACCGTCGATGTCCTCGTCGTTGACACCGTCGGGATGCGGTGTCCCGTCATCCGCCGGTCTCGACAGATCGATCTCACTTCCGTCGTCCAGAGTGACGATGCCGCCCGTCGCGATGAGATCGAAATGAACGTCGCAGCGGTAGTCGACGATCTGGAACGGCTGATTGTGTTCTCCGAAGCCGACATGAACGCCAGGAAAACGTTCGTTGATGTGGGAGTTGAGCGGAACGAGCCGGTCGATGCCGGCGTTGGTGCCGAAGCCCAGCTCCCCCACGCGGCGCGCGTGCGGAACGGCCCAGCACATCTCGATCAGTTCGGCGACCTGGGCATCGTCGCAGGAAAAGTCCACAGCCTGCCCTTCCACGATGTCGACGGTCACGGGACGGGCGCCGAGGCGCGCATCCAGCGTCGTGTAAATGTTGGCGTTGAAGGCGGCGTCGGCGACCAGGCGTCCATTGATGCGGGCCGGATAGGTCGCGAGCTCGCCGGCGGGCAGCACCAGAAAGGCGCCCTTCCTGAGGGTGCCCCGGTTACTGGTCCAGGTGAAACGTGCCTGATCGAGTTCGATTTCCAGGTGCGTGCCATGCGAGGTCCTGATGGTGACCTTCCGCGCCTTCCGCAGACGCCCGTACAGCGAGGCGTTGTACGCGCTCAGTTCCGCGGGCGTGGTGTTGAAGGCATGGGAGAAGAGCTCGGGACCGGCGTTGGTGACGCGTACGACATCGCAACGGTCATCGCCGAGCAGGTCCTGGGCTTCCCGCAGAACGGCGAAGTGGGACACGCTGTTCTTCTCCAGCGTGAGAATCACCACCCTGTTGGACCGGCGCGTCGAGGGGAGCAGCGCCTCGCGCAGGCGGGGGACCAGAGAGGGGTCCTCCATGGGTCGCATGGCGAGCGCGACAGGCGACAGCCCGCGTTCCTCCGCCGCGACCAGGATCCAGGCCGCGGGCGGGCGGCATTCGGCCGTGTAGAGAATCACCAGCTGATCGGCAGCCGAGATTCGCAGATAGGAGTCCAGAAGCGCCGACACGCCGGCCCATGCCTCCGCAGTGACTACCGCAGCCACCGAGGCCACCTCCGTAGTGAGTGAACTGCACTTGTTGACGGTCGGCCGAGCAGGCAGGGCACCTCTCGGGCCGGTCGGCGGACCGGCCCGAGAGAGCTACGCGCGCAGGCTCGGCGAGAAAGCGAGAACGCCTGCCCGGCTCACCGGCTACGCGGCGGAATGGCGATGTTGTAGGTGGCGAGCGGGAAACCGGCGCTCCCCGAGAAAACGGCGTGCTCGGAGCTCTCCGGCTCTTCGAGCCGCAGCAGAGCATCCTGGATCTGGACTGTACGGTTGCTCGTCATGTGAAGCCTTTCTCGTCCATGGAGAGGAATCCGGCAGCGCCGGCACGCCGGCCCGCGCCTCCGCAGTGACTACCGCAGCCACCGAGGCCACCTCCGTAGTGAATGAACTGCACTTGTTGACGTGAACGCGCCTGCCCGGCTCACCGGCTACGCGGCGGAATGGCGATGTTGTAGGTGGCGAGCGGGAAACCGGCGCTCCCCGAGAAAACGGCGTGCTCCGAGCTCTCCGGCTCTTCGAGCCGCAGCAGAGCATCCTGGATCTGGACTGTACGGTTGCTCATCATGTGAAACCTCTCTCTTCAATCGGTTGCGGGTTGTTCGGTCATCAGGCAAAGGGACGCTGTCAGCGGTTCAACCGCCTGATCACCGTCGCCCTTATGCTTTCCAGCGGTATGAAGCCGAGCTGCCGCGAATCCATGCTGTGCGCGGGATTGTCGCCCAATATGAGCGTGTGCCCTTCAGGCACGATCTCGCCCGGCAGAATGACCTGGTTTTTCGGTATGACGTCACAGCGGATCCCGTCGGGGACGACGTCACCCGCCACGGCGACGACGCGCTTGACCAGCCAGCCCGTGTCCACCTCCGGACGCGGATGCCGCAGGACGACGACCTGGCCCGCCTGAAGTGCGTCCTGCGGACGCCGGCGACGTGCGAGCAGCCGGTCTCCCGGCCGGTAGCTCGGCAACATGCTGACCCCGGACACGACCGCGATCATTCGATGCCGCCGTAACAGCACGTAGCCGAGAACGAGGGCCGGCCCTGCCAGGACCGCCACAGCAAGGACGATCATCCGGGTACCGTCTCGTGGTAACCCGCGGCCTGCAGGTTGAACAGACGGGCGTAGATGCCGTCCAGGCTGATCAGCTCGTTGTGCGTCCCGCACTCGGCGATGCCGCCATCGGCCAGCACCGCGAGCATGTCCGCGTCGCGAACCGCGCTCAGGCGATGCGAGATCAGGATGCTGGTGGATCCCTTGCGGTACTCCCGGAGGCCGGCGTGGATGTCGTGTTCCGCCGCCGCGTCGAGGCCCGAGCTCGGTTCGTCGAGAATGAGCAGGTCCCGGCCTTCTCGCACCAGCGACCGGGCGACCGCGACTCGTTGCGCCTGGCCACCGGAGAGACGTACGCCCTCCGAGTCGTCGGAGGCGAGGAAGAATCGGGTGAGCAGGTTGTCGTAACCCTTCGGCAGGGCGGCCAGCGTCTGGTGAACGCCCGCTCGCCTGGCCGACTCCTCGATCAGCGCACGGTCATCGATCTTCTCGATGTCCCCGACGCCTATGTTCTCGGCAGCCGAGAGGTCATATTCCATGAAGTCCTGGAAGACGGCCGAGATTCTGGAACGCAGGATCTTCACGTCGATCTCGCGGGTGTCGACGCCGTTCCACAGGATCGTGCCTTCGGTGGGCTCGTAGAACCTGCACAGCAGCTTGACCAGGGTGCTCTTCCCGGAGCCGTTCTCGCCAACCAGCCCGAGGCTGCTGCCGAAGGGAATGGTCAGGTTGATGCCGCGAAGCACCCACGGATGGTCAGGGCCGTACCGGAACCACACGTCTTTGAATTCGATGTGATCAAGGGCGGCCGGCAAGTTCCTGATCTCGGCCTGAGATTCCGCCGGAAGGGAGACGATCTCCCGGTAGTGCCCGAAGAGGGTCAACTGCTGGTACGCGGAGGCGATCAGCGACACCAGGGCGGAAAGGCCTGCCTGCACGCCGGCGATGGAGGCGACGTACATGGTGATGTCGCCGAGGGTGAGCCGTCCGTTCAGTGCTTGCGCGGCCGTCCACACCAGCCCCGCTCCGGCGGTCAATGCCCCCAGGACTCCGAGCCCGAACTGAACCCGAAGGGTCGCCCTGTCCATGCGCCTTTTCTCTTCGTCGATCGCCCGCCGCTCGTTGAGCATCCTCATGTGGAAGAAGTCGCCCAGGCCGAACAGGCGGACCTCCTTCGCCGCCGCGGTGGTGGAGATCAGCTGGCTGTAGGCGATCTCCCGCCTCTCGGTGGGGCTCATCCGCCAGATCCGGACGGCATGCCGCTTGGCCAGCGAGATCTCCGCCAGCAACATGGGCACGGCTCCGACGATCGTCGCCGCGGCCATCATCGGGCTGATCAGCAGCAGGGACACGGCGAACCCGCCGATGGTGAGCGATCCGGCGAACAGTCCGAGCGCCGCCTGGAACACCTGGCTCGGCGTGTTCCCGCCGGCCTGCGCCGCGAGCCGGAGCTGATCGAGGAACTTGGGGTCCTCGAACTTGGAGAGCCCGGAGATGTTGTTCACCGCACGATGGATGGTGTCCTGTGCGTACAGGTTGACCCTTCTGTCGTGCTCAGCGTCGCAGTACCGGCGCAGCGCCGCGGATCCGGACATCAGCAGACCGAGGAACGCGAGGAACCCGGCCAGCAGGAGCACCGTCGACACCTGAGCCCCGTGGGTCAGCCGGTCGAGCAGCAGCTTGGTCAGCCAGGCCATCGAGATGGGGATGAGGGCTGAGAGTAGGGCGAGAACGGTGATCGAGGTCGCCCAGGGCGCTCCCGCCCGCCAGGCGAGGGAGATGGCCGGCAGGGCGTTCCTCACGGGCGTTGCGCTGCTCATCTTCTTCCACATGTGCCTAGCCCAGAGCGCCTTCCGCGACTTGGGGAAGGCCGAAGTCGGCGATCTTCCCGCTGACCACAGTGATGAAAGTGGGCGTGCTGGTGACCCCGAAAGCGGTGGAGATCGCCCCTCGAACGGGCTCGACGGCCACGTCGCCGACGGACTCGAGCCGGCCCAGGTCTTCGACGGCGTCGGCGTCCGTCGTCAGCATGACGGTCAGCGTCGGGGTCTCCGAGGAGCTCGCGAACTCCATATAGGTCGGCAGAATCTCCTTACAAGGTCCGCAGGTCGGCGACATGAAGGCGACCACCGTGCCGTCCTGCAGGGAGCCGGCGGTCACCACCTTGTTCCGGGTGGTCACCGCGGAGAAGTCGTCGATCGTGTCGCCCACCGCGAGACGCGCCGGCTGTTGCGCGGACTCGGAAAGCTGCCGCAGGCGCCGAATCACCCCGAAGAGAAGAAGGAGGTTGAAGAGAGAAAGAGCACTCAGGAGGCCAATGGCCACATTCATATAAAGCAAGTTCCAGCTCTCCTGTGAAGTGCGGCCGCCGGGGCGGCCTGTGCGATCCGGGCCCGAGGTCGGATCCGCCGGGAAAGGCGGCTCCGTTGGCCCTGACGGATGTTCCGTCAGAGCCGACGGAGCTCACCGATCGTGCCGGCGGCTATCGGATCCTCAGCAGTCCCAGCCGCACTGGCGACCGCCCACGCTGATCATGCAGCAGGTCCGGTACCCGCAGTTGTTGCCTTCGCCGCAGATGGGGACCTGCTCGCAGATCCGGGGACATCCCGCGTGGACAGTGGTCCGAGGAACGAACAGCACAAGGAGCTTGTCGCTCAGCTTCTGTATGACTTTGGTCATGACATTCCTCCAGATTGAGATGCGACTCATGCGCCAGACTTTTTCTGGCGCACATGACCCGGCCGGCGATCGTCATGAGTCCGAGCGGATATGCGCTGCGGAAGCGGCCCGATGGAGTGGCTTGACGTTCATCACCATGCCGCACGCACGAAGTGCGGGTCATTGGCCGGGCCTGCGGACATCCTTGGCAAATTGTGCAGCAGCCTCGGCTTTCCGAGGTCGGGCGAGATCAGTTCTCCCGGTGTGACAGCCGGCGATAGTGGCCAGGCGGCACGCCGTAGGCGGCGCGGAAGGCGCGGCTGAAGGTGGTCGGATCGGTAAAGCCCCAGCGTGCGGCGATGGTATGGACGGGATAGCCGCGCAGCCTCGGGTCGGCCAGGTCCCGGCGGCAGCGTTCCAGGCGAAGGTGCCGGATCCAGGCCGCCGGGGTCCGGTCGTACTCGGCGAACAGCTCGTACAACTGCCGTACCGAGATCTGTGCGGCGGCGGCGACGGCCTCGGCGCCGAGCGCCGGATCGGCGAGATTTCGCTGGATGAAGTCGTCGATCTGGAACCTGAGCCGGCGTCGGCGGGCCTCGGAGCTGTCATGCAGAGCGCTGTTCAGGTGCGGGGCCAGTGCGGCGGCCAGCAATGTGATGGTGACCGAGGTCAAGGTGGAAACGTCGTCGTGGGTGAAGTAGCCGGGATCCCGTACGAGTCCGGTCACCCAGCGGGCGAAGACCGCGCCCATGCCGTGCCGCGTGTCGAAGGGGACCGCGGTCAGCCGGTCGGCCACGTTCGACGGGAGGGGCATCATCAGGCGGGGGATCTGGAACGTGAGTGTCGAGTGCGGTGCGCTCGCCCGATCGCACCTGCGCCAGCCCTCGTAGGGGCGTGAGGTGTCGAGCATCACGAATTGCCCGGCGGTCATGGCGGCCTGCCGTCCCGCCTGGGACAACCCCCCGTCACCGGCGAGGAAGAGATTGATGTTGTACGCCTCCGGATCGAACTGCCTGATCAGCGACGTCGGCCGGCGTACCTGGATGGGGCCGTGGTTCAGCATGGCCACCTGCACGCCCTGCAGCTCCAGCACCCGTCCGGGAAGAACGGGTTCACCGGGTTCGTCGCTGTGAATGAGTGAAGGCGCGAGGTCCAGAACCCCTTGCTGCTGCCAGCGCGCCTGCGCGGCATTCGCGGAGCGGCTTTCCGCGGACCTGTCCGCGCCGAAATCATCAATGTGCACGCCGTTCCCTTCCGGTTAATCGGTCATGACATTCACGGAATCGCACACGTAGAAGCTGCTGGGCCCAGCGGGCGTCAGTCAAACAAATATGTGCGCGAAAAGGCGTGGCGCCGCGTAATCGGCCACCTCTGTTCGCCGTCCTGAGCACGACGCCCCCGCCGGCTGCGACCAGCCAGTCGAGATTCTGCTCAAAAACAAGCGGACACGCGCAAGGAGCCGGGCGCGACGGCCCGCGCTGCGTCCCTCCGGCGTGCCCGCGTGAGCCGTGCCGGCTCCGGCGCGGGCCCCGGTGCCCGTGGTCATCCGGTGGCCGGGCAGGTGGTGCCGGGCGGCGGGAGTCTCAGGCTCGTCAGGTAGCGGTTGACGTGGGCGGTGACGCAGCCGGTGTCGCCGTAGAGGTAGAGCATGTGGCCGTGCCCCTCGTACCGGACGCTGGACGAGCCCGGCACCGGGCGGACGATCTCCGCGACCTCGTCGTGGTCCGTCCAGCTGCCGACCCCCAGGAACGGCGTCAGGCCGCGGGCGGGCAGCGGCGCCGGCGGGTTGGTGACGGGCGCGGGCCAGCCGACGCAGGCCAGCGGCCACCAGGCCCGTTGCCCGGCGAAGTCCGGCGACAGCTCCGCCGCCCTCCGGAGCGCCTCGCGGTAGGCGGCGTAGCTGCCGTATCCCGCGCCGTCCAGGCAGTGCGTCATGTTCTGCCCGGCGAGCGAGGGCACCTTGGGGCTGCCCGACGACTGCCGCACGTAGTCGGCGAACCCCGAGGCGTCGCCGCCGGCGGCCTTGTCGATCGCGGCGGCGAGCTGGACCCAGCGCGGCACGTCGGGTTCCCGGCCCGGCGAGGTGAAGCTGGGGGCGGCGGCGACCTTCAGGTCGAACCCGGTGTAGGCGGCCCCGGACGGATCGTTCTTCACCGGCACCGGTGAGCGGTCCGCGGCGGTCACCAGCCCGCGCCACACCTCGCCGACGTCCCGGCCGTGCAGGGCACAGGACGTGGCCGTGCGGCACCAGGCGGCGAACCGCCGCAGCTGCCGCTCGGCCCGCGCGTACATGCGGGGCTCGCCGGCCGCGGTGTCCTCGGCGTGGCCGGCGGCGCCGTCCATGACCATGGCGCGGACGCGGGAGGGGAACAGGCGGGCGTAGGCCGTCGCGGGGCGGCCGCCGTAGGAGTTGGCGAGGAAGCTCAGCCGGTCCTCGCCCAGCGCGACGCGGACGGCCTCGATGTCGCGGGCGACGGAGGCCGAGTCCATGTGGTCGAAGAGCTCCAGATCGGCGGCGCGGCACCGCTGGGCGTGCTCGCGGTTCGTCCGGGCGAGGGCGGCGTACTCGGAGCGGTCGCGCGGCAGGGTGATCCACGGACCGGTGGTCAGGCATGCGTACGGCAGCACGCCGCCGGGTTCGACCGTGTTGCGCGGGGCGAGGCTGACGACGTCGAAGCGGTCACGCAACGGCGTGAACTTCCCGTGGAACTGCTTCAGGTCGTCGATGCCCGACGCTCCGGGGCCGCCGGGGACGGAGAAGAGCGTGCCGATCCGGCGTGCGCCGCCGGAGGCGGGCAGGAGGCCGAGCGGGACGGCGATCTTCCGTCCGGCCGGTTTGCTCCAGTCCACGGGCACCTGGACGGAGGCGCACCGCATGTCCCGGGGGGCGTCCTTGTCCGCGCACGGCCGCCAGACCAGGGAGGAAGGTCCGGCGTCCGTCGCGTCGCCGACGGCGGGCACCGCCACCAGGCCCGCCAGGAGCGCCGCGGCGGCGCCGACGGCCAGGACCCTGCGCGTGCCGCCCTTCGACGCGGTGACCGCGGCGCCCGCCGTCAGCGCGGCGGCGAGGTAGGCGAGCAGCAGCGCGGCCGCCGCCGGCGGAGACAGCAGGCCGCCGCCCACCCCGGCGATCTGGCCCGGCAGGTTCTCGATCATGTACGACCCGGCCCGCGCCCGCAGCGGCGACGGCAGGGTCTGGGCGGCGACCGGGAGCACCAGGAAGATCATGACGAGCGCGACCAGGCTCCCGGGGGTGGACCGCAGCGCCGCGCCCACCCCCAGCCCGATCAGCGCCACGGCCGCCATGGACAGCCCGGCGGCCACCACCGAGGTGAGCACCCCGGGGTCGGAGAGCGGTGTGCCCAGGGTCCGCCCGTCGAGCAGCACCTGACCGGCGCGCTCGCCGAGCACGGCCTGGGCGGCCAGGTGCATGGCGAAGGCCAGCAGCTGACCGGCGACCAGGGTGACGGCAGCCAGTCCGGGAACCTTGGCGAACAGGAACAGCTGCCGCCGGGGCACCGCCACCAGGCTCGTCCTGATCATGCCGGTGGCGTACTCGGAGGTGATGGTGAGGGCGCCCAGCGTGCCGAACACGAAGTAGGCGACCGGCAGGCCGGTGCCCAGGCCGTTGCCGATGCCGGTGAAGCGCAGCCGCTCCTCGGCCGTCTGGTGGTCGAACCCCCGTCCCATCAGGTACGCCACCCCGGCGCAGGCCAGCACGGCGAGCAGGGAGACGGCCAGCAGGTACGCGTTCGAGCGCAGTGAGCGCAGCTTGAGCCATTCGGCGGCGACGGCGTCCGTCGTCGGGGCCGTCATCGGGCCGCCTCCGCGGTGACGGGGCGGGCGCCGTACTCGACGCTGTCCTCGGTGAGCTCCAGGAACGCCTCCTCCAGCGACGCGCCGCGCGGGGTCAGCTCACGCAGCGCGATCCCGGCCCGCAGCGCCAGGTCGCCGATCACACCGGCCTCCAGCCCCCGGACGGACAGGCCCTGGACGGGCAGGCCGCCGGTCCCGGCCGGGTCGTGCGCGGGCGGGTCGTGCGCGGGCGGGTCCGCGGGCTCGGCGGTGACGGTCGCGCCGTGCCCGCGCAGGATCTCCGCCAGCCGTTCCGGGTCGGTGGCGCGCACCAGGACGTCGCGCTGGAACCGGGCGGCGAGCGCGTCCGTCGTGGTGTCGGCGATCAGCCGGCCGCGTCCGACGACGACGACGTGGTCGGCGGTGAGCGCCAGCTCGTTCATCAGATGGCTGGACAGCAGGACGGCACGGCCCTGGGCGGCGAGCGAGCGGAGCAGGTCGCGGATCCAGCGGATGCCCTCCGGGTCCAGCCCGTTCAGCGGCTCGTCGAACATCAGCGCCTTGGGATCGCCCAGCAGCGCCGCCGCGATGCCCAGCCGCTGCTTCATGCCGAGGGAGAACCCGCCGATCCGCCGGTCCGCGACGTCCTCCAGCCCGACCTGGCCGAGGACGGCGGCCACCCGCCGCGGGCCGAGGCCGTTGCTGCGGGCCAGGCAGCCGAGATGGGCGCGGGCCGTGCGGCCGCCGTGCACCGCCCCGGCGTCGAGCAGCGCCCCCAGCGTGTGCATGGGCCGGCGCAGCGACGCGTAGGGGCGGCCGTCCACCAGCGCCGCGCCGGCGGCGGGCGTCTCCAGCCCGAGCACCGCGCGCATGGTCGTGGACTTCCCGGCGCCGTTCGGGCCCAGGAATCCGGTCACCAGGCCCGGTCTCACGGTGAAGGTCAGGTCGTCCACGGCGAGTGTGCGGCCGTAGCGCATGGTCAGTCCTCTTACCTCGATCACGTCTCCCCCTCGTCGGCTGGTCTCGTCGAGCCTGGCGAGCCGCGGCTGCCGCCTCCATGGGTGCGCGCCCACCTGCCGGGGTGGGAAATCGCCACCCGGGGGGTGGGGCCGGCCCCACCGCCTTCTGCTCGCCGATTGGGCAGACTGCATCTGTGATGGCAAGACGACCCTCGCCCGGCGGGCCGGCGTGGCGGGTGGTGACCGGACTGGCGGCGTACGCGCTGAACGCGGTGACCGGCCTGGCGCTGAACGCCGTCACCGGCGTGGCCGCGCTGGCGCTGCTCGTCCTGGTGCCGGTGAGCGCCGTCCTGGTGCCGGTGGCCGGTCTCGGGCGGGGGCCGCTCGGCCGGCTGCTCGCGGCCGCCCGCCGCCTGGCCGGGTTCCAGCGCCGCTGGGCAGGCCGGACGCTCGGCCTGGACGGCGACGGCGACGGCGACGGCGACGGCGACGGCGACGGCGACGGCGACGGCGACGGGACCAGCACAGGGACCAGCGACGGGGACGGCGGCGGCAGGTGGCGGGAGCTGGCCTGGCTGGCCGTGCACGGCGTCACCGGACCTGCCCCGTTGGTGGCGGTGTGGGCGATGTTGTCCGCCCTGGACTACGTCTTCCTCCGGCTGCGGCCGGCCGAGACGAGCCTGCTCAACACGTTCGCCCTGAGCATGTCCACCGTGGCCATCGCCGTGGTGGTGCTCCTGGCCGTCCCGCTGTTCCGTACCGGGCAGGCGCGGCTGGCGCGGCGGCTGCTGGACGCGCGGCCCACGCCGGACACGCGGATCCGGGAGCTGACCGCGTCCCGGGCCGCGCTGGTCGACGCGCGCGCGGCCGAGCTGCGCCGCATCGAACGCGACCTGCACGACGGCGCGCAGGCCAAGCTGATCGCCATCCGCATGCACCTGGGGCTGGCCCGCGGCTCCGGCGACCCGGACGAGACCCTGCGGATGATCGACGAGGCCCGCGAGATCGCCGGCCAGGCGCTGAGCGACCTGCGCGACCTGGTGCGCGGCATCCATCCTCCCGTGCTGACCGACCGCGGCCTGGCCGGCGCCATCGAGGCGTCCGCGCTGCTGTGCCCGATGCCGGTCGAGATCGACATCGACCTGCCCGGCCGCCCGCAGCCGCCGGTGGAGTCCGCCGTGTACTTCGCCGCGGCCGAGGCGCTGACCAACGTGACCAAGCACAGCGGCGCCTCCCGCGCCTGGGTGCGGCTGCGGCACACCGCCGGCGTGCTCCGGCTGACCGTGGGCGACGACGGCGGGGGCCCGGTCCGCCGCGACCGGGGCACCGGCGTGCGCGGCATCGAGGACCGCCTGTCCGCCTTCGACGGCTCGCTCACCGTCAGCAGCCTTCCCGGCGGCCCGACCGAACTGACCATGGAGGTCCCGTGCGCGTTGTCATAGCCGAAGATCTCGCGCTGCTGCGGGACGGCCTGGTCCGCCTGCTGTCGGCGCACGGCTGCACCGTCGTGGAGGCGGTGGACAACGGGCCCATGCTGCTGGCGGCGCTGGTCCGGCACCGTCCCGACGTGTCGGTGATCGACGTGCGGCTGCCGCCCGGCTTCACCGACGAGGGCCTGCGCGCCGCGCTGGAGGCGCGCGCCCGGGTGCCGGGGCTGCCGGTGCTGATCCTGTCGCAGTACGTGGAGCAGCTGTACGCCAGGGAGTTGTTGTCCGACCGCTCCGGCGGGGTCGGCTACCTGCTGAAGGACCGGGTGGGCGACGTCGACCGGTTCGTCGAGGCGGTGCGCCAGGTGGCCGCCGGCGGCACCGCGATGGACCCGGAGGTCGTCTCCCAGTTGCTGACCCGCCGCGACAGGGACGAGCCGCTGGCCGCGCTGACGCCCCGCGAGCGTGAGGTGCTGACGCTCATGGCGGAGGGCCTGTCCAACCTGGCCATCGCCGCCCATTTCCAGGTCACCGACAAGGCGGTCGGCAAGCACACGAACAACATCTTCGCCAAGCTCGGCCTGCCTCCCTCCGACGACCACAACCGGCGCGTCATGGCGGTGCTGACCTACCTGCAGGCCGTGCCCGCCGCGCCGAGATCAACGGGCCCGGCCGCGCATGAGAGGATTTCCCCGCAAGACGGGTGAATCCTGGACGGAAAGGCAGCAATGTTCGCGATCTCCCTGGGCGACGACGGCGCGGAGCTGCGTCCGCTGGAGCCCTGGCGGGCCGAGGAGTTCCTGAGCCACATGGACCGCGGACGCGAGTTCATCGGACGGTTCATCTCCCTGCCCGACCTCGTCACCGACCTGGAGTCCGCCAGGTCGGTGCTGCAGGCGTACGCGGACAAGGCCGCGGCCGACACCGGGCGGATCTACGGCATCTGGACCGGCGGCAGGCTGGTCGGCGGCGTGCTCTTCCGGACGATGGACGTCCGGCTCGGCACCGCCGAGGCGGGCTGCTGGCTGGAGCCGTCGGCGGCGGGCAAGGGCCTGGTGACCAGGGCCATCCGCGTGATCATCGACTGGGCCGTCGAGGAACGCGGCATCCACCGCGTGGAATGGCAGGCCGCGGCCGGCAACACCGCCAGCATCGCCGTGGCCCGGCGGCTCGGGATGAGCAGGGACGGCGTCCTGCGCGAGAGCTACCCCCACCGGGGCGTCCGGCACGACGTCGAGGTCTGGTCCGTGCTGGCCCCGGAGTGGCGGGCCGGCCGCCGGACGGGCTGAACCGCTCGCGCGGCTACCCGGCTTCGTCCAGTTGCCTGGTGGTCTGGTCGATCCGGCGGATGCGGCCGTCCGGGGCCAGGCGGCCGAACATGAAGACCTCCGCCGTGAAGGTCCTGCCCTTGCGCAGCCTCGTGCGCAAGGTCCACCGGGCGGCGATCCGGTCGCCGGAGACCAGCGTCTCGTGGATCTCGACCCCGGTCCCGTCGCCGGCGGCCATCGCCTCCTGGTCGACCTGCCGCCGGACAGGGCGGACGTGGTCGATCATGCGCTGCCGGTCGATCACGAGCCCGTCGTTGCAGTACTCGAAGTCCGGGACGAAGTAGCGGTCGATGATCGTGGCGGGCTCCTCGGGGGAGACGGCCATGTCCCGGGTGTAGGCGGTCAGGAAGTCGGCGAGGTCGCGCTCGCAGGTGATGCCCATGAAGCGTCCTTGAGGGAGTGGGGGTGGCTGCCGTCCCCGATCCTCGCCGCCCGTGCCCGCTGCCGTCGTCGTACGGCCGGAGACGGTCGACGCTACTCCCGCCGTCGTACGCTCCCCCGCGACTACGGCGCCGGGACCACCCGGCCGCCCGTCAGGGCCGGGCCGTCACCTCGTTCACGGGGCTGCGCGGCGCCTGCCCGGTCAGGACCCGGACGGCCTCCTCCGCGGCGAACCGCCGCACCGTCTCCACCGCCTGCTCGGAGTAGTAGGCGGCGTGCGGGGTGACGATCACGCCGGGCAGCGTGAACAGCGGGTTGTCCGGACGCCAGTCGCGCTGCTTGGCCGGCTCCTCCTCCAGGTCGTCCAGGGCCGCGCCGGCGATCCACCCCTCGG
The DNA here is from genome assembly GCF_053601695.1 of Nonomuraea sp. NPDC004702. Taxonomy (NCBI): domain Bacteria; kingdom Bacillati; phylum Actinomycetota; class Actinomycetes; order Streptosporangiales; family Streptosporangiaceae; genus Nonomuraea; species Nonomuraea sp. NPDC004702. Next base: position 139,132 of record NZ_JBSGCE010000021.1, read on the forward strand.
TGAGCGCCTGGTAGAGCGCCTCGTCCTGCACGATCGGGCCGCGCGCGGTGTTGACGACGATCGCGTCCGGCTTCATCCTGCGCAGCGTCGCGCGGTCGAAGGCGTGGTGCGTCCCCGAGGTGAGCGGCGCCTGGATCACCAAATAGTCGGCGCCCGCCACGAGCTCGTCGAACGACACCGGCCGCACGTGGTGCGCCAGGATCTCGGCGTCGTCCAGGAAGGGGTCGTGCGCCCAGACCTCGACGCCGAAGGGCCGCGCGCGGGCGGCGATGAGCTGGGCGATGGCGCCGAAGGACAGCAGCCCGAAGACCCTCCCCCGCAGCCGCAGGATCGGCTCGCCGGTCTGCCATCGCCACACGCCCCGCCGGGTGGCGCGGTCGTACTCGCAGATCTTGCGGGCGGCGGCCAGCCAGAGCGCGACGGCGTGGTCGGCGACCTCCTCGGCGCACCACTCGTTCGGCGCGTTGGTGACCTGGATGCCGTGCCTGGTCGCGGCCTCGACGTCGACGATGTCCACGCCCGTGCCGTAGCGGGCGATCACCCGGCAGCGGGTGAACGCCTCGACGGCGCGGGAGCCGATCCGGGCGTACTGGGTCAGGACGCCGTCGGCGTCCCGGCCCTTCTCGATCACCTCGTCCTCGCTCTTGCACTGCTCGGCGCGGAGCTCGAACCCGGCGGCCTCGACGATCGCGCGTTCGATGTCCACGTCGCCGAAGTCGGAGTCGGCGATCATGACGGTGCCTCTGGCGTCAGTGCGAGTCACGGGGAATCCCCTTGGTGTGTACGAGGTCCTGGTACGACAGGGCCAGCTCCAGGCATCCCCCGCCGTCGAGCTGCCCGACCGTGGCGCGGTAGATCTCCTGCCACGGCGTCTGGTTCTCCAGCGCCGGCGGCGTGTGACGGGCCCACCGTGCGGCGATCTCCTCCTCCGTCAGCAGCACGTCGACGCGCGCGTTGTCCACGTCGACGCGGACGAGGTCGCCGGTGCGCAGGATGGCGAGGTTGCCGCCGGCGGCGGCCTCGGGGCTGGCGTTGAGGATGGAGGGCGCGTCGGAGGTGCCGCTCTGGCGGCCGTCGCCGAGCGTGGGCAGCGTGGTGACGCCCAGCCGCAGCAGCGCGGACGGCGCCTCCATGTTCACCACCTCGGCCGACCCTGGATAGCCGATCGGCCCGGTGTAGCGGATGACGAGGATGCAGCCCTCGTCCACGCCGAGCTCCGGATCCTGGATGCGGGCGTGGTAGTCCTCGGGCCCCTCGAAGACGATCGCGCGGTAGTCGCGGACCGCGCGGAACTCCTCGCTGAGGACGGAGGTCTTCATGACGGCCGAGTCGAACAGGTTGCCCGTCATGATGAGCAGCCCGCCGCGCGCGGCGACCGGGTCGTCGTAGGGGCGGATGACCTCCGGGTCGCCGGGCGGGGCGTCGGCCAGGTTCTCGGCCACGGTACGGCCGGAGACGGTCATGGCCTCGCCGTGCAGCCGCCCGGCCGCCAGCAGCGTCCGCATGACGGCGGGCACGCCGCCCGCGCGGTAGAAGTCCTCGCCCAGGAACTCCCCGGCGGGGGCCACGTCGGCCAGCACCGGGACGTCGGCTCCGACGCGCTGCCAGTCGTGGATCGTCAGCGGCACCCCGGCGTGCCGGGCGATGGCGTTGACGTGGATGGGCACGTTGGTGGAGGCGCCGATGGCCGAGGCGACCACGATCGCGTTCTCGAAGGCCCGCATGGTCATGATCTTGCGCGGGGTGAGGTCCTCGCGTACCAGCTGCACCGCCCGCAGGCCGGTGTCGTAGGCCATCTGCGCCCGGCGGCGGTAGGGCGCGGGGATCGCCGCGCAGCACGGCAGCGACATGCCGAGCGCCTCGGCCAGGCTGTTCATCGACAGGGCGGTGCCCATGGTGTTGCAGTGGCCGATGCTGGGCGCGGAGGCGGCCACGCGCGCCATGAACTCGTCGTAGTCGATCTCGCCGGTGGCCAGCAGCCGCTTCGACTGCCAGATCACCAGCCCCGACCCCGACGCGGCCATGCGCCTGCCCTGGTGGTAGCCGTTGAGCATCGGCCCGCCGGACAGGACGATCGCCGGGATGTTGACCGTCGCCGCCGCGGCCAGGCACGCGGGCGTGGTCTTGTCGCAGCCCGTCGTCAGGACGACGCCGTCGAGCGGATATCCGTAGAGCACCTCGACCAGCCCGAGGTAGGCGAGGTTGCGGTCGAGGGCGGCGGTCGGTCGTTTGCCGGTCTCCTGCAGCGGGTGGACGGGGAACTCCAGCGGGATGCCGCCGCCGTCGCGAACGCCGTCCCTGACCCGGTCGGCCAGGGCGAGGTGGTGGCGGTTGCAGGGCACGAGGTCGCTGCCCGTCTGGGCGATGCCGATGATCGGCCGGCCGGACTGGAGCTCCTTCGGGGTCAGCCCGAAGTTGAGGAAACGTTCGAGGTAGAGAGCCGTCATCTCCGGATTGCCGGCGTTGTCCCACCAGGCCTGGCTGCGCAGGCCGCCGCTCTCGGGATGCCCGGTCGGGCGCATCAGCTCGCTCCTCACTCGCGCGGGCCGCCGGCCGGGCGGTGTCATGGCGCACCCCGGACGGGCGATGACTGGCCTACCCCGCCACCGTCACCGCGCAAACGCCTCAGATCATCGCCGCCATCACCTGCTCGACGCTGCTGACCTCGGGAAACTCGATGAGGCACCACGTCGCGCCCGCGTCCTCGTACGGGCCGGGATGCACCCCCGGCGGGACGCCGACCGCGACCTCGAAGCCTTCGAGCCCGCCCCGGTGCTCGGCGACGACGGCCAGCATCTCCCGCAGCCCCACCGGGGTGGTCTCCGGACAGAGACCGTCGAAGCGGGCGGCGCGGCGGAGCGGGGCCTGCCGGACCGACTGGGCGGCGACCCAGATCGGGATCCGCGGCCGCTGCACGGGCTGCGGCTGGAACGCCAGGTCGTCGACACGGTAGTGGCGGCCCCGGTGGCGGACGGGCAGGCCGGTCCAGAGCCGGCAGATGACGTCGAGGCCCTCGTCCAGCATCTCCGCCCGGACGCGCGGGTCGCCGGTCTCGCCGAGCCTGCTCAGCTCCCCGCCATCGTCCGCGCCCAGCCCGACGCCGAGCACCATCCGCCCGCCGCTGAGCTGGTCGAGGGCGGCGGCCTGCCTGGCCACCTCGTACGGCCTGCGCCGCGACAGCGGCGTGACCCTGGTGCCGATGCGGACGCGCTCGGTGGCGGCGGCGATCGCGGCCAGGGCGATCCAGGCGTCGCAGACGGCCAGCCCCGGGCTCAGCGGGCGCACGACGTGGTCCCACAGGAAGACGCCGTCGAACCCGGCGTCCTCGGCGCGGGCGGCCAGGTCGGCGAGCACCCGCGGATCGGCCAGCTCCCCGAACGGCGGCAGGTACAGCGCGCGGCGCATCACAGCAGGCCCTTCAGGTGCGGCGCGGTACGGCTGCGCGGGCTGGCGGCCACCTGCGCCGGCGTGCCCGCGGCCACCACCGTGCCGCCGGCCGAGCCGCCTCCCGGCCCGAGGTCGATGACGTGGTCGGCGGTCGCCACCACCCGCATGTCGTGCTCGGCGACCACGACCGTGCCGCCGCCGCCGACCAGCTCGTGCAGCCGGTCCATGAGCACGTCGGTGTCGTGCGGGTGCAGGCCGGTGGACGGCTCGTCGAGCAGGTAGATCGTGGACTCGGCGCGGCGGCCCTGCAGCTCGGCGGCGAGCTTGATGCGCTGGGCCTCGCCGCCCGACAGCTCGGTGGCGGGCTGCCCGAGCCGCAGGTACCCGAGCCCGACCTCGTGCAACGTCTCCAGCGGGCGGCGTACCGCGGGGACGTCGCCGAAGAAGCCGGTGGCCTCGTCGACCGTCATCTCCAGGATCTGGGCGATCGTGCGGTCGCGGTAGGTCACCCGCAGCGTGTCGGGGTTGTAGCGGGCACCCCCGCAGTCGGGGCAGGGCGCGTACGTCGTGGGCAGGAACAGCAGCTCGACCGCGACGTAGCCCTCGCCCTGGCAGGTCTCGCAGCGTCCGCCGGGCACGTTGAAGGAGAACCGGGCCGGGCCGTAGCCGTGGGCACGCGCGCCGTCGGTGGCGGCGAACAGCTTGCGCACCGTGTCGAACAGGCCGGTGTAGGTGGCCAGGTTGGAGCGCGGGGTGCGGCCGATGGGCTGCTGGTTCACCCAGACCACCCGCCGCTCCCCGGCGGCCTCGGCGACGGCCGCCAGCAGGCTGCTCTTGCCCGCCCCCGACACGCCGGTGACGGCGGTGAACACGCCCAGCGGCACGTCGACGTCCACGCCCTGAAGGTTGTTGCGGGTGAGCCCGCGCAGCTCCAGCCGGCCCGCCTGCCGGTGCGCCGGCCGTTCCGGCACGACGGTGTGGAACAGGTAGCGGCGGGTCACCGACCCGGCGACCTCGCGCAGCCCGGCGACCGGCCCGCTGTACAGGACGCGCCCGCCGTCGCCGCCCGCGCCGGGGCCGACGTCCACCACCCAGTCGGCCTGGCGCACGACGTCCATGTCGTGCTCGACCAGGCAGACGGTGTTGCCGGTGTCGCGCAGGCGGCGCAGCAGGTCCGACAGCGCGGCGGAGTCGGCGGGGTGCAGGCCGGCCGAGGGCTCGTCCAGCACGTACACGACGCCGAACAGCCCGGCGCGCAGCTGGGTGGCCAGCCGGATCCGCTGCAGCTCGCCGCTGGACAGGGTCGGCGCGGGCCGGGCCACGCTCAGGTAGCCCAGCCCCAGCTCGTCCAGCACCTCGATGCGGTCGAGGATGTCGCGGGTGAGCGCCCCAGCCGGTCCTGGTTCGTCCCGGTGCGGGCGGAGCACGCCGGCCAGTTCGCCCATCGGCATCGCGGCCAGCTCGACGACGGTGCGGCCCGCGTACGTGACCGCCAGCGCCTCGGGACGCAGCCGCCGCCCGCCGCAGAGCGGGCAGGTGCGGGCGGTCATGAACCGTTCGGCGCGCAGGCGGCTCTTCTCGCTGGCCGAGGACGCGTACGCCTTGAGCACCAGCCGCCGGGCGCTGGCGTACTTGCCCTGGTAGGGGCGGTGGATCCGGCCCGCCTCGCGTACGGGATGGACGGTGACCACCGGCTCCTCGTCGGTGAACAGGATCCAGTCCCGCTGCTCCCGCGGCAGGCTGCGCCAGGGCGCGTGGATGTCGTAGCCGAGCGTCGCCAGGATGTCGCGCTGGTTCTTGCCCTGCCAGGCGCCCGGCCACGACGCGATCGCGCCCTCCGCGATGCTCAGCGACGGGTCGGGCACCAGCGACTCCTCGGTGACCTCGTGCAACACCCCCTGCCCCTGGCACTGCGGGCACGCGCCGGCGACGGTGTTGGGCGAGAACGCGTCCGAGTCCAGGCGCGGCGCGCCCGCCGGGTAGGCGCCGGCGCGGGACATCAGCATGCGCAGCGAGTTGGAGACCCGGCTCAGCGTGCCGACCGTGGACCGCGCGGACGGCGTGGACCGCCGCTGGCCGAGCGCGACCGCGGGCGGCAGGCCGGTGATGTCGTCGACGTCGGGCATCGGCAGCTGCTGCAGCAGCCGCCGCGCGTAGGGCGCGACCGACTCCAGGTAGCGGTGCTGCGACTCGGCGAAGATCGTGCCGAACGCCAGCGACGACTTGCCCGACCCGGAGACCCCCGTGAACGCCACCAGCGCGTCGCGCGGGATCGCCACGTCGACGTCCCGCAGGTTGTGCACCCGCGCGCCGCGCACCCGGATGCCGCTGACCACCTCGTCTTCCACTCTGCGCAATCTACCCATCGCCCGCCGTGCGACCGCCGTGCGGCTACCGGGCGGCTCCCGTGCGGCTACCGTGCGGCTACCGGGGCGGGATCAGGCCGCCCGCAGCGGGCGCAGCGCCGAGCCCCAGGCGAGGACCTGGTCGAGGACGGCGTTCAGCCGGTCCTCGTGGGCGGCGGCGGGCTTGAAGCCGTCGGCGAAGTCGGTGTGGATCGACAGCCCGACCTGGTTGGACACGGTGGCCACGCCGAGCAGGCCCAGCACGTGCCGCAGGTGGGCGATGGCCCGGGGCGCGCCGTCCACGCCGTAGCCGACGAATCCGGCCGCCTTGTTGGTCCACTCGGCGTACAGGAAGTCGAGGGCGTTCTTGAGCGCGCCCGGGTAGGAGTTGTTGTACTCCGGGGTCACGATCACGAACGCGTCCAGCTCGGAGACCGTGGCCGACCAGCGCCTGGTGTGCTCGTGCCGGTAGTTGCCCATGGCGGGGTGCTCGGGTTCGTCCAGGTTGCCCAGGTTGTAGTCCTTCAGGTCGATGAGCCGGTAGTCGGCGTCGCCCCGCTTGGCCGCCAGATCGCGCACCCAGTGGGCCACCGCCTCGCCGTTGCGGCCAGGACGGGTGCTGCCGAGGATGATGCCTACCTTGAGCATGTCACTCTCCCTCAGTTCGGTTACGGAAACCAACCGTAGGGAGAGCGACTGAGATACTGAATGCGCTGCAATCCACCATTTATACGCGAGCGTCTCAGCCCTTAGACTCCATCCTCATGGACGTGCTGAGCGACGTGATGGCCTTCATGCGGTGCGGGCGCCCCACCTCCTCCCGCATCTCCTGGCGGGCGCCGTGGGGGGTGGCGTTCCGCTCGGTGCCGGGGTCGGCGGGGTTCCACGTGGTGCTGCGCGGGTCGTGCTGGCTGATCCCGCCGGACGGCGAGCCCGTCCCGCTCAGCGTGGGCGACGTGGTGTTCCTGCCGCACGGCGACGACTTCGGGCTGGCCGACGATCCCGCCCGCCCGCTGGCCGAGGCCGACTGCGAGCCGCACTCGGAGTTGTTCGCGTCGGCCGGGTTCGGCGGCACGGGGGCCGAGACGGTGGTCCTGTCCTGCGGCTACCGGCTCGACCTCGACCGGACCCACCCCATCCTGGGCTCGCTGCCCGGCGTGATCCACCTGCCCGCGACGCTCGGCAGCCGTCCGGAGCTGCGGGCCGCCGTCGAGCTGCTGGCCGCCGAGATCGACGGCCCGCGGCCCGGCACCGACACCGTCGTGTCGTCCCTGCTCGACATGTTGCAGCTGTACGTCCTGCGCGCCTACTTCGAGACCCAGGACGAGCCCTGCACGGTCTCCGGCTGGGCCGCCGCGCTGGCCGACCCCGTCGTCGGCCGGGCGCTCGACGCCATCCACCGCGACCCGGCCCGCCGCTGGACCGTCGAGTCGCTCGGCGCGCACGCGGGCATGTCCAGGGCCGGCTTCGCCCGCCGCTTCACCGGGCTGGTGGGGCAGCCGCCGCTGGCGTACCTGACGTGGTGGCGGCTGATGAGCGCGGCCCGCCTGCTCCGCGAGTCCGACGCGCCGGTGGCGCGGGTGGCCGAGCAGGTGGGGTACGGGTCGGAGTTCGCCTTCGGCAACGCCTTCAAGCGCGAGTTCGGCGTCGCCCCCGGCCGCTACCGCCGGTCGGCGGCCTGATCCCACGGGCCGGCCGGGTCAGGGCCCCATCGTTCCTGGGCGTACTGGCGGCGGACGCCGGCGGACTCGCCGATCCGGGTCCAGGAGCGGCCGTCCTTGCGGGCCGCGCGCACGGCGGCGTCCAGGTGGCCCTGGGCCCGGCGCACGGCCTCGGCGGCCTGGCGGACGGCGACCAGGCTCGGCGGGTCGAGGTGCGTCTCCCACTCCGCGCGGATCGCGACGGCCACGTCGTCGGGGGCGGCGCCGGACAGCAGGCATTCGCTCAGCGCGTAGATGCGCCGGGCCGCGAAGTCGTGGCGCGTCTGGGCCACGCGTTCCCACAGCGGCCCCTGCCATCCGCAGGCGCAGTGGCCGCGCCAGCCGATCGCGGTGCGGCCGTCCACGACGTCGCCGCGGCCGTAGCCGATGCGGCCGTCGGAGCCGATCAGGTGCACCCTCGCCCCGCCGTCGGCCGGGCCGGTGGAGACCCGCCCGTCCGGGAAGACGGCGGCATCCCAGCCTTCGTGGCGTCCGTCGTCGCCCTCCCACCACTTCATGACACGCCCCCTCCAGAGATCGTCCGGATCAGCTGGCGCCTCCATGGTGGCAGGCGGCACCGGCCCTTGCGAGGGCCCGCGGATTACGGTGTCACGCTGGGGGGATATCGGCCCGGCGGCGGGGCCCGACTGGATCGGTCCACACGCTGACCAGGTCGTGCCTTCCGCCCGGGCGCCTCGTCCGGCCAGCCTGGGTGGCATGATCAGCGCCCTCGTCGTCATCGACGTCCAGAACTCCTTCCTGCAGCTGCCCGACTGGCGGCACACGTCCAGGCCGGACATCGTCCCGCAGGTCAACCGCCTGGCCGCGGCCGCCAGGCAGGCCGGGGACGCGGTCGTGTGGGTGCTCGGGTCGCGGCCCGGCTCGGGCACGGTCTTCGATCCGGCCCGCGGGTACGTCCAGCTGATGGACGGCCTGGAGCCCCTTCCGGACGAGCCCGTCCTCACCAAGTCGGCGCACAACGCCTTCACCACCACCAATCTCCACCAGTTCCTCACCCGGCGCGGCGTGAGGCGGCTGACCGTCTGCGGCATCCGGACCGAGCAGTGCTGCGAGACCACCGCGCGCCTCGCCTCCGACCTGGGCTTCGAGGTCGACTTCGCCATCGACGCCACCGCCACCACGCCGCTCCCCCACCGCGACGCGCCCGGCGACGTCCCCTTCGACGAGCTCGTGCGGGATCCGCGCACGCTCGGCGTGGACGAGATCCTCGCCCGTACCGAATACGCTCTGTCGGGTCGTTTCGCCACGATCAGGACCGTGGACGAGCTCACCGGGAACTGAGGAGGCGCCGGTCATGTCCCGAGTCGTCTTCCTGCTCATCCCGCGGGTGCACCTGCTCGACGTGGCCGGGCCCGCCCAGGTGTTCTCCACCGCCGCCGACCTCGGCCGGCCGTACACCATCGACTACGTCGCCGAGGAGCGCGAGGTGGCCAGCGTGCAGGGGCTGACGCTGCACGCGCGGACCTCGTGGCCGTCACTGACACCCGACGACCTGATCGTCGTGCCGGGCTGGCGGGGGCCGGCCCGGCCGGCGAGCGGCGAGACGTTGCGCCGGCTGCGCGAACACCACGCGTCGGGCGGCACGGTGGCCGGCGTGTGCGCCGGGGCCGACGCGCTGGGCCGGGCCGGGCTGCTCGACGGCCGCCGGTGCACGACCCACCACACCGTCCAGGACGAGCTGGCCCGCCTCTATCCGCGGGCGAGCGTCGCCCGGGACGCGCTGTACGTCGCGGACGACCGGATCGTCACCTCGGCGGGCGTGGCCGGCGGGATCGACGTGGCGCTGCACCTGGTGACCACCCGGCACGGGCCGTACGCGTCGGGGCAGGTGGCCCGCGCGATGCTCGTGCACGCCCACCGCGACGGCACGGCGGAGCAGGTCAGCCCGCTGCTGCGACGGCGTTCGCACGTGGACGAGACGGTCCACCGCATCCAGGACCTGATCGAGACCCGGTTCACCGAGCGGCTGCCGCTGAGCCTGCTGGCCGGGGCCGCGGGATGCAGCGAGCGCACGGTGACCCGGCTGTTCCGGCGCGCGACCGGGCTCACCCCGCTGGCCTACCAGACCGCGCTGCGGCTGGAGCGGGCCGAACACCTGCTCGGCCGCGGCGCGACCGCCGAGGTCGCCGCGCGCGAGGTGGGCTTCGCCGACGCCCGGATGCTCCGCCGGCTGCGCACCCGCGCGACGGCCTCCTGACCTCCGGCGCGGGGGCCTGTGGGCCGGTGCGGCTGCCTCCTGACCGTCGCCGCGGCAGGCCAGGCGGTGGGTCAGAGCGAGGTGGTGCGGTAGCGGGAGCGGAACTCCGCGAGCAGCTCGTCGGTGATCTGCGCGCCCGCGGCGACGGCCGCGTGCACCTCGCGGAAGTATCCCTCGTAGCCGGCGGGCGTGTAGAGGCACAGCGCGCGCACGGTGCCGTCGCCGGCGTTCCGGAAGCCGTGCGGCGTGCCGCGCGTCGCCGCCAGCAGGTGGCCGGGGCCGACCGTCACCTCGCCGGCGCCGTCGTGCAGGGTCAGCTCGCCGTCCAGGACGTAGAAGTACTCGTCGTGGCCGTGGTGGACGTGCGGGCGCGCCCCGACGACGCCCGGGTCCAGCGTGAACTCCTCGAACGCGAACCGGTCCCCGGTGTGCTCCCCGGTCAGCCGGAAGAAGTGCCGGACCCCGGCGACGTCGATGAGCTCGCCCTCGGCGGGACGCCGGAGCAGGGGACGCGGTTGCGGGCCCTCGTTCGCGATCATGCCGGGCATTCTGCCACCCGCGGGACCGACGCCCCTCACCCCCACACGAAACCGCGAAAGGGGATAATCCGGATCATGGGAAAGACCTACGACCGGATCGACGGCCGGTTGCGCGCGTTCATCGAGTCCCAACCCATCTTCTTCACGGCGACCGCTCCCCTGGCCGGCGACGGCACGGTCAACCTCTCGCCCAAGGGCCTGAAGGGCTCGTTCGCCGTCCTGGACGACAACACCGTGGCCTACCTCGACTTCGCCGGCAGCAACGCCGAGACCATCGCCCACCTGCGCGAGAACGGCCGCGTCACGCTGATGTGGTGCGCCTTCGACGGCCCGCCGAACATCGTGCGCGTGCACGGCCACGGCGAGCCGGTCTTCCGCGACGACCCCCGCTGGGCCGGGCTGCTGCGGCACTTCCCGGACATCGACCCCGTCCCGCACGGCCTGCGCGCGATCATCGTCGTGACCGCCCGGCTGATCCGCGACACCTGCGGGTACGCCGTCCCGTTCATGACCTACGACGCCGACCGCCCGCTGCACGGCTCGCGCTTCGCCCGCGAGGACGACGAGTCGCTCGACGCGTACTTCCACAAGAAGGAGCACGTGGCGACCAGCATCGACGGCCTTCCGGGGCTGCCGCTCCCGCTGCCCCCGCTCCCCCGCGAAGCCTGACCGGACGGGCCGGCGTCACAGGACGGCGAGGGCCTTGGCGATGTTCCATTCGGCCAGGTCCAGCATCCAGCGCCGGTTGGGGAAGTCGGTGTCGGCGATGCGCAGCGGGCCCTCGATCAGCGAGAGCACCTGCGCGTACCGGTAGAGCTCCAGCCGGTCGGGGTCGAGGGCGGGCGGGCGCAGCGCCGGGTAGGCGTCCTCGAAGCGCATGCGCAGCCAGGCGTGCTCCCACTCGGCGTCGAAGTAGGTCAGGCCCTCGAAGTCGATCATGACGGGTTCGCCCGCGGGCGTGACGAGCACGTGGTCCGGCCCGAGTTCGCCGTGCACGAGCCCGTACCGTTCGCGGGGGGCGACCGCGTCGCGCAGGCGGCGCACGTGGGCGGCGATCCGCTCGTGCGCCCGGCCCATCCGGGCGTCGCGGTCGGCGACGGCGGCGAGATGGGCGAGCGCGCGGTCCAGGACGACGTCCTCGGCGGGCCGGGACGCCCGGGTCCGGCCGTCGGCCAGGTGGGCGAGCTTGCCGTAGGACGGGCCGAGGGTGGTGTGCATGCGGCGCAGGGCGTCGCCGAGCGCGGCCAGCGGCCGGGCGGCGGCGGCCGGGTCGCGTTCCATCAGGGTCTCCAGCGTCGTGGCGCCCGCGTCCTCGGCCAGGGCGAGGGCGGCGCCGAGGTGACGGCCGCCGGGGTCGAGCGCCAGCAGCCGGGGCACCCGCACGTCCGCCGCGGTCAGGGCCGCGTGGCCGGCGGCGAACAGGTCCGCTCCCGACGCGTCGGTGAAGGGGTCGTCCTCGACCGCCGGGGACGGCGGCCAGTAGTTCTCGCCCTCCGCCCAGACGTAGAGGATCACGCTGGTCGCGTCGTCCAGCCGGAGCCGGTAGACGCCCTTCTTGCTGCCGCCGGTCAGCCGGTCGAGCGCGGCCGGCCGCCGGTCGGCGCCGAACTGCTCGGCGACCAGGTCGCGCACGTCGTCGGGCCGCAGGAATGTTCGGGTCATGATCGTTTTCTATCACCTCGGGCCGGTTGAAAACAAAACTCTAAACTGATTTTATGGATGCAGAGCGCCGGGGAGGTCCCGGCGGTTCCCCCGCAAGGAGCGACGATGAAGCTCACCCAGGCCGCGGCCGCCACGTTCGGACTCGACGACGAGGCATGGAAGCGGCACGCCAACCCGTGGAGCGTTTGGACCCGGATGGCCGGGCTGGCGCCCATCCTGCTGCCGATCTACTTCCGCGAGGCGCTCGGCTGGTGGTCCCTGGCCCCGATCGCGGCGGGCGTGATCTGGATGTGGCTCAACCCCCACGCGTTCCGGCCGGTGCACGAGCCGCGCAGCTGGGCGTCGAAGGGCATCTACGGCGAGAAGCTGTACGCCGCCGACCACTCGCCGGCCGCCGCGGCGCACCGCCAGATGATCCGCCGGCTGCTCGCCATGGCCGCCGTCGGCCTGGGCGTCATGGCGTACGGGCTCGTCCGCGTGGAGCCGTGGCCGTCCCTGTTCGGCCTGACGCTCATCATCGTCTCCCAGCTGTGGCAGATCGACCGTTTCGTGGCCATCTACGAGGAGGGCCTGCGCCGCGCCGCCACCGCGGGTTCGTGAAACCATCTGATCGGCATAACTGGTCGTGCAGGAAGGTTGTCCCCGATGCCGCCCGCGTTCACCGCAGAGGAGAAGGCCCGCATCACCGCCCTGTTGCTGGCGAACGGCGAGAAGCTGTTCACCGGCCAGGGGCTGCGCAAGACCTCCCTGGAGGAGCTGATGGCCCCCACGGGGGTGGCCAAGAGCAGCTTCTACGTCTTCTTCGACTCCAAGGAGGCGCTGTACCTGGAGCTGATGCTGCGCCAGACCGGCGAGGTGCGGCGGCGGGTCATCGACGGCGCGCTGATGAGCGCCGACGACCCGCGCGAGGCGCTGCGCCGGTTCCTGCACGCCACCGTCGAGGAGCTGTCGGTCAACCCCCTGTGGCGTCGCCTGATGACCCATCCGGAGGAGATGCAGGCGGTGGCCCGCAAGCTCGACCCCGAACGGGTCGCCGCGATGTCCGGCAGCCCGGCCGCCGCCCTCACCGAGTACGTCACCGCCCGCCGGGCCGCGGGCGAGCTGGTCGACGCCGAACCCGCGGTCATCATCGGCGTGCTGCAGTGCGTGCTGCTGGTGCCGATGTTCGCCGAGCGGCTCGGCGATCCGGACCTGCACCCCAGGATCATCGACCTGCTCATCGACCTCGTCGCCGCGGGGCTGGCCCGTCCCGGCGGCTGACCTCCCCGCAGACGGCCTCCCCGCAGATGACCTCCCCGCAGAGGGCCTCCCGGGGGTGGAGATAACTACAGGGGGAGTCGAGAGTCAGCCGCAATGGCGGCCGCCGTGCGATCGGCGAGGCTCCTGTGCATGGCAAACACCGCAACCACGACCATCCCCCACCTGGCCGGCGGCCGGCGAAAATACGCCTGGCTGGCGGCGGGGATCGTGCTCGGGCTGTTCGGCACGAACAGCGAATGGTCGGTCCCGCTGGCCGGATGGCTGTTCTCCATCGGCCTCATGCGCTTCACCCGCAGCTCGGGCGTCCCGGCCGGCCTCGCGGCCGTCGGCCTGTCGGCCGCCGCGACGACGGTGGTCTTCGTCGCGGCGGCGGGCGGGCTCACCGTCCCGCCGATCCTGCTCGGCTGCCTGCTGCTCAGCCTGGTCCTGAGCCTGCCGCTGCTGGCCGACCGGCTGCTCGTCCGGCGACTCGGCCCGGTCACCGGCACGCTGGTCTTCCCGGCCGCCCGGGTGACGGCCGAGTTCCTGATCGCCACGGTCAGCCCGCTGGGCACGATCTTCGGGCCGCTGGCCGCGACGCAGTCGGCGAACCTGCCGCTGCTCCAGACGGCGTCCGTCACCGGCGTCTACGGGATCAGCTTCCTGATGGCGTGGGCCGCGCCGGTCGTCAACCTCTTGCTGGAACGCCGGGTGGCCTGGCCGTCGGTCCGGGGCGTCACGCTGACGTACGTCTCGGTGCTCGTCCCGGTGCTGCTGGGCGGCGGCCTGCGGCTGGCGGCCGCGCCGGCCGCGCCGGAGCTGGTGCGCGTCGCCGGGATCAGCGCCTCGCCGGCCGCCGAGAAGCGCATGCGGGAGATCGACAACTTCCACACCCCGCGGGTCCTGCCCGAGCAGAAGCCGACGCTGCGCAAGGCGTTCGCGGTGATCGACGACGACCTGTTCGCCCGCACCCGGACCGAGGCCGACGGCGGCGCCCGGATCGTGGCCTGGGCCGAGACCGCCGCGGTCGTGCTCGGCGAGGACTACCCCGGCTTCCTGCGCAAGGCCCAGGACCTGGCCAGGGAGAAGGGCGTCTATCTCGACATGGGGGTGGCCGTCGTCCTCGACGGGGAGCCGCGCTCCCGCGACCTGGCCGTGCTGGTGACGCCCGAGGGGCGGGTGGCGTCGGTCTTCGACAAGGCGCATCCGGTGCCCGGCATGGAGAGCCTGCGGCCGGGCGACGGGGTCGTGCCGGTGACCGGCACGCCGTACGGGAGGCTGGCCCACGTCATCTGCTTCGACGCCGACTTCCCCGCCACGCTGCGCACCCGCGCCGACGTCATGTTCGTGCCGGCCAACGACTGGAAGAGCATCGAGCGCATGCACGCGGCGAACGCGGTGTTCCGGGCCGTGGAGAACGGCTACAGCCTCGTCCGGACGGCCAGCAACGGCCTGGCGATCACCGTCGACCCCTACGGCACCCCGCTGGCCAGGGCGAACTACTTCGGCACGGCGCGGCAGAGCATGGTCGTCTCCGTCCCGACCCACGGCGCCTGGACGCTGTACGGCCTGGTCGGCGACCTGTTCGCCGGGCTGTGCGCGGCCGCTCTGGCCGGGCTGACCGGGCTCGCCGTGCTCCGGCGGGCCGCGTACCGGGGCTGACCATGGGATTTCCGGAGGAAGGTGCGATGATGCCACGGGCGCGGAACGCGAAGACGCGGACGACGGGGAGACGAGGGGTGAAGGCGAGACTCACGACGCCGGTGCGGGCGCTGGCCATGATCGGGCTGTCGGTGGCCGGCGTGCTCGCGGCCGTCCTGGTCGTGCTCGGCGCGGTGCCGGCGGTGGCCGGCGTGGGCCGGGGAGCGTTCCGGCAGGCGGTGTCGCTGCAGCGCGCGGTCGCCGACGCGGCCCGGCGGCTGGCCGGCCGGCTCGGCGTGCGCGTCGAGCGCCCCTACGGTCCGGGGACGGACGCGTCCGCGCTGCTGAGGGACCCGGCGACCTGGCGGGACGTGCTCTGGGGCGTCCTCGACCCGCTCATGGGCACGTGGGCGTCCGCGCTGGCGCTGGGCATGCCGCTGTACGGCCTGTACGGCGTGGCCGTGCAGCCGTTCGTGTGGCGGGCCAACCTGCGGGCCGGCGGCGCGAACGCCTACGGCGTCATCCACGTCACCTCGACGGCCGCCGCGCTGGCGGCGATCCCGGTCGGGCTGGCGCTGATCGCGCTCGGCCTCTACATCGGCCCCCCGCTGCTGCGCCTGCGCGCCCGCTGGGCCGGCGCGCTGCTCGGGCCGTCGCGCAGGGCCGCGCTGGAGCAGCGGGTCGAGACGCTGGTGGAGACGCGCGCCGACAGCGTCGACGCCCAGGCCGCCGAGCTGCGCAGGATCGAGCGCGACCTGCACGACGGCGCGCAGGCCCGGCTGGTCGCCCTGGGCATGGGGCTGGGCCACGCCGAGCGGCTGTTCGACGAGGACCCTGAGGCGGCCCGCGCCCTGCTGGCCACGGCCCGCGAGTCCTCCTCCAAGGCCCTGGACGAGCTGCGCGACCTGGTACGCGGCGTGCATCCGCCGGTCCTGGCCGACCGCGGCCTGGCCGACGCGATCCGGGCCCTGGCGCTGGACTGCCTGCTCGACGTCGAGGTCACCACCGACCTGGCCGGACGGCCCGCGCCGCCGGTGGAGTCGGCCGTCTACTTCGCGGTCAACGAGCTGCTCGCCAACACCAGCAAGCACGCCGGGGCGGCGACGGTCCAGATCACGCTCGCCTACCGGCACGGGCTGCTGAGCTGCGACGTCGTGGACGACGGCGGCGGCGGCGTCGATCCGGCCGACGGCACCGGGCTGCGCGGCATCCAGAGCCGGCTGGCCGTCTTCGACGGGACGATCGCCGTCGACAGCCCGCCCGGCGGGCCCACCCGGGTGCATCTGGAGGTGCCGTGCGCGATCAGGTCCGAGTAGTCGTCGCCGAGGACCTGTTCCTCATCCGGGACGCGCTGGTCCGCATGCTGACCGAGCACGGCTTCACGGTCGTGGCCGCCGTCGACAACGGGCCGTCGCTGCGCAAGGCGCTGGCCGAGGAGCGGCCGGACGTGGCGGTCGTCGACGTGCGGCTGCCGCCGTCGTTCACCGACGAGGGGCTGCAGGCCGCGATCCAGGCGCGCCGCGACCGGCCCGGCTTCCCGGTGCTGGTGCTGTCGCAGTACGTGGAGCAGCTCTACGCCCGCGAGCTGCTGGCCGACGGCGCGGGGGCGGTCGGCTACCTGCTGAAGGACCGGGTGGCCAACACCGGGCAGTTCATCGACGCGGTCACCTCGGTGAGCCGGGGCGGCACGGCGATGGACGCGCAGGTCATCGCCAAGCTGCTGACCCGCGGCGACGCGCGTGGCCGCACCGGCGAGCTGAGTCCGCGCGAGCGGGAGGTGCTGAGCCTGATCGCCGCCGGGCGGTCCAACACGGCCATCGCGCACCAGCTCGTGATCTCCGCCAGCGCGGTCAACAAGCACATCTCCAGCATCTTCGGCAAGCTCCAGCTGCCCGAGTCCGAGGACGACAACCGCCGGGTCCTGGCCGTCCTGGCCTATCTCAACCGCTGACCGGGGCGCGGCGGGCGTAGTCGCCGATGGCGGGCCGCAGCAGGTCGTAGGCTTGCCGCGCGGTGCGGGCGAGGGCCGCGAAGATCTCCTCGGACTCCTCCCCCGCCAGGACCCGGCGCTGGGCCTCGTCGAACAGCAGCCGCTCCACCCCGGCGAGCGCGGCGGCCACCAGGCGGGGCGTGACGCCGCCGTCGCCGGTCTCCTCGGCCAGGACGGCGGCCAGTTTGGCCTCGGCCTGGTCGTGCAGCTGGCGCAGACGGGCCCGCAGCACGGGCGTGTCGCGTACCAACCGCTGCCAGTCGGCGCCGGCGTCGGGGATCGCGCCGTCGCGGCGGCGCAGCCGTTCGTCGTAGTCGCGGTGGGCGGCCTCCAGGGCCGACTCGCCGGGCTCGCGCCGCGACACGGCCCTGGCCAGGCCGTCGACCACCTCCTCGTGCCGGTCGAGGATGAGGTCCTCCTTCAGCGGGAAGTGGTTGGTGACGGTCATCTTGGCCACGCCGGCGGCGGCCGCGACGTCGGCGATGGTGACGTCGTCGTAGCCGCGCTCCAGGAACAGGCCGGTCGCGACGTCGGAGATGAGCTGCCGGGTCTGGTGTTTCTGGCGCTCCCGCAAACCCTTGGATCGTTCGGTCACGAGCTGTGCCCTTCCGCGCGTTCATTAGGTTTGACCTAGCGATTAGGTCGGACCTAGTGTTTGGAGTCGTCCTAGTCAATCGATCCTAAGGGTGCTCGATGACCGCCACCTCTGCCGCCGGGGCCGCGCGCGACCGGCTCGACCCGCACCTGCTGCGCATGGGGATCGTGCTGATCGCGGCCCCCATCCTGGCCACGATCGACGCCACCGCCGTGGGCATCGCGGCCGACGCGATGGCGGCGCACTTCCGCACGTCGCTGACCGACGTGCAGTGGGTGGCGGCCGGCTACCTGCTCGCGATCGCGGTGGTCATGCCCCTGTCGGGCTGGCTGAGCCGGCGGTTCGGGGCCAAGCGCACGTGGATGGCCGCCGTGGCGGTCTTCACCGCCGGCTCGGCCCTGTGCGGCCTGGCCTGGTCGCTGCCGGCCCTCATCGCGTTCCGGCTCGTGCAGGCGGTCGGCGGCGGGCTGATGAACCCCGTGGGCCAGACGATCCTGGCCCAGGCGGCCGGGCCGTCCCGGATCGGCCGGGCCATGAGCGTGCTGACGATCCCCGTCATGTTCGCCCCGGTGCTCGGGCCGATCGTGGGCGGCCTGGTCGTCCAGCAGCTCGACTGGCGCTGGATCTTCTACCTCAACCTGCCCGTCTGCCTGCTCGTCCTGCCGGTGGCCGCCCGCGTCCTGGCCCGGAACGAGGACGAGGACGGGGACGGGGACGGGCCCGGCGGCGCGCCCAGGCTCGACCTCCTCGGCCTGGCGCTGCTCTCCCCCGGCCTGGCGGCGGTGGTCTACGGGCTCACCATGGCGGGCGGGCGCGAGGGGGCATGGACGCCCGCCGTGCTGGTCGGCGCGGGGCTGGCGCTGGTCGGGGGCTACCTCGTGCACGCGCTGCGCACCCGCCGGCAGCCGCTGATCGACGTACGCCTGTTCGCCAAGGGCGGGTTCACCGCGGCCTGCGTGGCGCTGTTCCTGCTCGGGGCCTCGCTCTACAGCTCCATGATCCTGCTGCCGCTGTTCTTCCAGCACGACCGGCACGCCGACACGCTCTCGACGGGCCTCCTGCTCACCCCGCAGGCACTCGGGGCCGCCGCCGGCTCGTTCGCCGCCGGGCGGCTGGCCGACCGCCACGGCCCGCGCGCCGTCGTGACCGGCGGGCTCGTGCTCTCACTGGCCGGGCTGCTCGCCTTCACCCAGGCCCCCGCCCGTCCGGACACCTGGCTGCTGACCCTCTGCCTGGTCCTGTACGGCCTGGGCATCGGCGGCGTCTCCGCGCCCACCATGGCCGCGGCGTACGCCTCGGTCGACCGGCAGCAGACGCCGGGCGCCGCCGGCGCGCTGAACGTCGTCAACCGGCTCGGCGGCTCGCTGGGCACCGCCATCCTCACCACCGTCCTGGACAGAGGGCTACGCCAGGGCGACGGCCCGGCGCACGCCTACGGCACCGCCTTCTGGTGGGCCTTCGGACTGTGCCTGGTCACCCTGGTTCCGGTGGCCTTCTTCCGCTCGGCGCGGCGTGATGGTCGGCCAGGCGGGTGAGCAGGTCGACCAGGCGCTCGCGGTCGGCGGGGGGCAGCGGGGCGAGGAACTCGTCCTGGGCGCGGGCCAGCAGGCGGTCGAGCTCGGCCAGCCGGCGGCGGCCCTCCGCCGTGATGGTGACGATGTTGCGGCGGCGGTCCTCCGGGTCGGGCGCGCGTTCGACGAGCGCGCGCCCGGCCAGGTCGTTGACGGTCGCCACCATGTCGCTGCGGTCGATGCCGGTACGCCGGCCGAGCGCCGCCTGGCTCGCCGGGCCGTACTCCTCCAGCGCGGCGAGCAGCGCGTAGTGGTAGCGCCGGACCTGGGCCTGGGCGAACGCCTGGTCCACGATCCGGTTGGCGGCCAGCGCCGCGTGGTTGGTCAGCCTGCTCGGCAGCGCGCGCAGCCGCTCGGGCGGCCTCCCCTCCGGGATGTTCACAGAGGCAATCTAACAAGTCGTTGGCACCACCCACGAATGTCTGTATTGTTGGCTGAACCAACGTTG
Source organism: Nonomuraea sp. NPDC004702 (assembly GCF_053601695.1). NCBI lineage: Bacteria > Bacillati > Actinomycetota > Actinomycetes > Streptosporangiales > Streptosporangiaceae > Nonomuraea > Nonomuraea sp. NPDC004702. Next base: position 158,467 of record NZ_JBSGCE010000021.1, read on the forward strand.
GTCCAACCAACTATTGAGTGAGGTGCATCATGTCCGACGTCCGGACCGGCCCGACGCACGACGTGGCGGCCCTGGCCGCGCTTATCCGGGGCCGCACGCTCCTGCCGGATGACGAGGGCTTCGCGGACGCCTGCTCCGGCTGGCTGCTGACGGTCCAGCACCGGCCCGCGGTGGTCGTGGTCGCCGCCGACGCCGGCGACGTGGCCACCGCCGTCACGTACGCGGCCCGGACGGGACGCGCGGTCGCGGTGCAGTCCACCGGGCACGGCAAGTCGCTGCCCGCCGACGGAGCCGTCCTCATCGCCACCGGCGAGCTGCGCGAGCTGTCGGTGGACCCGGACGCCCGCACCGCGCGGATCGGCGCGGGCCTGCGCTGGGGCGAGGTGGTCGCCGCGGCGGCCCCCCACGGGCTCGCGCCGCTGTGCGGGTCGTCGGCCGAGGTCGGGGTGATGGGGTTCCTGACCGGCGGCGGGCTCCCGCTGGCCGCCCGCACGTACGGGTTCGCCGCCGACCGCGTCCGCTCGCTGGACGTCGTCACCGCCGACGGCCGGCTGCGGACCGTCTCGCCCGGCGCGGAGCCCGACCTGTTCTGGGCGGTACGCGGCGGCAAGGGCAACTTCGGCGTCGTCGTCTCGGCCGAGATCGAGCTGCTGCCGCTGCGCACGGTCCACGGCGGCGAGCTGTACTACCCGGGCGAGGACCCCGGGCACACCGCCCACGTCCTGCGCTCCTACCTGGCCTGGGCGAAGGAGCAGCCGGAGGAGATGTCGTCCTCCGTGACGCTGGTGCGTTTCCCCGACGCGCCGCAGTTGCCCCGGGAGTTCCGCGGCCGCTCGATGGTGCAGGTCCGGACGGTGTACGCCGGGGACGAGGAGCAGGGCGCCCGGCTGGTGCGGCCGTTGCGCGCGCTCGGCCCGGAGAAGGACACCTGCGCGACCATCCCCTACAGCCGGATCACCGAGATCTACCAGGACCCCCGTCACCCGGTCTCGGCGCACCTGCGCAGCGCGCTGCTGCGCGAGCTGGACGACGACGCCGCCGCGGAGCTGGCCTCGTTCATCGACCCGGCCCGGACGCAGGGCCCGTTCCCCGGCATCCAGCTGCGCCACCTCGGCGGGGCGCTGGACCGGCCGCCCGCCCGCCCGCACGCGGCCGGCACCCGGGGCGCGGCCTTCCTGCTGTGGATGCGGCTGCCGGCCCCGCCCGGACGCGCCGAGGCGGCGCGCGCGGTCGCCGACGAGGTGCTGGACCGGCTGCGGCGCTGGGACACCGGCGCCCTGCTGCCGGGCTTCCTGTTCGACCACGACGCCACCCCGGACGCGGTCAGGCGGGCCTACTCCGAGGCGGACCACCGGCGGCTGTCCGCGCTCAAGGCCCGGTACGACCCGGACCGGCTGTTCCGCGTCAACCACAACATCGCCCCGGCCGCGTCGTGAGGCGGCGCCGGCCCGGAGGGAGCCGGGCCGGCGCCGTCCGGCCGGGTCACACCGGCCGGAAGTACCACAACTGCTGGCCCGCGTACTCGTCGCAGGTCCACTGCTGGATGTTGGCGCCGTTGTGCGTCCAGCCGTGGTCGACGTCGAGGCACTTGCCGCTCTTCTGGTTCTCCAGGAAGTAGAAGGTGTTCCACCACGCGTCGGTGTAGGCGTACTTCCAGCGCCACATCTGCTGCGGGACGTTCACGCACTGCCACTGCTTCACGTTCGCGCCGTCGAAGGTGTAGCCGTTGTCGACGTCCAGGCACTTGCCGCTGTGCTGGGCGCGCAGGAAGAACCACTCGCTCCCGGGGGCCACCCGCTGGTACTGCCAGTGCTGCTGCGGGACGTTGACGCACTCCCACTGCTTCACGTTGGCGCCGTCGAAGGTGTAGCCGTTGTCGACGTCCACGCATTTCTCCGGCGCGGGGAAGCGCCGGCGGATCTCGAACAGGTAGGACCAGGGCTCGGCGAGCGTGCGCCCGCGGGCCGCCACGGCCCCGGAGGCCGGGGCCGCCGCCGACCACAGGGGCACGGCGACCGACACGACCATGATCACGGTCAGCAGCCCCCGGCGGCCGATCTGTCGAAGATGTACGCCCTTGCGCACCGCATGCTCCTTTCCGGTGTTCCGTCACTTGCAGGGTGCGCCGGCGGCGGCGGGAGGGCATGAGTACCGCCCTACTCAGGTGGGCGGGCTGGCCATCGAGGGGCAGGAGCGTCCATGATCGGCTCATGCTCAGCACCAGTGAGGGCGCGCCGACGAGCGCCTACGTGACCCGCCGGCCGCTGCTCGCCGGCGCCAACCCGTACGTCACCCTCTACGACGGCGACGTCCCCACCGGGTACGCCTCCCTGTGGCAGGTCGACTGGTCCACGCACGGCGCCGGCGCGGTGATGGTGGTGTGGACGCCCGCCGGGCTGCGCGTCGTCAGCGACGACCCGGAGCTCGGGACGTGGATCGAGGAGCACTTCGTCCGGCACTTCGACGAGGCCACGGCGCTGCCGTCCTGGCCCGCCGCGCGGGTGCAGCGGGCCGCCGTGGACCTGCGCGTGGACCCCGCCACGGGCACGCACGCGACGGCGGCCGGCCTGGCGGTCACCATCACCGGGCCGCTGGACGCCAGGCCGTTCTCGATGGCCGACTTCCCGCTCCTGGGCGTCAGCCACGGGCTGTCGATGCAGATCATCCCGTGCGAGCACGCCTCGATCACCGTGGACGGCGTCCCCGTGCCGGGCCGGCCGGCCGTCACGTGGCCCGGCGGCCGGCCCGTCTCCTCGGCCATCACCACCGTCCACGAGGCGTGGAGCAGGTGAGACCGGACGCCCGCCGCGCCCCCGCTCCGGGTGAACGGCGGGCCAGCAGGGCGAAGCGGTGGGCGTGGGCGGTCAGCGGCCGGCCGCCCGCCATCCGGTCGTGCAGGGCGCGCAGGCGGTGGCCGTACCGGACGGCGTCGAAATCGGGGACCTGCCACGGCACCATCCGCAGGAACAGCACGAGCGCCCCGACGTCGTGGAACGTCGTCCGCACCCGCGCCCGCGCGGTCCACGTCACGGTGAGCCCGGCCTCGGCCAGCCCGGCGGCGGCACGGGCGAGGTCCCAGCCGCGGTACGCGAGCGGCGGCGCGCCCAGGGCCCTGTTGACCTCTTCGAGGTCGCGGCCGCCCACCTGCTGGGTGACGAAGACCCCGTCGTCGGCCAGCACGCGGCGGACCTCGCGCGGGTCGTAGGACTCGTGCCGGTTCGCCACCACGGCGAACGCGTCGGCGCGGAACGGCAGCACGTCGTCCTCCCGGATCGCGGCCACCTCGACCCCGAGCGGCTCCAGGCGGCGGCGGGCGATCGGCAGGTTGGGCGGGTGGCCCTCCGTGGCGGCGGTGCGCGGCGGCAGCGGCGTCAGCCCGGCCAGGAACTCGCCGCCGCCGGTCCCCATGTCCAGCAGCGAGGCCGCGCCGGTCAGCCGGTCGCGCAGGAGGCGCTCGTAGCTCCAGGGCAGCGGCTCCTCGACGACCCGGCCGCGCAGGGCGGTGAAGTCCCAGCCCTCGATCGCCGCCGCCGACGCCCGCGCGACCAGTTCGCCGTACTCCATGGCGGTGATCGTCCCCGACGCCGCGGGCGCCCGTCACGTGGTTTTCCGACGGAGGTCGGGGGCGATCCGGGACTTTCGGCCCTGACCGGCGCGTCGTCCCGCCGGGAAGGGTGGAGGCGAGGGGCGGCCCGGGGAGCGGTACGCGTATGCGCGCGCCCCGGCTGCCGCCGTCGAGAAGCGACCCTCCTGCAAGGACGTGACCATGTGCAATTACTGCGGCTGCCGGGAGTTCCCACTGATCGGCCGCCTGTCCCAGGAGCATTGGGACATCCAGGAGTGCGCGGGGGCGCTGCGCCGCGCGATCGGGGAGCTGCGCCACGGTGACGCCGTGGCGCTGCTGGCGGACCTGATGGCCCGGCTCGTCCCGCACACCGACACCGAGGAGCGCGGGCTGTTCGCCGAGCTGCGCGCCGAGGGGTCGCTGGCCGAGGAGGTGGAGCGGCTGTGCGCCGAGCACGCCGACATCCACGGCATCCTCGGCGCGATCGACCCGGCCGCGCCCGACTGGCCCGCCGTGCTGGACGCCCTCGACCGCCTCCACTGGCACATCGACCACGAGGAGCACGGCCTGTTCCCGGCGGCCGTCATCATGCTGCCACTGGCCGCCTGGGACCGCATCACGCCCGACCAGTCCCCGGCGCCGGCCGGCTGACCGGCCCGGCTCACCGGCCGAGCGTACGCGTCCTCGCGGCGGCGGGCCGGTCCTCCGGCGGGTCGGTCCTGCGGGGGTCAGTTCTGCGGTGGGGCGCCGACCTTGAACAGGCCGTGCGCGCCCGCCTCCGCCTGCCGCATCGTGTGGTCCACGATCGGGTACGTGCCCGCCTCCGGGAAGACCAGTTCGGCGAAGCCGCCCTGCGCCGGGGCCAGGTCGAGGGCCTGCGCGCCGCCCGCGTCCTCGGTGCGCAGCCGGTAGGCGCCCTCCTTGTAGACCGTGTCGAACGGCGCGCCCACCACGTGCAGCGACGTGCCCGAGCTGGGGCCGGCGGCCACCGCCCAGATGCGGACCCGCTCCCCCGCCGTGGCCGCCAGCGGGGCGTGGTCGTAGCCGGCGGCGGTGCCGTTGAACATCCAGCCGTCCGGGGCGCCCTGCCGGATCTTGGCGACCTGCGCCGGGCCGCCCGGCTCGCCGAGATACAGCTCGCCCTGGACCAGCAGGTACTCGCGGTCGACCGCGGGCAGGTCCGGCGGGTCAATGACGACGGCGCCGTACATGCCGTTGGCGATGTGCTGGGTCATCGGCATGGTCGAGCAGTGGTAGAGCCATGCCCCGGCGTGGTCGGCGCGGAAGCGGTAGGTCAGCCGCTCGCCCGGCTGGATCGTGCGCATCGGCCCGTCGGGTGCGGTGGCGCCGGCGTGGAAGTCGATGCCGTGGCCCATGGTGGCGGCGTTGACGAACGTCACGACGAACACGTCCCCGACCTTGCCGCGCAGCACCGGGCCGGGCATGGCGCCGTTGAACGTCCAGACGCGCTGCCGCACCCCGGGCGCGACCTCCTGGACGAGCCGGTCGTCGGCGCGGATCTCGACGTGGTGCTCGGTGCCGCCGGGCGCGGGCCTGAGCGTCGCGTCGTGAGGTCGCCAGCCGGACGACATGGGCGCCGCCAGGTCGAGCGGGCCGGGCACGGCGGGCATGGCGGGCATGGTGGGCATTGCGGGCATGGTGGGGGCGGCTTCGGTCGTCGTGTGACCGGTGTGGCCGGTGGCCTCCTGGGGGCGGGACGCCGCCGAGGCGCCGGTCGGGGCCAGGCGCATGGTCATGCCCGCGGCGCGGTGCCCGGCGACCGTGCACCAGCCGTCCACCGGACCGCCCAGCGGCGCCAGGCGCAGCGTCGCGTTCTGGCCGGGGGCCAGCATCGGGGTGCGTTCGCCGGTGGCCAGGCGCAGGTCGTGCCGCTGGGCGTCGGCGTTGGTGACGCGCAACGTCAGCACGGTCCCCACGGGGGCCTCGATCACGGCGGGACGGATGCGCATCCCGGACAGCGTCACCTCGACCGTGCGGGAGCCGGTCGCGGTCACCGTCGCCGGTCCTGACCCGCCGGACGTGGCGACGACCACCGCGGCGGCCGTCAGCAGGCACCCGGCGGCCACCCCGGCGACGGCGGGCAACGCCCGCCGCCACCCCGGCCCGCCCTCGCCCCCGCCGCCCGGGGAGGCGACGCGCGGGGAGGCGACGCGCGGGCTGCGGGTCAGGACCTACGGCGAGCAGGGCGAGGACTACCGGGTGACCGGCGTGCGTCCCGACGGCTTCGGCACGGTGTTCTCCATCG